>NZ_CP049256.1:1503876-1804652 GCF_011046485.1 Microbacterium sp. 4R-513
GCGAGAAGCCCCTGGCCAACACGGTGGCCGAAGCCGAGGCGATGACGGATGCCGCGTCCCGCGCCGCTGCCCGCGGCGTGCGGTCGATGGTCGGCTTCACATACCGCCGGGTCCCCGCCGCCACCTTCGCGCGCGACCTGGTCGCCGCGGGGCGGATCGGCGAGATCCGCCAGGTGCGGGCGGAGTACCTGCAGGACTGGCTGATGGACGCCGAGGCGCCGCTCACGTGGCGCATGCAGAAGGAGCGCGCCGGTTCGGGCGCCCTCGGCGACATCGGGGCCCATGCGATCGACCTCACCGAATACATCACGGGGCAGCGGGTCGAGACCGTCTCGGGAATCCTCGAGACGATCGTGGCCGAGCGCCCGCTGCTCGGCGAAGGCGTGGGGCTGTCGGGCACGGCACGCGAGGAGCGGGGCGCCGTGACCGTCGACGACCTGGCGCTCTTCACGGGACGGCTCTCGTCAGGCGCTCTGGCGTCGTTCGAGGCCACCCGGTTCCGCACCGGCCGCAAGAACGCGCTCCGCATCGAGATCGCCGGGTCGCTCGGCGCCCTGTCGTTCGACCTCGAGCGCATGAACGAGCTCGGCTTCTACGACGCGACGGCGCCCGGGACGGAGCTCGGCTTCCGCCGCATCCTCGTGACCGAGCACGACCACCCGTACCTCGCGCCGTGGTGGCCGACGGGGCACATGCTCGGGTACGAGCACGGCTTCAGCCACCAGGTGGCGGACTTCGTCACGGCGATCGCCGAGGGCTCTCAGCCCGAGCCGTCGTTCGAGGACGGCCTGCACATCCAGCGCGTCCTCGCCGCGGTGGAACGCAGCTCCGACGACGGCAGTGCCTGGACCCCCACCGACAGCTGAGCCCGCCCTCCGGCCCCTGAGCTTGTCGAAGGGTCGAACGCCGCGCGCCGCTCAGGCGACGGTGACGGATGCCCCGGCCAGCGCCGTCCTGGCGAGGGCGAGGTGCGCGCGGGTCATCGTGGCGGAGTCGTCGTCGAGCCACTCGTGGCCGCCCCACTCGCTCGTCAGCGTGCCCGTGAAGCCGACGCGCTGCAGCGCCGTGCCGATGTCGGCGATGGGCCGCGAGACCCGGCCGTCGGCGTCGTCGAGGTCCCAGAACTTGAGGTGCACCCCGGCGGTGAGCGGCAGAAGCGGCTCGATGTCGGCCACCGTCGATCGCCCGAAGCGGATCAGGAGGTTCATGAACAGCGTGTGCACGGCGGGCGGAACGTCTCCTCCGCGGAGCGCCGAGATGACGGCCGCGTGCGTCTCCGGCTCCCGCCAGGCGGTGTCCAACCGCTCGACGAGGGCGGGGGCCACGCCGCCCTCGCGCAGCTCGTCGAGGTAGCTCGGCGGAAGCGACGGCATCAGCATGCTGATGTCGATGAGCACGCGGATGCGCGGGTCGTCGAGTGCGTGGAGCACCTCCAGGTTCTCGGCGATCGCCGGCACGTCGAGCGTCTGCTGTCCCTGGATCTCCTCGTACAGCACGACGTCGTGCTCGGCGAGGACGGGCTGGAGTCGCCGCAGCAGCTCCGGACCCGCCTGGCCGAACGGCACCCGCACACCTCGGGCTCCGAGGAGGGCCGCGGCGCGCAGCTGCGGCTCGAGGAACGCGACGCGCTCGTCGACGCTCCGTCGCCGGGCCGGCAGCGCCCAGTCGTCGAGGCTCCCGCCGAGGATGCTCACGGTGCCGCCGACGGCTTCCATCCGCGAGCGGAAGGCATCCACCTCGCTCGCGGACGGCTCGGGGAACGAGCGCCACAGCTGACCGGGCTCGATCTCGATCGTCGATGAGACGCCGTCCTCGACGATGCCGAGGGCGAGGTCGGTGGCGGGCCGGACGGCGCGGATCACCTCGGGAGTCCAGTTGAAGGCGCTCGCGCCGAGGTCCCACGCGGAGGAGGGCGCTTCCTCGTCGATCCGCGGCGGTTCCTCCCGCTCCGCTCGGTCCACGACCGAGGCGGGTGCCTGCGGCGGCGCGTCGAGGGTGAGGGCGGCATCGGCGCGGAAGGGCAGCGTCAGCGGACCATCGGGGCCGGCCTGGAGGTACGGAACGACCAGCGTGAACGACACCGTCACGTCGTGGGCGCCGGGGCGCAGCATCCGTCTCCCTTCGAGCGTGAGCCGGTCCTGCAGGAACCACCAGCCGGACTCGAAGGCGAGCGCCGACGGCGCGACGCGGTGCCGTTCGAGCGCCACGACGATGTCGACGGGCTCGCCGTCGATCGACACGGCGAGGTCGGTCACGCTCGCGAGCGGAAGGGAGCGGATCCAGGGGAGGCTGACGCGGAGGGCGAAGCCGGACTCGGTCGACGACAGCGCGTCGGGCAGCAGGATCGGGAGCGGCACGGGCTACTCCCCGCGGAGGCGGACGGATGCGGACATGGGGCACACTTCCTCGTGTCTCGGAGCTTGAGACAGGAAGCTACACGCTTTTGTCGAAAAGCGGAAGAAGTGTTTCAGGCGGCCACGGCGAAGATGCCCTCGACGGTCGGGCGACCGTCCGCGAACCACCGCGGGAAGGTCGCGTCGAAGAGCTGCTCCCGCACCATCTCGGCGCCGCCGCGCAGCGGCTCCCGCACGTCGTTCACGGACTGGGCGATCGTGAGGTCGCGCGTCGCCAGGGGGAGCGACAGTTCGTACACGCGGTGCCGCACCTCGGCCAGGAAGATCTCGCCGGCGGCGGGGACGGCCCCGCCCACGACGATCGTGCTCGGATTGAACATGTTGACGAGGGCGGCGATCGACTCGCCCATGACCCGCGCGGACCGCTGCACGAGCGCGATCGCGACGGCGTCTCCGTCCTCGGCGGCCATCGAGATCCGCTCCGGCGTGATGGTCTCGCCCTCCGCGGCAGCGCGCGCGAGGTATCCGGTCGCCCCGTCCGCGATCGCCTGCTCGGCGTCGCGGACGAGTGCCCACCCGCCGGCGACGGCCTCGAGGCATCCGATCTTCCCGCATCGGCACGGCACATCCGAGTCGCGGACGCGCACGTGTCCGATGTCGCCCGCGGCGCCGTTCGCGCCTCGGTGCAGGCGCCCCTGCGAGAGGAGTCCCGCGCCGATGCCCGTGCCGATCTTGCAGTAGATGAGGTCGGCGTGCTCGTCGCGCCGGCGCGCGCGCTCGTTGAGGGCGAGGAGGTTGACGTCGTTGTCGACCCAGACGGGCGCGCTGTAGCGCTGCTCGAATTTGCGCCGGACGTCGAAGCCGTTCCACCCCGGCATGATCGGCGGCGCGACGGGGCGGCCGGTCAGGAAGTCGACGGGGCCGGGCACGCCCACCGCGACGCCCCAGACGGGCACATCGGGGGTGCGCTCGAGCAGCTCGTCGAGCATCGCCATCGCCGTGTCGAGGGTCTCCGCCGGCCCGCGCGAGATGTCCCATGCGCGGTGCGTCTGGTCGATGATGTCGCCCTCGAGCAGCGCGACGCCCACGTGGATGTGCAGGGCTCCCAGGGCGCAGACGACGATGCGGCCCCGCTCGCTGCGGAAGCGGAGAGTGCGGGGCGCGCGGCCGCCGGAGGAGGGACCGAACTCGCCGTCCTCGAGGAAGCCCATGTCGATCGCCTGGTCGACGCGCTGCGTCACGACGCCGCGGCCGAGGCCCGTCACGCGGCCGATCTCGGGACGCGTGGATGCCTCGTGGGTGCGCACCATGTTGACGATGCGCAGCAGGCTCGTCACTTCGTCGGTCTGGGCGCCGAAGCGCAGTGTGGACTCCTTGGCCATAGCAGATTCTGACACAAGCTCGATGAACCTGTGTTCATTTGGGCACATCTATCGTCACAGCGATGAAAACTTATGTACTCTTTCCGCATAAGCGAGGGAGGGCGAAGATGCCTCACGGAGTGGGCGTGATGGGGGCGGGGCCGGGTGTTGCGGCGCTCCACCTGCCCACCGTCGCGCGTCTCGCAGACGACTTCCGAGTCGTCCACGTGACGGATGCCGGGAGCGGCCGAGCCGCTTCGCTTGCAGCTCGCACGGGTGCGCGCTCGTCGGCCGGCATCGAGGAGCTGCTCGCCGATCCGGCTGTCGAGGTCGTCGCGATCTGCAGTCCGCCGGCCGAGCACGACGAGCAGATCCTGGCGAGCGTCGCGGCGGGCAAGCGCGCCATCCTGTGCGAGAAGCCGATCGCGACGACCATCGCCGGCGCCGAGGGGGCGATCGACGCATGTCGCCGCGCCGGCGTCGCCCTCGTCGTCGGGACGAACCACTACTACGACCCCGCGTGGGGGAGGGCCCGGCACCACCTCTCGACCTCCGGCGGGCCGGTCGTGTCCATCTCGGTGACCCTCGCCCTGCCGCCCAACGGCCGGTACCACGACGTCGTGACGGAGGCCTTCGAACCCTCGCCGGGACGGCCGCCGGCAGACCTCACGAACCCGGTGATCGCGGCCGGCGTCGTGCGTGCACTCCTGACGGGCCTCGCCATCCACGACATCCCGCTCGTCCGCGACCTCGCCCCCCAATTCGAGCGAGTCGTCTTCGCCCGGGCGCTGGCACCCGTGGGCTACGCGGTGGGGTACATCGCGAGCGGCGTGCCCGTGCAGCTCACGACCGTCATGCGTCCCGACGGCGCCGACGCGCTGTGGCGGCTGACCGTCACGACCGATCGCGATCGGCTGGACGTCACCTTCCCGCCGGCCTTCGTCCATGCGGGGAGTGCCGCCGTGCGGCTCCGCGCCGTCGACGGCCGCGACACGAACTATCCGCGCGAAGAGTCCGACGGGTACGTCGCGGAATGGCGGGCGCTCGCCGAGCTGCTCGAGAGCGGGGAGCCGGTCGAGTACGAGGAGCTGCTCGACGACGTCCGTTACGCCCTGCGGCTCGCCGATGAGGCGTCGCGACTCGTGGAGGCGTCGGCATGAGCGTGCCTGTGTTCACCTCGCTCGATCGCTACCGCGGCGCGATCGCCGAACTGCCCGCGACGGCCGCCGTCGCTGCGTCGCCCGAAGGCGCCGTCGTCGTCCTCGACGGAGCCGGGCGGTGGTGGAACGACGTCGGCGGTGCGCTGTCTGCCGGTGCGGTCGCGGTCGTCGTCAGCCGGCCGCGCGCCGCTCCCGCCGAGGTGCTCGCCGCCGTCGCCGACCTCCCGATCGTCCTCGAGCGCCCGCTTGTGCGGCCGGACCTCGCGTCCGAGGTCGTCGAGGCGCGGTCCGCGGCCCGGCCCCCATCGGCGATCGTCGTCGAGTGCCACGCGCCGGCACCTGCGCTCGAAGCCGCCCTCGCCGAAGCCCTGGGCTGGAGCCGGTTGTTCGCCGGTGAGCAGCTCGAGGTACAGTCCGCGCGATTCACCGGCGGCCGCGGCATGGCGCTGATCGAGGCGGGGGGCGCGGCATCCGTCTCTCTCGTCGTCGCGACGTCGACGGGTGCGCCGCCCGACGGGCGGCTGCGGGTCACGGCGCTGGGGGAGACCCTCCTGGAGCTCGAGATCGAAGACCAGGACGTGCGCTTCGCGGCGACGGATGCCTCGTCCCGCCGGATCTGGCCGACGCGGTTCGAGAGTCCGCAGCGCCTAGCCCTCCGCCGCGCCGCGGCCGTCCAGACCGGCCAGGCGCCCCCGGATGTCGCCGAGTTCGCGCGTGACCGCACGCTCGCCGAGGCGATCCTGCGAGGCGGCGCCGCGGTACGGGCCGAGGCATCCACTTCATAAACATCGCTGATCCGGCTGATAGGCGATATGCCGTTCCCCGATATGCCGGTCTCCGACGAAAGTTGTTGACGGGATAACCCCGATGACTCACCGAAAGGGATCGAAGATGATCAAGCTGCTCTCGCACTTGTCGTACGTGGCGATCACGTCACCGGATGTCGAGGCATCCGTCGACTTCTACGTCAACCAGGTCGGACTCACGGTCGTGGACCGCGTGGACGGCGCCGTCTACCTGCGCTGCTGGGGCGACTACTACGCCTACTCCGTCGTGGTGCTGCCGGGTGACGAGCCCTCGCTCGACACCGCCGCGTGGCGAACCTCGAGCCCCGAGGCTCTCGAGGAGGCGGTCAAGCGCATCGAGGCCGCGGGCGTCCAGGGCGAGTGGGTCGACGTGCACAAGATCGGCCGCGCGTACCGCTTCACCGGCCCGTTCGGCCACACGCTGACGCTCCACTGGGACGTCACGCGCCACAAGGACACCGAGGGCGACGCGGCGTCGATCTACCCCGACCGTCCGTCGCGCCGCAGCAAGGTCGCGGGCGCCCCGCGCCAGCTCGACCACGTGACGGTCGCGACGAGCGACGTCGACGCCTTCGTCAAGTGGTACGTCGACGTGCTCGGCTTCCGCTTCATGGCCCGCACAGTGCTCGACGAGGCCCCCATCTCGGTCTTCTCGGTGCTCACGACCAACGAGAAGTCGCACGACCTCGGCGTCGTGCTCGACGGCTCGACCCGCGCCGGCCGCGTGAACCACTACGCCTTCTGGGTCGACACCCGCGAGGAGCTGCTCATCGCGGCCGACATCCTCGGCGAGAACGGCTACCCGATCGAGTACGGTCCGTCGATCCACGGCATCGGCGAGCAGAACTTCCTCTACTACCGCGAACCCTCGTCGCTGCGCATCGAGCTGAACACCGGCGGGTACCGCAACTACGTGCCGGACTGGGAGGCCAACACCTGGCGTCCGTCGCAGGGATCGAACAACTTCTACCGCAACAGCGTCATGCCGATGTCGATGACGGAGTCGTTCCCGCCGGCCGACGGTCCGTCGGCGACGGAGGAGGGCGTGCCGGACGAGATCCGCGACGCTCTGCTCAACCCCTACGCCAAGCAGGGCCAGGGCTGACAGGCTCGAGGGCGGGGATGCTTCCTGAAGGGCATCCCCGCCCTCGCACCACGTTCGACACCACGAACTCGGAGGACACATGACGACGACGTCAGCCGGACTGACCGCTCCTTTCGCCCTCGCACGATTCCGCGACGGCGATTCCGTGCGTCTGGGGCTCGTCGCGGGCGAGCGCATCCGCCCGCTCTCAGCGGACGACCTGGGCGCCCCCGACCTCAACGCCTTCCTCGCCCACCCCGACTGGCAGCGCCTGCGGGCGCTGGCCGAGTCCGCCGAGGGGCGGTGGATGCCGCTGGCCGACGTCGTGCTGACGGCTCCCGTCGAGCCGCGCCAGGTGCTGCAGGCGGGCGCGAACTACCGGGAGCACGTCATCGAGCTCGTCGTCGCGGGTCTGACGCAGGACAGCAGCCGCACGCCCGAGGAGGCGCGCGCCTTCGCCGCGAAGATGATGGACGACCGCGCCGCGAACGGCGAGCCCTACTTCTTCATCGGCCTGCCGACGGTCGTCGTCGGCGACGACGTCCCCCTCGTCCTGCCCTCGTACAGCGAGGTGCACGACTGGGAGCTCGAGCTCGCGATCGTGATCGGCACCGAGGCGTTCCGCGTCTCGCGCGAAGAGGCCCTCGACCACGTCGCGGGGTACACGATCGTCAACGACATCACGACGCGTGACCTCGTGTTCCGCAAGGACATGAAGGAGATCGGCACCGACTGGTACCGCGCCAAGAACGCGCCGGGCTTCCTTCCGACGGGTCCGTTCCTCGTGCCCGCGCCGTTCGTCGACGGATCGAACGTCGCGGTCCGTCTCGACCTCAACGGCGAGACGATGCAGAACGGTTCGACGAGCGACCTCCTCTTCGGCATCGCCGCCCTCATCTCGACCGCCTCGCAGACGCAGGCGCTGCTGCCCGGCGACCTGCTGCTGACCGGGAGCCCTCCGGGCAACGGCCAGCACTGGAAGCGGTTCCTGCGCGACGGCGACGTCATGACGGGGACCATCGAGGGCCTCGGCACTCAGGTCGTCCGCTGCCTCGCGGAAGGCCCCGCGGTCTGATGGAGTCCCACTTCCCTTCCCGCATGTCCCGAAATGCGCCGCTCAGCGGCCTCCTCACCGACCCAATTCGGGACATGCTCGCCACGGCGAAGGAGAACCTGACATGACCACGCCCTCCGAGAACCCCGCGGACCTCGACCGGCAGAACCCCGAGGCCGAGATCGCGGCGCGCGCCGAGGCCTACCGCAACTGGGGCCGGTGGGGCGATGACGACCGCCTCGGCACGCTCAACTTCATCGATGCGGCCAAGCGCGTGGACGCGGCATCCCTCGTCACCGACGGCATCGTCATCTCGCTCTCTCAGCCCTTCGACACCGACGGGCCGCAGTCCGGCTGGCGACGCCGCACGAACCCCGTGCACACCATGACCGACACCGGCACCGACGCCGAGCGCGGCAGTCAGGGATTCCCGCACGGCATCGGCGGCGCGGACGACGTCATCGCGATGCCGCTCCAGTGTTCGACGCAGTGGGACGGCCTCGGCCACATCTTCGATCATGGGAACGCGTGGAACGGCCGCCGGGCGGGCGACGTCGTCACGAGCGACGGCGACCTCGTCACCGGCATCGAGCACACCCGGACGGCGTTCGTCACGCGCGGCGTCCTCCTCGACGTCGCCGCGCACCTGAGCCCGGACACCGGCGAGCTGGAGGACGGGTACGCGATCTCCGCGGCCGACCTGGATGCCACGATCGCCGCGCAGGGGCCGTCCAGTCGGGTGGGCCGCGGCGACATCGTCGTCGTGCGGACCGGCCGGTACACCCGCACCCGCCGTGAGGGCTGGAACGGGTACGCGGGAGGCTCCGCCGCCGGATTGTCGCTCACCACGGCCGGGTGGCTCCACCGCACCGAGATCGCCGGCATCGCGACCGACACGTGGGGGTTCGAGGTGCGGCCGAACGAGTTCGACGTGCCGTCCTTCCAGCCGCTGCACCAGGTCGTCATCCCCAACATGGGACTGTCGATCGGCGAGATGTGGGACCTCGACGAGCTCGCCGAGACGTGCGCGCGCCTCGGCCGGTACGACTTCTTCCTCGCCGCGCCGACGCTTCCGATCACAGGAGCGGTCGGATCCCCCGTCAACCCCGTAGCCGTCCTCTAGGCACCCGAAATCAGATGAACCAGAACAGGGAGGTTCTGACATGACCGCAGTTCGCAAGGTCGCCATCGCCGGAAGCGGCGTCGCGGGACTCGCCGCCGCCATCCAGCTCGCCAAGGCCGGCGTCGAGGTCGATCTCTTCGAGGCCAAGTCCGAGGTGAGCGCCCTCGGATCGGGCATCTCGCTGCAGGGCAACGCGCTCCGGGTGTTCGACGCACTCGGCGCGTGGGACGACATCCGCGCGGCCGGCTACCCCTTCGAGGGACTCAACCTGCGCGCGCCCGGCCCCGGTGCGCCGATCGTCGCGCAGCTTCCGGACGTCAAGACCGGTGGTCCCGACTACCCGTCGGCGATGGGGATGCCTCGGCCCGAACTCGCCCGGATCCTCCTCGAGCACGCGCAGAAGGCGGGGGCGAACCTGCTCTTCGGCAAGAGGATCACGGGCCTCGAGCAGACCGACGACGGCGTCGTGGTCTTCGTCGACGACGCGTCCGCCGGCCGCTACGACCTCGTCATCGGCGCCGACGGACTCAACTCGACAGTGCGCGAGCTCATCGGCATCGAGCAGAAGCCCGAGCCGACCGGCATGGGCATCTGGCGCTCGTTCGTCTCGCGCCCCGCGGAGGTCGAGCGCAGCGAGCTCTACTACGGCGGCCCGGTCTACATCGCCGGATACACCCCGACCGGCGAGGACTCGATGTACGCGTTCCTGGTCGAGAAGGCGCAGGACCGCTTCGGCGTCAGCGACGAAGATGCGACCCGCATCATGCTCGAGGAGTCGCGCGCCTACGACGGGCCGTGGAACTCGATCCGTACCGATCTCGAGAACGGCGCCCACGCCAACTACACGTGGTTCACGAAGCACATCGTCGATGCGCCGTGGAACCGCGGCCGCGTCGTGATCATCGGCGACGCCGCGCACAGCTGCCCTCCGACGATCGCGCAGGGCGCGGCGCAGGGCCTCGAGGACGCCCTCGTCCTCACCGAGCTGCTGACGACGCGGGATGCCGTCGACCAGGCGCTGTGGGACGAGTTCCACGCCCGTCGGCTGCCGCGCGCGAAGGCCGTGGTCGAGGCATCCGTCCAGCTCGGGCAGTGGCAGATCGACGGAGACCGCGATGCGGACGCCGGCGGCCTGATCTTCGGCATCGCCCAGCAGATGGCGCAGCCCGCATGAGCGGGATCACGACGGGCGTCACAGACGTCCACGCCCACGTCCTGCTGCCGTCGCTGCACGCCGAGGTCGAGCGCCGAGCCCCCGAGGGGGTCGCCGAGGCGGCGGCCCTGGACCTCCGCCGCAACGGCGCGGAGAGCCAGGCGGTCTCGGGCCCGATGGTCGGCGCCCGCGTGCCCAAGCTCACTTCGGTCGCCGAGCGCCTCGCGGCGATGGACGCCCAGGGCGTCGAGCGGCAGTGGGTGAGCGCGTCGCCGAACCACTTCTATCCGTGGGCGCCCGAGGGTCTCGGGGTGTGGATCGCCTCGGAGGCCAACCGGCTCATCGCGGAGCACGTCGCGCAGGCCCCGGACCGCCTCACGGGCCTCGGGCTCGTGCCGCTGCAGCATCCGTCGCGGATCCTCGAGTGCCTCGACGACGCGGTCCTCGGCCGCGGACTCGCCGGCGTCGAGATCTCGTCGTTCGCGGGCGACGTCGAGCTCTCGGACGAGCGGCTCGAGCCCTTCTGGGCCCGTGCCGAAGAGCTCGGAGCAGTGGTGTTCCTCCACCCCTTCGGCTGCAGCCTCGACGAGCGGCTCGACCGGTTCTACCTCGCGAACACGGTCGGCCAGCCCGCGGAGAACGCCGTCGCTCTCTCGCACCTGATCTTCGCCGGCGTCCTCGACCGGCACCCGGGTCTCAAGATCGTCGCGGCGCACGGCGGCGGGTATCTGCCGTTCGCGATCGGGCGGTCCGATCGCGCGTGGCGGGTGCGGCCCGAGGCGCAGAAGTGCGAGCACCTGCCGTCGACCTATCTCCGCAAGCTGTGGTTCGACACGGTCGTGCACGACCCGGCCGCCCTCCGGCAGCTCGTGGACGTGGCGGGTGAGAGCCAGGTCGTCCTGGGCAGCGACTTCCCCTTCGACATGGGTCTCGACGACCCCGTCGCCTTCGTCGGCGAGGCCGGACTCCCGGCCGACGTGGCTCAGCGCATCCTCTCGGGCAACGCCGAGGCGCTCCTCGAGACGCGGGTGCGCGCATGAAGATCGCGCGCTGGGAGGCCGCGGCAGGCGTCGGCGAGGGGTTCGTCATCGACGAACGGGTCGTCCCGTTCCCCGACGGGCAGACCGTCGCCGACATCCTGGCCGGAGGACGGGATGCCGTTCACGCGGCCCTCGGGCGAGTGAAGGACGAGTTCGGCACCCCGCTCGCCGAGGTGCGGCTGCTCGCGCCGGTGGTCCCGGCATCCGTCCGCGACTTCGTGGCCTTCGAGGAGCACGTCGAGGGCGTGAGCGCGGGCGTCGAGGGAAAGAGCTTCGTCGCTCCGGAGTGGTACGAGGCGCCGACCTTCTACTTCACGAACCCGCACACCATTCTGGGTCCCGGCGACGCCGTGAGCCCGCCCGTCACGGAGCGCCTCGACTTCGAGCTCGAGATCGCCGTCGTGATCGGCAACGCCCCGGGGGTCGGCGAGTCGAACCTCACGGCGGGGGACGCGGCATCCCGAATCTTCGGGTACACGATCATGAACGACTGGTCGGCGCGCGACGTCCAGGCCCGCGAGATGAAGGTGCGCCTGGGCCCGGCGAAGGGCAAGGACTTCGGCACGACCCTCGGCCCGTGGATCGTCACGGCCGATGAGCTCGAGCAGTACCTCGACGCCGACGGCTTCCTCGCGATCCGCGCCGAGGTGCGCGTCAACGGCGAGCTCGTCGGCGAGGACCTCGTCTCGAACATGGGCTGGCCCTTCGGCGAGCTCGTCGCGTACGCGTCGCGCAACGCCCGGGTGGTGGCCGGCGACGTGCTCGGCAGCGGCACGGTCGGCAACGGCGGATGCCTCGGCGAGCTGTGGGGGCGGGGCTCCACCCTCCCCGCGCTGCGTGAGGGCGACGAGGTGCGCATGACGGTGGAAGGCATCGGCGAGCTCGTCGGCACCGTCGGGCCCGCCGTCGAGCCGCCGGCTCTTCCCCGCGCCAGGGAGCGCTCGCGCGCCCGCCATCGTTGATCCCGAATCCCGCCTTTGGTTGAAAAGGAACGAAAGATCGGATAGAATCGACAGTGACGTCGGGGCCCGCAAGGAGCCCGTTCCCTGGGGCGAAGCCGCAGCAGGGGCACATCCCGTCGCGTCGATCGCCCGGTCGTACGGGTCTTTGCGCGTATGAGCATGTCACCGTGGAGGCTCCGCCTCCTCATCGTCTCCCTCCTGACGGTGTCGCTGCTGGGTGCCCTCGATCACACGATCGTCTCGACGTCGCTCGCGACCGTCGCGGGCGAGCTGGGCGCCCTCGAGCACATGAGCTGGGTCGTCGTCGGCTACACGCTGGCCAGCACCGTCCTCCTCCCCGTGATCGGCAAGCTGGGCGACGCCATCGGCCCGCGCGGCGTCTTCCTCACGTCGCTCACGTTCTTCCTCGCGGCGTCGCTGTGGTGCGGCTTCGCGCAGGACATGCCCCAGCTCATCGCCGCCCGCGTAGTGCAGGGGATGAGCTCGGCGGGCATCCAGCTGATGTCGCAGACGATCGTCGCCGAGGTCACCACCCCGCGGGAACGGCCCAAGTACCTCGCGATCATCGGGGCGGCCTTCCCGATCGCGATCCTGATCGGCCCCGTCGTCGGCGGTCTCATCACGGACTACTGGGGCTGGCAGTGGGTCTTCTGGATCAACCTCCCGTTCGGGGTGGCGGCGCTCGTCCTCGCGACCGTCGCCGTGCCACACATCGCCGGCTTCGGCCGCCGTCGGTTCGACTGGGCCGGCTCGGTGAGCTTCACGATCGCGATGGTCGCCCTCGTGCTCGCGGTCACCTGGATCGGCGACGCGGCGCTGGCCGCGGCATCCGTCGTCTGCTTCGCCGTCGCGGCGATGGCGTTCGCCGCCTTCTTCCTCATCGAGCTGCGCGCGAAGGAGCCGCTCGTGCCCCTGCGTCTCTTCGCGAACCGCACCGTCGCGGCGGGCGTCGCGCTCTCGGCGATCATCGGCGTGGGGCTGTTCTCGATCACCGCGTACCTCCCGACGTACTTCCAGATGGCGTACCGCACGAGTGCGACCGTCTCGGGCCTCGTTCCCATCGCGACGGTGTTCGGGATGCTGGTGGCCAACCTCGCATCCGGCTGGCTCGTGAGCCGCACCGGCCACTATCGCGTGTACCCCATCGTGGGCACGGCACTGGGGGCCGCCGGCCTCTTCACGATGTCGCTGCTCCCTGCCGGGCTGCCCCTCTGGGTGCCGATGCTCGTCATGGCGGTCGTCGGCGTCGGCACCGGGGCGTTCATGAGCCTCGTCATCGCCGTCGTGCAGAGCGCCGCGCCCCGGCGCGACACCGGCTCGGTCACCGCGACGGTCAACCTCGTGCGCCAGGTCGGCTCGACCGTCGCGACCGCGATCATCGGCGGGGTCATCGGCTTCGGCGTCGCCGCGCGGCTGCCCGGGTCGATGGATGCCTCGACCCTCACGCCCCAGCTCGTGCACGCGGCATCCCCCGACGTCCAGGCACAGGTCGCCGCGATCTACTCCGGCGTCTTCGCGCCGGTCTTCGCGGCGCTCGCCATCGTCTACGCGGCCGGCATCGTCGCCGCGATCCTCCTTCCTGCGGGCCGGCTCTCGAACGAGTCGGAGCCCGCGACTGCACCCGAACCCGTCACCGCGTGACAAGAAGAGGTACTCCCATGTCGCACATCCCCACCGTCGCCATCGTCGGAAGCGGACCCATCGGGTCGGCCTACGCCCGCACGATCCTCGAGAACGACCCCGACGCGCGCGTCGTGATGTTCGAGGCCGGTCCGCAGCTCACCGCGATCCCGGGCGAGAGCGTCCGCAACATCGCCGACCCTGAGGAGAAGGCCCGCGCGCGTGAGATGTCGCAGGGTCCTCAGTCCGGCGCCTATCGCGAGACCCTCGGCATCCCGGCGGGGGCCGTGGTCGAGGGGATGTTCACCGCCCGCCAGGGCACGCACCTGCTCGACTTCGGGGGTGAGGGCTCGGCGCACGCGCCGACCTTCCCGGCCGTCGCGGCCGCGACCAACGTCGGAGGACAGGGCGCGCACTGGACGTGCGCGATCCCGCGCCCGGCCTTCAGCGAGAAGGTCGACTTCATCGACGACGAGGAGTGGGACGAACTCATCACGACCGCCGAGGGCCTGCTGCACGCGCAGAGCGCGGCGTTCGCGGACTCGCCGATCGGAGCGGCGATCCGCTCGATCCTCGACGACGAGTTCGGCGCCGAGCTGCCCCCGGGCTACGGCGTCGGCACCCTGCCGGTGGCCGGCGACCCGCAGCCCGACGGATCGATGGTGTGGGCCGGTGCGAACACGGTCCTCGGTCCGCTCATCGAGGAGGGCACCCCCGAGTCCGCCCGCTTCGAGCTGCGGGACCTCACGCTCGTGCGGCGGATCGAGCACGACGGCGGACGGGTCACGGGCGTCACGATCGAGGACCTGCGGACGAAGGAGGTCTCGTTCTTCCCGGCCGATGCCGTGGTCGTCGCCGCGGACGCCTTCCGGTCTCCGCAGCTGCTCTGGGCCTCCGGCATCCGTCCCCGCGCCCTGGGACGCTACCTCACGGAGCACCACGTCGTCATCACGACGGTCGCCCTCGACGAGGAGCGCATGGGGGCGCTGATCTCGCAGGAGGAGTTCGAGACGGAGCTCGCCCGCCGCGCGGTCAACGCCGCCGACCCGGTCGCCGCGGTGAACCGCATCCCGTTCTCGGAGCCCCAGCACCCCTTGTCGCTCCAGGTCATGTACGCCGAGAACCCGCCGTTCCAGCTCGACCCCTCGCACCCCGCTGCGGGCAACCGCTGGGGCTACGTGAACATGGGCTACGGCGTGCGCAAGCACCCGCGCGTCGAGGACGGCGTCACGTTCGACGACGACGAGCTCGACTACCGCGGCTTCCCGAACATGACGATCGAGTACGCGCTGACGGATGCCGAGCAGCCCGAGCTCGACGAGGCCCACGCGCGCGTGCGCCGTGCCGGCGCCGCGCTCGGCACGTTCGTCGCCGAGCCGAGGCTGCTGCCGAACGGCTCGAGCCTGCACTACATGGGCACGATGCGCATGGGCCCGGCCGACGACGGCACGTCGGTGGCCGACCCGTGGTCGCACGTGTGGGGCTTCGACAACCTCGTCGTCGGCGGCAACGCCCTCATCCCGACCGCGAACACGATGAACCCGACCCTCATGAGCGTCGCCATCGCGGTCCGCGGTGCTCGGCGCCTCGCAGAGGAGCTGTCCGCCGCACCGGCAGAGCAGGTCGTTCGATGACGGATGCCTCGCACCCCGGTCCCTGAGCTTGTCGAAGGGTCGAACCCGTCCCGAGGAGCGTCAGCCCCCGGCGATGCGGTCGGACATGAACTTCGCGCCGGCCGACGACGTGAACGCGCCGTCGACGGGGATCTCGGCGCCGGAGAGGTAGGACGCGGCATCCGATAACAGGAACGCCACGACCTGCGCGACCTCGTCCGCGGACCCCACCCGCTCGAGCGGCGTCAGGGCGAGCTGCGCCTCGCGCATCGCCTGGGGCGCACCGGCCGTCATGGGCGTCTCGATGAAGCCCGGATGAACGAGATTCACGCGGATGCCTCGGGGCCCGAGCTCGGTCGCCGCGGCGTGGGTCAGTCCGCGAAGCCCCCATTTCGAGGTCGTGTATGCGACCGGGTAGTGCCCGTTGAGCGCCGCCGAGGAGCCGATGTTGACGATCGACGACCCGCTCCCCATCAGCGGGGCGAGCGCCTGGATGCCGAGCAGGGGCCCCGTGAGGTTGACGGCGAGCACGCGGTCCCAATCCTCGCGGGCCACTGCGCCGAGCCGTGCGCGGTGGGTGATACCGGCGTTGTTGACGAGCCCGCGGAGCGGCTCATCACCGAGGTCGTCGGCGAGCGATCGCCCCAGGGACGCCCAGCCAGCCTCATCCGTGACGTCGAGCCGGCGGTAGTCGACGCCGTCGAGGTCGAGGGCCGGGGTATCCGTCACATCCGTCGCGATGACCTGAGCACCGGCGGCGGCCAGCACGAGGGCTGCGGCGGCGCCCTGCCCTCCGCCCGCCCCGGTCACGACGATCGTTCGGCCCTCGAGGCCCGGATGGCCGGCACTGCTCATGGCTCGACGCTAGCGGCGGACCGGGGCTCCCGGAATGCGCCATCGCTGATGCGCGGCATCGAAGAGACCGAGGGCGGCAGCCGCCTGGACGCGGGCATGATGTGAGCATGGACGGCTCCCCGCTCGCGCCCGCGCGGCTCTTCTCGTGCGAGGGCCAGGTTGCGATCGTGACCGGCGCGGCGACGGGCATCGGACGCGCGACCGCCGAGGCGCTCGCCGCCGCCGGCGCGAAGGTCGTGGTCGCGGGGCTTCCGTCTTCCGGCCCTGAGGCCGCCGCGAGCGAGCTGCGCGCGCAGGGCCTCGAGGCCGTCGGCTTCGCGGGCGACGTGACGGATGCCTCGTTCCTCGCCGCCCTCGTCGGCATGACCGTCGAACGGTTCGGCCGCATCGACACGGTCGTCGCGAACGCCGGGATCGCGCTCGACGAGCCCGGCGCCGAAGACTCGGCCGAGCGGCTCGACAGGATGTTCGACCTGCACGTGCGGTCCGTTGCGCGGCTCGCCGAGGTGACGCTCCCTCTCATCGCCGAGGGTGGCGGCGGGAGCTTCATCGTCATGTCGAGCATCGCCGGGCTCCGCGGCAACCGCGTGCTGGCGGGCTACGGGGTCACGAAGGCGGCCAACGCACAGCTCGCGCGCAACCTCGCGGTGCAGTGGGGCTCCCGCGGCATCCGGGCCAACGCCATCTCGCCGGGCGTCGTCGCAACGGACTTCGCCCGGCCGATCACCGACGACCCGGCCGCCGCTCCCGCGCGCCTGGCCAAGACGCCGCTCGGCCGCTTCGGCACGCCCGCCGAGGTCGCGGGTGCCGTGGTGTGGCTGGCCTCTCCAGCGGGAGCGTTCGTCTCGGGCCAGAACATCGTCATCGACGGCGGAACCCTGGTCTCGGACTGACGCGCATCGCCCAGCCGCGGCATCCGTCCCTTCCGACGCGGTCGAGAACGTACGAACTCGCCGAAAGCACACGTTCTTCGCGACGAGGACGTGTGCTCTCGGCGAGAGCGTACGCACGCGACACCCGCGGTGCGCTCAGCGCACCCCGCGCATGAGCTTGAGCACGGGCTTGACCGAGAGCCAGAGGGCGATGCCGAGCACGATCGCGATGCCGCCGAGGATCGTGAAGTACGGGACCTCGTCGTCGGGGTTGTAGAACTGCGCGAGCCAGCCGGCGATCGACGTGCCGAGCGCGACCGACAGGAAGTACAGGGCGACCATCTGCGTGTGGAATCGCTCGGGCGCGAGCTTCGTCGTCACCGAGAGGCCTGGGGGCGAGATGAACATCTCGGCGATCGTGAAGACGAAGAGGATGAGCACGATCGCGAGGAGCGGGGTCGAGTTCGGCGCGCCGTTGGCCCACGGCAGGAACAGCAGGAAAGCCAGGCCCATGATGATCGCACCGAGCGAGAACTTCACCGGCGCCGAGGGCTGGCGTGTGCCGAGCCGCGTCCAGACCGCGGCGAAGACGCCCGAGAGGATGATGACGAAGATCGGGTTGATCGAGTTCACCCACGAGACCGGCATCTCCCAGCCGAAGATGCTGCGGTTGAGGCGCTGATCCGAGTAGATCGTCAGCACCGTGAACTGCTGCTGATACAGCGACCAGAACCCCACGTTGACGATGAAGAGCGGGATGAACCCGAGCACCCTCGACCGTTCGTCCGACGAGTTCGCCTTCGACGAGGTGATGACGAAGAAGTACGCGACGGCGGCGAGAAGCGTGACGATGATGACGACGCCCGCCAGGTTGTCGGCCCGGATGACCCCGAGCAGCACCAGGGCGACGATCACGGCGAGGCCCGCGAGTGCGATGCCGATGACTGCGCCGTAGCGCTTGCGCGGGAGCGGATTGGCGACGAAGCTCGCGGATGCCGGCAGCTCCTTGCGCCCGAACGAGTACTGGATGAGGCCGATCGCCATGCCGACGGCGGCAGCGCCGAAGCCCCAGTGGAACCCGTAGTTCGTCTGCAGGAACCCTGTCACCAGCGGGCCCAGGAACGCGCCGAGGTTGATGCCGAGGTAGAAGATCGAGAAGCCGGCATCCCGGCGCGTGTCACCCGCGCGGTAGAGCGTTCCGACGACGGCCGTCGCGTTGGCCTTCAGACCGCCCGAGCCGATCGCGACGAGGATGAGCCCGACGCCCAGTCCCCACACGCTCGGCAGGAGCGCGAGCCCGATGTGGCCCGCCATGATGACGACGGCGCTCCAGAACAGCACGCGCTCCGACCCGAAGAGCCGGTCCGCGAGCCACGCCCCGAGGATCGTGCAGAGATAGACCGTGCCGCCGTAGGCGCCGACGATGCCCGTCGCGGTCGCCTGGTCGATGCCGAGGCCGCCCTGCGCGACCGAGTAGTACATGTAGAGCAGCAGGATCCCCTGCATGCCGTAGAAGCTGAACCGCTCCCACATCTCCACGCCGAAGATGTGCCACAGCGGCCACGGCTGCCCGAAGAATCGCGTGTCGTCGTTCCGCGGACCGGTCGTGCCGGCGGCATCCATTCCGCTGCGCTCCGCCGCGATCACACCCGTCGCATCGACGGCCGCCGCGCCCGCCGCTGTCGCACCGTCCGGTGCCCCCACCGGCACCTGCTCCGGTTCGTCGCCCGCCCTGCCGCCTTGCCCCCGCGCCTGGTCGTTCATGCGGTCAGGGTAGCGGCGCAGCCCGCCGCCCGACAGGGGACTCACTCGCGAAGCGACGGATGCCTCTCCTCGGCCGCGTGCCGACGCGGGATGAAGAGCGCCACGACGAGGGCGATGACGGCGGCGATGCCGCCGAGCACGAACGACAGCGTGAACGCCGTCGGGGTGGGTGCCGGCATCCCGTCCACGTCCACGACGAATGTCGCGAGGACCGCGCCGATGACGGCGGCGGCCGTGCTCGTGCCGAGCGAGCGGAACAGGGCGTTGAGCCCGTTCGAGGCGCCCGTCTCGGACTGCGGCACCGAACGCATGATGAGCATCGGCATGGCGGCGTAGCCGAAGCCGATCCCCGCGCCGATGAGGAAGTTCGCGACGACGAGCTGCCACACCTCCGCCGAGAACAGGAGCGTGAAGCCGTAGGCGACGATGAGCGAGATGGCGCCGAGCACGAGGAGGAGTTTCGGCCCGACGGTGCGCGCGAGGCGACCGGAGAACGGTGAGAGCACCATCATGACGATGCCGGCGGGCATCACGACAAAGCTCGCGGCGAGCAGCGACAGCCCGAAGCCGCCCGCGACGGCCGGGAGCTCCAGCATCTGCGGGTACGCGACGTTCGACGCGAAGAGCGAGAACCCCATCGCGACGGACGCGAGATTGGTCAGCAGCACCGGCCGCCGCGCCGCGACCCGCAGGTCGAGGAGCGGCGCGTCGATGCGCAGTTCGAACCAGCCCCACGCGAGCAGCACGATGAGCCCGCCGAGGCCGAGCACGAGGGTGGGGGTCGAGGTCCAGCCCCACTCGTCGCCGCGCGAGATCGCGAGGAGCAGTCCCAGCAGTCCGACCGTGAGCCCCGCCGCGCCGACGAAGTCGAAGCGTCCGGCCGTCCGCAGCACGCTCACGGGCACGATCCACAGGACCAGCCAGAAGACGATGACCCCGAGCCCCGCGGCGACCCAGAAGAGCACGTGCCAATCGGCCCGCTCGGTGATGAACGCGCTGATCGGCAGCCCGAGCGCGCCGCCCACGCCGAGGGTCGCGCTGATGAGCGCGATGGCCGAGTCGACCCGGTTCTCGTGCAGCACGTCGCGCAGGATCGAGATGCCGAGCGGGACGACGCCGACGATCGCGCCCTGCAGGGTGCGGCCGACGATGATGCCGACGATCCCCGGCGACAGCGCGGCGATGACCGACCCGATCACCATGATCACGAGGAGCACGAGCACGATGCGCCGCTTGCCGTACATGTCGCCGAGGCGGCCCGAGATGGGCGTCAGCACGGCGGCCGCGAGCAGCGTCGAGGTGACGACCCACGCCGTGTCTTCGCGACTCGCGTCGAGCAGCTCGGGGAGCTTCGACTGGATGGGCACGACGAGCGTGAACATGAACGACGAGGCGAGGCCCGCGATCGCGAGCACGGCGACGATCGCGCCCTGGCTTGGCATCCGGGTGAGTCGCCTTCTCGCTTCCTCATCCTTCGACGCCACGCCTCAAGGCTATCGGCGCCGCGCGGGGCGGGCGCCGGGGGGACCGGGCGGCTTAGGACGTCGGCGCGGGTTCGACCCCTCGACGAGTTCGGGGACGGGGGCGGCGTAGGTTAACCGCATGACCGACCCCTCCGCCGAGCCCGTCACGCCGCCCGGCATCGAGATCCGGCCCCTCACGACGGTCGAGGAGGTGTTCGCGGCATCCGAGGTCCTCGCCGAGGTGTGGGGTGGAGACCGCGGCGGGATGCCGCCGAACCTCCTGCGCGCGCTCGCGCACTCGGGCAACTACGCCGTCGGCCTCTACGACGGGGAGCGGGTGGTCGGGGCATCCGTCGCCTTCTTCGCGGCGCCCGCGGAGCGCTCGATGCACTCCCACATCACCGGCGTGCTGCCGCAGTACCAGTCGCAGGGCCTCGGACGTGTGCTCAAGCAGCACCAGCGCGCCTGGGCGTTCGCACGGGAGGTGGGTCACATCACGTGGACGTTCGACCCGCTCGTCGCGCGCAACGCGCACTTCAACCTGCGGGTGCTCGGCACGCGGGTGACCGAGTATCTCGTCAACCAGTACGGACCCATGGACGACGGCGTGAACCGCGGCGACGAGACGGACCGGCTGCTCGTGACGTGGGCGCTCGCCGCGCCGCCGGTCGCCACCCCCGCCGACGACGAGGTGGTCGCGACGGTCGCGATCCCGCACGACATCGAGACGCTGCGCCGCGAAGAGCCGACGGATGCCGCGGCCTGGCGTCTGCGCGTGCGCGAGGGGTTCCTCGGGCACCTCGCCGAGGGCCTCGTCGTCGAGGGCTTCGACGACGAGCGCGGGTATCTGTTCGTCCGGCCCTGAGGCGGGAACGTCGGAGAAATGCGCGTACCTCGGAGGATTCCTGCCGAATCGTCCGAGGTTCGCGCGATCGTCCGGACTTCGCGAGGGACGAGGCATCCGTCGCCCCTAGGCTGACGCGCATGCCCGACTACCGAGCCCACTTCGACTTCCAGATCTCGTTCGCGAACGGCGGCGAGCTCGCCGGCACCGGGTTCCGCCTGGATCTGCCGTCGGCCGACCTCGACGAGGCGGCCATCGGCCGGCTGCTCGTGCAGCACCTCGGCCTCGCCCTCGTCGACCGCGTCGAGCTGCGCGGCCTCCGCATCGTCGAGGAGCCCCACCGCGGCAGCCGCGGGGTGGCGTCCGGGACGGTGACGGATGCCGCGACCCGCGTCGTCGACCTGAGCCACCGCATCCGGGCCGGGCTCGTCACCTACCCGGGGTTACCCGCACCAACCATCACGCCGCACCTGACGCGCGAGGATTCCCGGGCGCGCTACGCGCCGGGCACGGAGTTCGCGATGGACGTCATCCACATGATCGGCAACACGGGCACCTACCTCGACTCGCCCTTCCACCGCTACGCGGACGGAGCCGACCTCGCCGGCCTCGACCTCTCGACGCTCGTCGGGCTGCGCGCCGAGGTCTTCCACCTCGAGGATGCCTGGACTCCGGAGCATCGGGGCATCCGCGCCGAGACCCTGCTCGACCGCGATGTGCGAGGCGCCGCCGTGCTGCTCCACACGGGGTGGGACCGCTGGTTCGGCCGGCCCGAGTACGGCAAGGGCTCGCCGTTCCTGACGGAGGAGGGAACCAGGCACCTCATCGATGCGGGCGCCGTGCTCGTCGGCATCGACGCGCTGAACATCGACGACACCGAGTCGGGCGGCGAGCGTCCGGCTCATTCACTGCTGCTGGATGCCGGCATCCACGTCGTCGAGCACCTCACGAACCTCGGCTCCCTCCCGCCGAGCGGCGCCCGGTTCACGGCGGCGCCGCCCGCCGTCGAGGGGTTCGGCACGTTCCCCGTGCGGGCCTTCGCCGAACTGCCCGCGTAGAACCCGGGTCCCTTCGCCACGCCGGTCCCTGAGCCTGCCGAAGGGTCGGAGGCCGAGGCCGCGAGGCACCCAGGTTCGACCCTTCGACAAGCTCAGGGACCAGGGGCGCGCGTCAGCCCTTGCGCCAGTCGTCGTTCTCGAGGTGGGAGCCGGCCTGCGGGCCCATCTGCAGCATCCCGCCGTCGACCACCCAGCTCGCGCCGGTGACGAAGCTCGCGCGAGGCGAGGCGAGGAAGGCGACGACGTTCGCGATCTCCTCCGGCTTGCCGGGGCGGCCGAGCGGCACACCCGGTCGGTGGGTGCGTTCGGCATCCTCCGGTTCCTGGCTCGTCAGCGGCGTGGCGATCTCGCCCGGCGCCACGGCGTTGACCGTGATGTCGTGCTCGCCGAGCTCCTGCGCCATCGTCTTGAGCAGGCCGCCGAGGCCGTGCTTCGCGGCGACGTACGCAGCGGAGGTCACCCGGGGCTGATGCTCGTGCACGCTCGTGATCGCGATGAGGCGACCCCCCGCTCCCGCCTCGACCATCTGCCGGGCAGCCGCCTGCAGCGCGACGAACGCCCCGTCGAGGTTGAGCGACACGACCTGCCGCCAGTCGTCGACCGACATCTCGAGGAAGGGTCCGCCGGAGCCTCCGCCGGCGTTGTTCACGAAGACGTCGAGTCCGCCGAGGTGGTCGACGAGCGAGTCGACGACGCCCGGCACCTCCTCGAGCTTGGTCGCGTCGAACTGGGCGACGAACGCGTTGCGGCCGCGGTCCCGCACGCCGTCGGCGGTGCGCTGCGCGCCCTCCTCGTCGCTGTGCCACGTGATGCCGACGTCGAGGCCGGCATCGGCGAGGGCGAGTGCCGTCGCCTGCCCGATGCCCGAGTCCGAGGCCGTCACGATCGCACGTCGGGGGAAGAACTCCTGCGTCTTGGTCATGCGACCGACGCTAGGTCGCTCCCGCCTCGCCGGCGCGGGGGTTTACAGCCGACA
Organism: Microbacterium sp. 4R-513; assembly: GCF_011046485.1. Classification (NCBI taxonomy): domain Bacteria; kingdom Bacillati; phylum Actinomycetota; class Actinomycetes; order Micrococcales; family Microbacteriaceae; genus Microbacterium; species Microbacterium sp. 4R-513. The sequence continues at coordinate 1,527,039 of NZ_CP049256.1, forward strand.
GACGATGGGTTATCCGCGGCTCCGGGGATGTCGGAGGCCCGCCGTAGCGTCGCAACATGAGCGACTTCGTGTCCGGCCTCGTCGCCGATGCTCCCGACCCCTCCCTCGCCGCCGAGCTCGATCTCTTCGGCCGGTTCGTCGGCTCGTGGCGGGTGCAGAACCGCTACCGATCCTCGCTCGACGAGGAGTGGACGTCGGCCGCGAGGACGTGGATCTTCTCGTGGGTGCTCGGCGGCCGGGCCATCCAGGACGTCATAATCGGCAGCGACCGAGGCGACGACCAGGTCGCGGCGGGAACGACGGTGCGGGCGTACGACCCGCGCATCGGCGCGTGGCGGGTGAACTGGTTCGGCACGCTGCACGCGAACTACGGCGCTCTCATCGCCCGCGCCCACGGCGGCGACGGCATCCGGCAGGACGGCGTCGACTTCCGCGCCGACCGCGATGTCCCGATCCGCTGGAACTTCAGCGACATCACCGCCGACTCCTTCACATGGGACGGCTGGTCGTCGGCCGACGGCGGCGAGACCTGGTGGCTCGAGCAGCACATGGAGGCTGTGCGGCAGTCGTGACGGCGAGGCGATAGCGTGTCGGGATGCTTCCCGCCGACTGGACCCCGCACCGACGTGACGACGGCGAGCTGCTCGGCTGGATCCGCCCCGAGGGCGACGACTGGGTCGCCGTCGACCTGCTCGGGCACGAGGCATCCACGCCGGTCGAGTGGCTGGAGGCCGAAGCCGCGCTCGAGGCGAACGGACTCGCGTGGCTGGCGGAGGTCTGGGTGCTCGACATGCCCGAGGGCGACGCGTGGCGCGTGAAGCTCGTCGAGGTGACGCCCGGTCGCGTCGGCGCGGCCGGGCGGATCGTCGTGCAGACCGACGACTTCGGAGCCATCGACGTGCCGGTCACGCGGTTCGAGCTGGAATGGCCGGCTCCGCCGACACTCCGGCGCCGCGAGCCCGGTGAGCCGACGTCGACGCCCTTCGGCTGAGCGGTCCACCGGGCGGCTCGCGGCCTGGTCCTCTTCGCCGTCATCCGGCGTCAAGTGGGAAGACGGCGAGGGGGTCGCGCGGTTGACTCGGAGCATGACACTCAAGGAGAACGCCGACCGCCTGCTCTCGCTGCACGAGGACGCGAAGCTGCTGACACTCGTCAACGTGTGGGACCCGATCTCGGCGAAGGTCGTGGCCGCCGACCCCGCGACCCAGGCCATTGCGACGGCGAGCCACTCGATCGCGGCGAGCTTCGGCTACGAGGACGGGGAGCACATCCCGCTCGACCTGCACCTCGACGCGATCGATCGGATCGTGCAGGCCACAGACCTCCCCGTCACGGCCGATCTCGAGGCCGGGTACGGCGACGTCGGCGAGACGATCCGCCGGGCCATCGGCGTCGGGGTCGTCGGGGCCAACATCGAGGACCAGCTGAAGCCGCTCGACGAGGCCGTGCGCGGCGTCGAGGCGGCGCTCTCCGCCGGTGAGGCCGAGGGCATCCGGTTCGTGCTCAATGCCCGGACGGACGCCTTCGTGCGCGGGGCGGACCGCACCCCCGAGCAGAACCTCGAAGATGCCGTGACCCGCGGGCAGGCCTACCTCGCGGCCGGTGCGCCGGTGGTGTTCGTTCCCGGCCGCCTCGACGAGTCGCAGGTGCGCACCCTCGTGGACGCCTTCGGACCCCGCAAGCTCTCGGTCATCGCGGTCCCCGGCTCGCTGCCACTCGCCCAGCTCGAAGAGCTCGGCGTCGCGCGCGTCTCGTATGGGCCGTTCCCGCAGCGCGTCGCGCTCACTGCCCTGCAGAGCCTCGTGCGGGATGTGCACGCGGGCGGCGGCATCCCCGAGGGCACGCAACCTCTGAACTGAGGCCTCCGAACTGAGGGGCTTGGAACCGAAAGCCTCCGAACTGCGGCGCCGGGGCGGGGCTAGCCTGAATCCATGCCCATCGCCCGGCCTGCGGCATCCGTCGCCCTCGAGGGATTCGAGCTGCGCGTGCTGCACCTGCCGCTCGTCTCACCCTTCACCACCTCGTTCGGGACCGAGACGGTGCGCGAGGTGATCGTCGTCCGCGCAATGACGGCCGACGGCGAGGGGTGGGGCGAGATCGTCACGCAGGACGCGCCCCTCTACTCGAGCGAATACACGCAGGGAGCGTGGGATGTCGCGACTCGCTTCCTCATCCCGGCGCTGCTCCGCCGCGGCACAGTGGCGCCGCACGAGGTGGCCGGCATACTCGAGCCCTTCATCGGCCATCGCATGGCCAAGGCCGGTCTCGAGCTCGCGCTGCTCGATGCGGCGCTCCGCCTGGAGGGTCGATCGCTCGGAGACCACCTCGGAGCGGTGCGCGACCGGGTGCCGAGCGGCGTGAGCGTCGGCATCCAGCGCGATCCCGCCGCCCTCGTCGAGACGGTCCGGGGCTACCTCGACGAGGGGTACGTGCGGATCAAGATCAAGATCAAGCCCGGCCGCGATGTCGACGACACGGCGGCGGTGCGCGACGCGTTCGGCGGCATCCCGCTGCAGGTCGATGCGAACTCCGCCTACACGCTGGCCGACGCCGGCACCCTCGCCGAGCTCGACCGGTTCGACCTCCTGCTCATCGAGCAGCCGCTGCAGGAGGACGACATCGTCGACCACGCGACGCTCGCGAAGCAGCTCAGAACCCCTGTGTGCCTGGACGAGTCGATCGTGTCGGCCAAGGCCGCGGCCGACGCGATCGCGCTGGGCTCGGCATCCGTCATCAACATCAAGGCCGGCCGCGTCGGCGGCTATCTCGAAGCCGTTCGCGTGCACGATCTGTGCCGGGATGCCTCGGTGCCCGTGTGGTGCGGAGGCATGCTCGAGACCGGAATCGGCCGCGCCGCCAATGCCGCCCTCGCCGCCCTTCCCGGCTTCACGCTCCCCGGAGACGTCTCGGCGTCGAGCCGCTTCTACCGGCGCGACATCGTGACCGAGCCCGCGGTGCTCGAGGACGGGCATGTGCGTGTTCCGACCGGCCCCGGGCTCGGCGTCGAGATCGACCCCGTGGCCCTCGACGAGGTCACGGTCGAGAAGGTCGTCGTCCGGTCATGAGCCGGCGCCGTGCGCACGACCAGACGGCGGCACGCCGTCGCGGGGCGGGCCGGGTGCGGCGCGTCGCGCTCGGGTCGTGCGGAGCGCTCGCGCTGACCCTGGCCCTCGCCGCCTGCACGACCGCGGGCGGCACAGGAGCGACGGATGCCTCGCCCACGGCGCTGCCCGCGCACGTCACGGTCGAGCTGCGGCAGCTGCGCTCCGACGTCGCGTCGCGCTGGGCGCAGGTCATGATCACCAACGACGGCGAAACCGATCTCGTCGTGGGCCCGCTGCACGTCGATGACCCCCGGTTCGACGGCCCGGCCGAGCGCATCAACGACCGCGAGAGCACAGTGCGAGCAGGGTCGAAGGTCGCGATCCCCGTGCAGCTTCCGGCCGTCGCCTGCCCGGCTCCCGACGAGGGGACCGGCACGGTGACCCTCGGGTGGTCGACGGACGGAGCGTCGGGCACGGCGACCGCGCCGCTGGCCGATCCGCTCTCGTTCGTGCCGCCGCTTCACGAGCGCGAGTGCCGGGCGCAGGCGCTCGCCGAGGCCGCCGATGTGACGATCTCGTCCTTCACGCCGTCGCCATCCGGACAGCCGGCCGACCTGACCCTCACGATCGCACCGACGGGCGACGGCGCGGCGGCGATCGACGGCATCCATTCGACCAACCTCCTGACTTGGGTCGGCTACCCCAACGTCGAGCACCCGCTCGACGTCCAGGTGAAAAAGGACGACGTCGCACCCATCGAGGTCCACCTGCCGATGGTCCCGCTGCGCTGCGACCCGCACGTCGTGCAGGAGGACAAGCGGGGCACCGTCTTCAACGTCGACATCGAGCTCGACGGCGAGCCGGGTCAGATCCAGCTCGCGGCGACCGAGGAGATGCGTGGCCGCATCCTCACGTGGGTCGGTCAGTGGTGCGGATTCCCGAGCTGAGGCGACGGGGAGGGGTCGGCCGTAGGCTGACGGGATGAGCAACGTCGCTCCTCTCGATCCGGCCGCGGCCCGCGGAATCTCGCGCCGGACCCAGTCCGACATCTACCGTGCGGGCATCAGCGGCACCCGCCCTCGTGTTTCCGTCGACCCGGTCGCGCTCGAGCACGCTGCGCGCAGGGCGCTGAGCGCCGAGGCGTTCGCCTACATCGCCGGCGGTGCGGGGGCGGAGCGCACGATGGCAGCCAACCGCGCCGCGTTCGAGCGCCATCAGGTGTGGCCCCGCCCGCTCCGCGACGTCTCGACGCGCGACCTCGCGACCGACTTCCTCGGCATGCGCCGGCCGACGCCGCTGCTCCTCGCGCCGCTCGGCGTGATGGAGATGGCCCACAAGGAGGCGGATCTCGCCGTGGCGCGGGCCGCGGCATCCCTCGGCGTTCCGTACACGCTCTCCAACCAGGCCTCGTTCCCCATGGAGCAGGTCCGGGATGCCGCGCCCGACGGCGCGCGGCTGTTCCAGCTCTACTGGTCGGCCTCCGACGAGCTCAACGCATCGCTGCTGCGGCGGGCCGAGGCATCCGGCTGCCAGGCGATCGTCATCACCCTCGACACGCACCTACTGGGGTGGCGCACGCGTGACCTCGACCTGGCCTACCTGCCGTTCACGCGCGGACTCGGCATCGCGCAGTACACGAGCGACCCGGTCTTCCAGGAGCTCGTCCGTGGGCGTGTGCGCCGAGGACGGGATGCCGCGGCGCCCGCAGCCCCGAAGGTGCGCGTGACCCCGAAGACCGTCAAGGCGGGGGTCACGATCGCTCGCAAAGGCTCGGCGCTCACCGGGGCCGGCGTGCGCGAGAGCCTGCGCTCGCCGCTGCCGCGTGCCGCTGTCGAGACCTTCCTCGACGTCTTCTCGACGCCCGCCCTGACGTGGGACGACCTCGCGAAGGCGCGCGAGTGGACGAGCCTGCCGATCATCCTGAAGGGCATCGTGCATCCGGACGACGCGGCGCGCGCCCTCGACGCCGGAGCCGACGGCGTGTGGGTGTCGAACCACGGCGGCAGGCAGATCGACCGGTCGGTCCCGACGCTCGACGCGCTGCCGGCCGTCGTCGAGCGGGTCGGCGGCCGCGTTCCCGTCGTCTTCGACTCCGGCGTGCGCGGGGGCGCCGACGTCGCCATCGCGCTCGCGCTGGGCGCGACGGTGGTGGCCCTCGGCCGGCCCTACGCGTACGGTCTCGCGATCGCCGGGGAGGAGGGCGTGCGCGAAGTGGTGCGCAACACCCTCGCCGAGCTCGACATCACGCTCGGCCTCGCGGGCTGCACATCGATCGCCGAGCTCGGGCGTGACTCGCTCCGCGCCGTCTAAGCCGTCGATTCCTCACGGCGCCGCCGCCGCGACCAGAGGAGCAGCAGCACGCCGGTCATCGTGAGCACCACCGCCGCGAGCGGCGTGGCCGACCCTGGCCCCGTGCCGCCGGTGACCGGCAGCGTCCCGCCGCCGCCCGAGCCGCCGCCCGAGTTCGCTACCCCGATGACGGTCGCCGAGGCCGTTGACGAGGATCCGGGCGCCAGGGTGGTCGAGGTCGAGACGGTCGCGGTGTTCTGGAACTGCCCCACCTCATCGACGGTGGCCGTGACCGAGAGGGACGCTGTCGCATCGACGGGGAGGGTCCCGATGTCGCAGCGGAAGACCCCCGCGACGATCTCGCAGCCCGGAGTGTCGGTCGACCGGGGCGTCACGCCCGCGGGGAACGGATCCTCCACGACGACGTCCTCCGCGTCGGCGGGACCGGCGTTGGAGACGGTCATGGTGAAGGTGACCGCTCCACCCGCGAGGACGGATGCCGGATCCACCGTCTTGGTGATGTGCAGCTCCGCCTCGATGGGGACCGCCGTCACGACGGCCGATGCATCGTTGTTGTCGAGATCGGGGTCGAAGACATCGGGCGCTTCCCGGGGAGCGGTCGCGACATTCTCGAAGTCTCCCACGGCATCGACGGTGGCGACGATGGTCAGGGTCGCCTGTGGCGGGGGAGTCCCTCTGCCGGCCCCGGCCAGGGGAAGGTTCGCCGCCTCGAGGTTGTCGACGGTCCACGCTCCCGTAGCCGGGTCGTAGGTGCCGATGCTCGGTGCCGCCGACACGAAGGTGAGTCCGGCGGGCAGCAGATCGTTCACGACGACGGCGCCCGAGGCATCCGGACCGTAATTCCACAGCAGGACGGTGAAGGTCACGTCGTCGCCGACGAACACGATGGGGGCGTCGACCGTCTTCTCGACGGCAATGTCCGCCGCCGGTACGAACAGCTCGGCGTCGTCGACGTTGTTGTCCAGGTTCGGGTCGGTCTGGTCCAGTCCCAGCACGACCGCGACGTTGCGGGTCCAGCCGGGCCGCTGCACTTCGATGACGACGGTCAGCGTCGCGTCGGCTCCCGCGGCGAGGTCCCCGATGGTCCATTCACGGGTGCCCTCGTCGAAGGTTCCGGCGGTGACCGAGGAGTCGATGATGACCGCCGCAGGCATGAACGGGTCGAAGGCGATGACTCCCGTCGCGTCGTTCGGGCCGTCGTTCGCCACCACGACCGTGTACGTGACGTGGTCGCCCGGTCGCGCGATCGCCGGATCGGCGGTCTTCGTGATCGAGAGGTCCGCCACGACGGCGCCCACGACCTGCACGGATGCGCTGTTGTTCGTCGGATCGGAGTCGATCTGCGTCAGAGAGGTGAGACTGACGGTGTTCACGAACGAGATGGCCTCCGTCACCGTGGCGACGACGGTGCGGGTCGCAGTGGCTCCCGGTGCGATCGAATCGAGGGTCCAGAGCCCTGTCGCGGGGTCGTAGGCGCCATCGCCGGCGCTCGAGACGAATTCCAGGCCGTCCGGAAGCGCGTCGGTCAGCACGACATCCGTCGCCGTGGCGTTCGACGGACCGGGGATGTTCTCGGCGGTGAGGGTGAACTCGACCTGGTCGCCGAGCGGCACGGCGTCGGGTGAGGCGCCGGAGGGCACGTCGACGCTCTTGCCGACGGCGATGTCGAGCTCAGGCTCGGCCGACGTCACCGTCGCCGAGGACGAATTGTTCGTCGGGTCGGGGTCGTCCACGACGGGCGAGCTGATGGTCGCGGTGTTGACGAGTGTTCCCGCGTTATCGATCCGCGCCGTGACGGTGGCCGTGACGTTCTGCTGCCCGACGGCCAGCGCGCCGATATTCCAGGTCCTCGCGTCGGGTGTGATCGTGCCGACGGTCGCCGTCGCGCTCAGCACGACGACCCCCGCGGGGATGAGGTCCGTCACCACGACCTGCTGCGCGGCATCCGGCCCGAGGTTGGACGCCGCGAGCTGATACGTCACCTCCTGACCGACCTCGATCCGCTGGGGGAAGACGGCTTTCACGACCGCGAGGTCGGAGCTCGCCGGCACCACGCGCAACGTCGCCGAGTCCGCGTTGTTGCCGGGGTTGCTGTCGGGCGGGCTCGGGTTCCCGGTCAGTGCGGCGAGGTTGACATAGCTGCCGAGCGCCGATCCGATGACGGTGATGGTCCGTGTCGCTGTGTCCCCCGCCGCGAGGGCTCCGATGTCCCAGATGCCGGTGACGGGATCGTACGTGCCGTCGTCCGGGTCTCCGGGGGCGTCGGGAACGAACGTGAGTCCGGGCGGAAGCGCATCGCGGACCTCGACGTCGGTCGCGTCCTGCGGCCCCGAATTGGTAGCCGTCAGCGTGAAGGTCGCCTGCGCGCCGAGGGGGATCTCGGGCAGATCGACGTCCTTCGTGACCGCGATGTCCATGGACGGCTGCACCGGGTTGATCGTCACGGATGCGACGTCGTTGGTCGGATCGCGGTCCGGCTGATCGGTGCGCGACCGCACCGCCGTGTTCGTGAAGGGAGTGCCGGTGTTGACGGTCGCCGTGATCGTGAGCGTCGCCGTCTGCGTCGGCGCGAGTGTGCCCACGGTCCACGCGCCGGTGAGCGGGTTGTAAGCGCCCTGCGTAACGGTCGACGACTGGTAGACGATGCTGCCCACGGGGTCGCCGTCCGGCACGAGGTCGGTGATGACGACACCTGTCGCGGTCGCCGGTCCGTTGCCCGTTGCGGTGATCGTGAACGTGACGTCGCTGCCGACGAGGGGAGCGCTGTCGTCGACGGTCTTGGCGACCCCGACGTCGGTCGCGACCGGGATCTGAGCCTGCGCGGGTCCCGCCGTCACCCGCTGCCCGATCGGTGTCTGACCTGTTACGGACGCCGTGTTGACGAGGAACCCGGCGCTGTTGATCTGCCCGGCCTGGATGGCGTGCGATCCCGAGCAGGTGGTCGAGGCGCCGGGGGCGAGCTCGCCGCTGAGGCACGTGATGGCATTGGATGCCATGCGGTCGTCGCTGACGACGAAGCCGCGGAGGATGCTGCCCCCGGTGTTCGTGAGCGTGTACGAGTACGCGACCTGCTGTCCGATCGAGTACGGAGGTGGCGTCGTCACCGACTTCGAGATGGTCATGGTCGCTACGAGCGGGACCGTCACCGTCGCCTCGGGCGACGTGACGATTCCGCCGCCCTGCGGGACGGCGGTGGCCGTCGCGATGTTGACCACCTGGCCGGCAGCGACATCCGCCGCCGTCACGATATGCGAGCCGCGGCACACGGTGGACGAGCCCGCCGCGGGAGCCGTCGTGAGGCTCGTCGCGTCGCACACGATGTTCGCCGTGGCGATCTGGTTGTCGGTGACGAACAGGCCGGTGACAGGTGCTCCGGTGTTGGTCACGGTGTACTGGTAGGGGATAGCGGTTCCGACGGTGATCACGGGCGGCAGCGCCGTGCCGGTTCGGTCCACCTGCTTCTCGAGAGCGAGGCTGGCGAGCGGAAGAATCGTCTCGATTCGCATCTGCCGGAGCAGGTGGACGTCGTTGGACCCGCCGGTCGAGGCCGAGAAGCCGAACTTGTAGGTCGACGGCGTGTTCGACGGGGCGGGGATGTCGAGCTCGGTCACCCACGGACCCGCGTCGGTGTAGCGGATCTGCACGATAACGCGCGCGACCGGAGTGGCGGGCGTCACCGGAGTGACCTGCACGTTGACGGTTCGCTTCGACGCCGCCAGCGTCGCGGCGCGCAGCGTGCCCGTGCCGCCGTTGAGCGTCGTCCCCGGCTTCGTCGGGTTCGTGATGGGCTTCGGGACCGTCGAGTCGAGCCAGCAGTAGCCCGTCAGGTTGTTGCCCGGCCCCCGGAGGGTGACGACGTTCGGTGCGAGCGCACCTGACGCCGTCGTGGGCGATTTCTGACCGACCGGGCAGTTCGCACCGCGGTTCTCTCCGTCGCCGTAGAAGTTCCCGTACGCGTCGAGCCCGACTCCCAGGTACCCGCCGTTGACTCCGGGCTCGCTGTTGCGCTGGGCGTAGCCGAGGCTGCCGCCGAGACCGCCGGTGCTCGTCAGCGAGGTCGACCCGTCGACGAGGAAGAAGCCGATGCCGTCCGCCCCGTTCCCGCCGTACTGGTACTGCTCGAAGGTCACCGAGATGCCGCTGCTCGCGGGCACCGGACGGTTGTACAGGATGCTTCCTGCCCGGTTGCCGGCGGTGTCGGTGAGCTGGAGGAAGCCGTCCGGCGCACCGCCCATCGGCGGCACGGGCCCCGAGCGGTGCGCGACACACGAGGGGATCTGCGCCGCACCCGCCGGCGGTGTCGCGCCGGCTGCCGCACCTGTCAGGCACGCGTCGCCCTGAACGGTCCACCCCGGGTCGGCGACGGTCGCGCCCCGGAAGGTCTCGTCGACGATGACGGAGCCACCCGTCGGGGGGTCGGCCGCGGCAGGAGCGGCGATCGCGGAAAGCCCGCCCACGAGGAGCGCGGCCGAGAGGACGGCGGCGACGGCACGTCGCACGGGCGGCCGAGAGGTACGTCGACTCATCCAGCTCGTGTGCACGCGTGAACCCCCCGGTGTGCGGATGGTGTGAGTCAATCACAGGGCCGCGGGGGAGCACACCCCCGGATTCCCGCGCCGCAGCGCGGGGCGCGGCATCCGTCGTCCCCACCCCGGTGCACGCGGAATTCCCGGCCCTTTATGCTTTTCCCATGATGGCCGGCCCTCGGCGCACCCTCGCCGGTTCTGAACACTCGTCGCCCCACCCGCGGGCATCGCGTTCCGCGCGGCTCGCGGCGATCTCGGTGCTGACGATCGCATCGATGGTCGCGCTCGCCGGATGCTTCGGCGCCGGGCCGGACGGCGGGGACGGCGACGGCGGCGACTTCGCCGACGACGGCTGCACGAACGTCGTCATCGCCACGTCGTCGGAGAAGGTCAACATGCTCGACGCGCTCGCCGACGCCTTCAAGGAGTCGCCCGAGTTCGACGGCCTCGACACGTGTGCCACGGTACGGCCCATCAACGTCTCGTCCGGCGACGCCACCCGCTATCTCACGGCGGGCGGCGATTGGCCCGACGAGAACACGCGCCGCTGGCCGACGATGTGGTCGCCCGCCTCCACGGTCTGGACCGAGCGGGTCGCCGCCGCGGCATCCCCGTCGCTCGTGGGCGAGCCCGAGTCGTTCACCCACACGCCCGTCGTCTTCGGCGTTCCCGAGACGATGGCCAAGGCGCTCGGCTGGCCCTCGGCCGAGATCGGCATCGCGGACTTCGCGAAGCTGTGCTCCGACCCCGAAGGCTGGGGAAGCGTCGGCAAGGACCTCTGGGGCTCGTTCAAGATCTCGAAGACGAACCCGAACACCTCGACGACGGGGCTGTCGACGATCCTGATGCAGTCGTACGAGGCATCCGGCAAGACCTCCGACCTGACGGCAGCCGATGTCGAAGCGGCCGCCGACTTCTCGCGGGTGTTCGAGGAGTGCGTCATCCACTACGGCGACACGACGGGCAAGGTGCTCTCGCGCCTCTACGACCAGACGCAGAACGGCACGGGGGGCTCGGGCTACGTCTCGGCGATCGCGCTCGAAGAGACCTCGCTCCTCAACTACAACCAGGGCAACCCCGACTCGCACACCGTTCAGCCGGGCGAGAAGCTCACCCCTCCCAAAGAGAAGCTCGTCGCCGTCTATCCCAAGGGCGGATCGATGTGGTCCGACAACCCTGTGACGGTGCTCGGCGCGCCCTGGGTCGACGACGTGCAGCGGGAAGCGGGCCTCGCGTTCGCGGCCTTCCTGCAGACCGAAGCCGCGCAGCGCATCCTCCCCGAGTACGGCTTCCGTCCGCTCGACGAGTCGGTGCCGTTCGGCGAGCTCTTCACCGAGAAGTTCGGCGTCGATCCGGCCAAGCCGACGGTGTCGCTGCCGAAGCCCGGCGTCGACGTCGTCTCCACGGCCATCGACCAGTGGACGCAGATCCGCAAGCCCTCGTCGGTGCTGGAGGTCATCGACATCTCCGGCTCGATGGACGACCCGATCGGCGACGGCCGCTCGAAGCTCGACGGGGCGATCGAAGGGGCGCAGAAGACGCTCGGCCACTTCCGCCGCACCGACGAGGTCGGCGTCTGGGCTTTCACGACCGGGCTCGAATCCGCCGCCGGCGAGAACATCGCCGTCGTCCGCGACGTCTCGCCCCTCGCGTCGGACCTGGAGTCCCTGCAGTCCTCGATCGAAGACCTGCGCTTCTCCAACCGTCAGGGCACGCCGCTCTACGACGCGATCGCCGAGGCGTACGACGAGATGAAGCAGCGCGCCGAGCCCGGGCGCATCAACGCCATCGTCGTGCTGTCGGACGGGCAGGACACCGACTCGTCGACATCGCTCGACTCGCTGCTCGCGAAAATCGGCAAGTCGTCCCGTGAGGGCAACGACTCGGCGCCGGTCCGCATCTTCCCGATCGCGTACGGTGAAGGTGCCGACACGTCGGCGCTCCGGCGCATCGCCGAGGCGACCGGCGGCCAGTGGTTCGACGCGTCGGACGCGGCGAAGATCGACCTCGTCTTCGCCTCGGTCATCAACAACTTCTAGTCGGCGGGAGGATCATGCCGGTTCCGCCGATCCCGCTCTCGACGAACGGGTACATCGACGACGCCGTCGCGGCGCTGCAGAACTCGAATGTGTACGTCTCGGACGAGGTCGCGAACGCGCCGGCCCTCGCTCAGCAGCTCGACCAGCAGGTGGGGGATGCCTCGATCGGCGTCGCCGTCTTCTCCGAGAATGCGGGGCTCGAGGGGTCGGCGTCCGACATCGTCCGCGAGCTCGCATCGGCCAACCCCGGGTACGACACGATCGTCGTGGCGGTCGGCGACGACGTGGCGGCCGGGTCGAACGCCCTCGCCAAGGGTGAGGCGCTGCGCATCGCGAACGAGGCCGAGAACTCGAGCGACTCCGTCGACGCTGCGCTCACCCAGACGGTGCAGCAGATCATCGCCGAGACCCCGGCCACATCGTCGCCGGGGGTGGATGCCGGACCCGTCGTCGGCATCGGCCTCACGATCGCCGTTCTCCTCGGCGCCGGCATCGCCGTCGTGGGCGTCGTGCGATCGCGTCGCCGCCGAGCGAGCGAGAACCGCGGGCTGCCGGACGCCGTGCGCGCCCAGGTCGTGGCCCTGCGCGGTCTCGTCCCGGAGTACGCGGCGGTCGGGGCATCCGGCAACGCCGTCGCCGCGCAGACGGCGCAGGAGATCGGCGTGCTCGCCGACAACGTCACCGAGCTCTTCAACCGCCTCGACCGGCGCAGCGTCGAGGACCAGGTGAACATCGCCGCCGTCGAGTACGACGACAAGCTGCGCAAGCTGACGGCGGCCCTCAACCGCGACTACCTGCTCGACATCCTGCGGCACCCCAACCTGTGGGACGACCCCGACGACCGGGTGCGCGAGGTGCAGGGCGCCCTGGACGGCGTCTCGACCGAGCTCCTCGAGAACATCAAGCAGGTCAATGCGCGTCGTGGCCTGCACTTCCAGGTCTCGCTCGACGGGCTCATCGGCCGGCGCAAGGAGCTGCAGGACTGGGACCGCGCCTTCGACCAGGCGTCGGACGACCGGCCTTTCCCGCCGCCGAAGCCCGCCGCCGAATAGTTCCGGAGTCGCGCGGGGGGCCATGGATCAGTTCGTCGAAGACGTCACTCCCGAGCCCGCGCGCCCGGTCGAGCGGCCCTTGATGGTGCAGCGCTGGCAGGAGGCGACGTTCCTGCACTGGCCCGTCGCACCGGAGGTCGTCGCACCGTTCCTCCCTGCCGGCACCCGCCCCGACATCCTCGACGGCGTCACGTTCGTCGGCATCATCGGCTTCCGCATGGAGGGCCTCGGCCTCGGCCGCGGGCCCGGGTTGCCGTATTTCGGGACGTTCTGCGAGACCAACGTGCGGCTGTACAGCGTCGACCGCCTCGGCCGTCGCGGGGTCGTCTTCCGATCCCTCGACGCTTCGCGGCTCGTGCCGGTCCTCGGCGCACGGGCAGCGCTCCGGCTGCGGTACATGTGGTCACGGATGCGGATGACCCGCACCGGCGACGTCGTGTCCTACCGGAGCGCGCGCCATGTGACCGGCCGCGCCCCGGTGCGCTTCTCGGTGCAGGTCGGACAGCCGATCGCCGAGCCGACGCCGCTCGAGCACTTCGTCACCGCCCGCTGGGCGCTGCACACCCGCGCGTGGGGGAGGACGCTGTACGTCCCGAACGACCACCCCCGCTGGCCCCTTCACCGTGCGACCCTCACCGACCTCGACGAAGGGCTCATCGCGGCGGCCGGCCTGCCCGCACCGGACGGCCCGCCGCCGAGCGTCCTCTACTCGCCCGGGGTTCCGGTCGTCTTCGGCCGGCCCGTGCCGCTCTGACCTCCGCGGACCCCGCGGGCGCTCGAGGCTGCGCCCGGCTAGGATTCATAGATGCACGGATGCCTCGGCATCCGTCGCCCTTCCCGCGATTCCGCGACACCCCCGCACATTCCCGACCATTGGAGCCACCGTGGCCGAGCAGTCCCGCCTCGACAAAGTCATCGCCCTCGCCCGTCACCGCGGGTTCGTCTTCCAGGCGGGCGAGATCTACGGCGGATCCCGCTCGGCGTGGGACTACGGTCCCCTCGGCACCGAGCTCAAGGAGAACATCCGCCGCCAGTGGTGGCAGACCTTCGTGCGCGGCCGCGGCGACATGGTCGGCCTCGACTCGTCGGTGATCCTGCCCAAGCGTGTGTGGGAGGCATCCGGTCACGTCGCCACGTTCACCGACCCGCTTGTCGAGTGCCTCAACTGCCACAAGCGCTTCCGCGCCGACACGCTCATCGAGGACTTCGAGGCGCGCAAGGGGCGGAAGGCCGAGAACGGGCTCGGCGACGTGCCGTGCCCCAACTGCGGCGTCAAGGGCCAGTACACCGAGCCGAAGGCCTTCTCGGGCCTCATGAAGACCTACCTCGGTGTCGTCGACGATGAGTCGGGTGTGCACTACCTCCGTCCCGAGACGGCGCAGGGCATCTTCATCGACTTCGCGAACATCGTGACGGTCTCGCGCAAGAAGCCGCCCTTCGGCGTCGGCCAGGTGGGCAAGGCGTTCCGCAACGAGATCACGCCCGGAAACTTCATCTTCCGCACGCGGGAGTTCGAGCAGATGGAGATCGAGTTCTTCGTGCCGCCGGCGGAGGCGGGCGAGTGGTTCGAGCACTGGGTCGAGGCATCCTGGAACTGGTTCACCGACCTCGGCATCGACCCGGCGAACATCCGGCGCTACGACGTGCCGGAAGAGGACCGCGCGCACTACTCCGACGGCACGATCGACGTCGAGTACCGCTTCGGCTTCCCGGGCAAGGAGTGGGGCGAGCTCATGGGCATCGCCAACCGCACCGACTACGACCTGCGCTCGCACTCCGAGGCATCCGGGCAGTCGCTCAGCTACTTCGACCAGGCGACGAACGAGAAGTACATCCCCTACGTCATCGAGCCGTCGTTCGGCCTCACGCGGGCGATGATGGCGTTCCTGGTCGACTCGTACCACGAGGAGCAGGCACCGAATGCGAAGGGCGGCATGGACACCCGCACGGTGCTCAAGCTCGACCCGCGCCTTGCGCCGGTCAAGGTCGCTGTCCTGCCGCTCTCGCGCAACGAGCAGCTCTCACCCATCGCGCGCGGGCTCGCCGACGACCTCCGCGCCCACGGCTGGAACACCGACTTCGACGACGCCGGCGCGATCGGCCGCCGCTACCGCCGCCAGGACGAGATCGGCACGCCCTTCTGCGTCACGGTCGACTTCGACTCGCTCGACGACAAGGCTGCGACCGTGCGCGACCGCGACACGATGGGCCAGGAGCGCGTGCCGCTCGAGGGTCTCATCGACTACCTCGCCGAGCGCCTGCGCGGGGCCTGACCCGGCCTCCCGGGGGCGCTGGGTCGGCCGGTGGGGCTCGAGATCGCACGAATCACCGGTCGCGGGTCGGGCTGACGGTGATTCGCGCGATCTCGGCGCGGTCAGCGCGGGGCTAGCGGGATCAGCGAGGAATGCGGTTCGGGGTGAGCCCCTGGTGGACGACGATGCCCCGGGATGCCTCGGCCGCCGCATCGAGGATCGCGACGCCGATCGTGCCTTCGGCCTGCCAGGGGGTATAGGCATCCGTCCACCACTGCGTGCCCTCGGGCGCCTCGGCGTCGGGGAGCAGCCGCTCGACCTCGTCGAGGCGGGGGAGCATCCGCGGCCGCAGAACCGACAAGACGACCTCGCCGCCGGCGACGAGCTGCAGGACGGCGCCCTCGTCGAGCACGCGAACCTCCAGCGGCTCAGCATCGGCTCCGGCAGTCGCGGTCCACAAGCGGCCCGCCGCCGAGACGACGGCGTCGCCGCTGAGGGGCTCAGACGTCAGTGCGACGCTGCTGCGAGGCATCCGTTCCTCCGTTGCTCTTGCGGGCGGCGGACGTTGGATCCGCCGCGACCTGCCGAGCCTATCCGGCCTCGCGGAGGGGCGTGGTGACCCTTGTCACGTTGCCGGCGAGGGCTCGCATGATGGCGCCGTCCTCGACGAAGGCGCGGCTCTGATAGCCCTGGACCTACCAGCGCCCGTCGTCTTCGGTGTCACCGACGAGGACGCACGGCACACCGCCGGCCGCCTCGGCCCGCGCCAGCAGCTCGCGCGCGACGTGTCGAGCGGCCCGGCATCCAGCAGGTCAGCCATTCGTCGTCACCATCGGAGCGGCTCGGCTGTCAGTGCGACGCTGCTGAGAGGCATCCGTTCCTCGGTCGCTCTTCCGTCGGCGTCGGGTCGATCCGAGTCGGCGAGCCTCAGCGGCGTTGCGGATCACGACAGATCGCCACGGGATCTACGTCATCGACACGAGGGCTTCGCACGTCAGACGTCACCACGCCGATGCTCACCGCCAGGTGAAACTGAGGAGCGACACGAGCGCTTCGCGCGCCTGGGCGTTGAGGTCCGGGCCCGTGGCGAGGAGTCGGTCAACCTCCCGCTCGGCCCAGTCGAACAGATCGTCCGCGGTCTCGTCCGGTTCGACCGCATCGAGACGCGCGATGATCCCCTCGACCTCGGCGCGTTCCTCAGAAGACTGGATGCGCTCCGGGTGCCTGCCGGGAAGAGGACTGACGTCTAGACCGACGTAACGAAAGACGGCATCACTCAGGACAGCGTCGCTGGTCATCAGGTCCCCCTGTCGAAGAGCAGTCGCATGGATCCGGACTGCGGGTCGATCGCAATGATCCTCGTCACGGCCGGGTTGCTGCGGAGTGCGTCGAATTCGTAGGTCTCCCAGACGTTTCCGGGGCGCAGACTACGGCCGAGGACGACGCGTACCTCGCCCGACGCGCTCTCTGCGAACTTCCGTGACACCTCGCCCCATAGGTGCTCGGTGTTTCGCCCCCAAGGGGGCATGGCGATGGCGTGGTCGCGCAGGTACAGCTCGAGCGTCGTCGCCCCGTACCGTTCCGCGAGTCCAGCGGCGATGCCGCCGCTGCCGTAGGGCTTCGTCGCTCCCGCGACATCGATCTCGGTGCGACCAGACCAGAACACGTGCTTGTCCGGGTCGATCGAGAAGACGACGTCATCGGGAGTCACGGGGCCGACCGGCGGTTCCGGCGTCGGGTTGTCGAGAACGGAGCGGATGTCGACATAGCCGGAGTCGCCTCCCCAGGAGATGCTCGGATCGCCGATCGACACCTGGTCGACGTCTTGTGGGTCCGGACCGTTGTTCGGCGAAGCGGCACCGTCGACCGGGTTCTCTGGGCCGGTGCCCTCGGTCAGGTCGTCGCCTGAACCGTGGGTCTCATCCCCGCGAACGTCAGGACCGTCGCTGCCCGCACCGCCGTCGTCGGGCCCATTGCCACCGGCACCGCCGGAGCTGTCGCCGGAGCCATGGCCGCTTCCGTGGCCGGCTCCGCCAGAGCCGGTATGCGTGCCGCCGGTCGTCTCGGGGTCGCGCACCACGGTCGACTCGCCCGGCCCGCCCGTCTCGGTGCGCACGGGCGCCTCGTCGACGATCGAGTTCACGGGGCCGGGACCGGTCTCGCCTCGCACGCCGCCGGCGTTCACGAGCTCGGGCTCGCGGACGGGCGACGGAACCGAGGCATCCACCCCTCCGTCGCCCCCGCGGACACCGTCGAGGGCGTTGTCGAACGAGCCCGTGGGGAGCTCGATCTTGCCGCCGGGGAACTCCAGAACGTTGTTGCCGAGACCGTCGACGTGGGCTGTGACGGTGTTCATGTCGACGCCCCAATCGTCGAGCGCCTTGAGCGCCGACGCGGTGTCGGTCGCCGTGTAGACCTCGATGTGGGGGGCGTCGAGCTTCGAACCGAGGTCGAGGTTGCCGATGATGTTGTCGAGCGATCCGAGTCCGAGGCCGCCGAGGCGCGTCACGCCGTTCAGGGCCAGCGATGCCGGGTCGACGAGGTCGACGACGCGGGCCATCTTGGACAGGACGGATGCCGCGGTCCCGGCCGTCTTCACGCCGGTCACCGCTGCGCCGCCGGGGATGAGGATCGTGCCGACGTTGAAGACCGACTCGCCGAGCGCGGTGCCGGGGTCGTCGGCCCACTTGTCCCAGGCGATGAGCGCCTTGCCCGTGTTGAGGGCGGCCTCGTCGGCCTTGGCCTTGAAGTCGCGGACCTCCTGCGGGAGGAACCCGCCGCCGCCGAAGGCCTCCATGCCCTGGTCTGCCCACATGAGGGGTCCGAGGACGGGGGAATTCATGACACCGGAGGCGACCAGGAGGCCGAGGTTGCCCCACGCCGCGCCGTACGCGTCGCCCGAGAACCAGTCGCCGGTCGCGGGGTTGTAGCCGAGCACGAGCGTGCCGAGGCCCTCGATCGTGCCCCATACGCCGCCGACGATGACGCCTTCCCAGAGGAAGTCCTTGAAGACGAACTTCGCGGTGGCCTCGCCGCAGCCCTCGCTGCGCTCGACCGGAGCTCCCCACGGCATCTCGGTGCCCTCGGGGATCTCATCGAGGCCGTAGCCCAGCGGATCGTTCTCGGACTCGTAGGCGTGCAGCGGCGCTCCGCCGAACAGAGCGCGGATCTTGTTGGCGCACGTGCGCTCGGCCTCCCAGAGGGCGACCTGCTGCGCGTTGACCTGGCTGATCAGATCGTTGTTGCGGTCGACGTACTCCTGGACCTCGTGCCACTCCTTCGTGACGCTCTGGTACTTGGGGATGTCGGCGGCCGCGGTCGTCGAGCTGCCGCTCGACGTCGAATACGGCGAGTAGCCGGAGTACGCCGGTGTGGTGCCGTAGTAGCCCTGGGTGCTGAGGTAGGCGGGGTTGAGCTCCTGCACCTGCACGCCGCCGGCGATCTCATCGCGGAAGGCCTGCGCCTGCAGGCGCAGCGAGTCGAGCTCGGCCTTGATCGGCCGCACGTCGGCCGCGAACTGCGTCAGCGCGCCTGCGACGACCTCGAGGTTGTCGCCGGCCGTCGTCGCCTGCGACGACACGGGCTGCATGAGTCCCAGCAGCGTGCCCGACTCGGGGGCTTCGTAGACCCCGGCCATGCCCTGCCACTTCAGGTGCACGTTCGACCCGTTGTCGCGGACCGAGCCGCCGATCGTCTTGATCGTCGACGCGTTCGATTCGATCGCGTCCGGATCGATGTCCTTACCGGGGATCTTGTCGGGATCGATGGCAGAAGGCACTCACCTCACCCCCCGCGGAAGGTCGGGCGGGTACACCGCGGCGACCGAAGCCGACTGCGCGTTTGCGGCCATCTCGAGATCACCCGCGACGTAGGCCTCGGTGGCCTTGACGACTCCGGATGCCGCGGCACCGATCCGGGCGTTCATGCCCTGGATGCGGGGACCCTCCTCGAGCGTGAAGTACGACTGGATCGCCTCTGAGATGGCGGCGGACTGCGTCGCCGTCACCGCCCCCTCCATGGCGGGGCTCAACCCGTTCAATGCCTCACCGAGGGCGGTCGCGTAGGTGTTGACGTCCGTGAGGACGGATACGACCCCCGACGGCTGGATGCTCCAGTGCGTCATCGATCAGTTGCGGACCGGACTCAGCCGATCGACTCCACAGCCGCACGCGCCTTGCGCAGCGCGTCCTGCGCCGACTCGTCGTTGCGCTCGAGCGAGGAGCGGAGGGTGTTGATGATGCCGCGCACCTCGGCCGCCGCGTTCTTCCAGCGGGTCTCCTTGGCGCGGTAGTCCTCGGACACGCCCTCTGCGGCGTAGTCGGCCATCGCGGCCTGCACGTCACGATCGCGCTGGTCGATCAGCGCCTCGAGCTGTGCCGCGACGCGGTTGAAGTTGTCCTGTGCGTTCTGGGATGCCGCGATGTCGTAGTCGCGACGGTCGCTCTGGTTCGCCATGTCTCTCAGTCCCTTCCGGTTCAGCGGCTCGAGCCGAAGCGCGCGGCGTCGAACGACGACCCCGCTTCGAGGCTCTGCGTCTGGTCGACCATCGCGGACTCGCCCTCGATGAACGAGCGGTTCATGCCGCCGATGCCGCCGAGCACGCCGTCGAGGGCTGCCTTGAGCTCTGCCGAGATGGCATCGGTGCGGCCCTTGAAGCGATCGAACGCCGAGCGTCCGGCACCTTGGAACCGGCCCTCGAGCGGCTCGGCCGCCTCGAACAGCTGGCGGACGAGCACCGACAGGTCGTCGCTCGACCCCGAGGTGGCCTTCGTCAGCGTGGTCAGGGTATCCGCACCCATTGCGAACTTCATTCGTCCGTCATCCCTTCTTCGCGGCGCACGGAACGCACCGATCTGATTCGACTTCCGTGGACGTCCACCAGGCTAGCCGATGGTCGCACCGCCCCCGTGTCCCCTTTTCCGCGGACGCACCTATGGTGTATCGGCCCTCCGCCGGCTCCGGCGGAGCGGGATCGCGTCGGTCCGAGGCGTCTCGCCGTCCCCGCCGGGGAGAGGTGCAGCACCGGTATCGACGGAGGATTCGACGACGACGGATGCCCCGGCATCCGTCCCCTCGACCGCTTCGAGCGGCGGCGCGGCGGGGGCGGCCTCGGCCGCTGCGACCGTCGCCTCCGCGCCGAGCGGTTCGGTGGAAACCGCCGCCGACGTGGGCTCGAAGCGCGCGATCTGCACCAGCGTGGGACGCTCGCCGCGCCGCGCGAGCCGGCCGCGGCCGGCGACCATCGGCTCGGCGTAGAGCTTCGGGAGGAGCTGACCCTCGGAGCGGTCGCCCGACATGATGAGCGCCGTGCCGCCGGTGTCGCGCACGCCCTGCAGGGCGACGTCGAACATCGCTCGCGACGCCCCGGCGACGGGGCGGCTCACCACGACGTTGAGGCGGAGATCGCGCGCGGATGCGAGGTAGGGCAGCAGCGGACGCAGCGGCTCCGCGCCGCCTGCGGCGAGGATGTCGAAGTCGTCGGCGATCACGAGGATGCGCGGGCCGCCGGCGCTGCGGTCGCCGGCGCGCTTCTCGAGCTCCGTCGCGATCGACTCGGCGAGCAGGCGGGCCTGGCGGCCCGACGTCGCATGGCCGCCGAGGTAGTCGTCCGGGACGTCGGCGGCGAGCTCTCCGCGGGCATCCATGAGGGCGATCACCAGCTCCTCGGGCGAGTGCCGGTCGATGGCCCCCTGCACGACGCCGCGGAGCGCCGTCGTCTTGCCGCATCGAGAGTCGCCCAGCACGAGCAGGTGGGGATCGCGGTTCGCGAGGTCGAGGAGGACGGGGGTCATCGTGTCCTGGCGGATCCCCACCGCGATCTCGTCGGGCTCGTCGAGGGCGTCGGGAAGCTCGAGCGGCGTGAGATCCTCGGGAAGCAGGCGGATGGGCGCGGCGCCGGGGCCGCCCCACTGGGCGGCGCTCTCGCGGGCGATGCGCTCGAGGGCCTCGCCGACGTCGGCGTCGTCGACCTCCTCCAGGAGAGGCAGGGCCACCTGGGCGAAGAGCTTGTCGTCGGTGAGCACGCGGCCCGGCTCGTCGGCCCGCAGCGTCGACGAGAGCTTGCGCGCCACCTGCGAGTCGGCCGGGTCGTTGAGCTTGAGCTCCAGGCGCGTGCCGACGAGGCCCTGCAGGTTGAGGCGCAGCTCGTTCCACCGCGACAGGGTCACGACGACGTGGATGCCGAAGCTGCCGCCGCGCTCGAGGAGCTGTCCGAACGCCTGCTCGAGGTCTTCGAACTCCGCGCGGAGGGCGCCGAGCCCGTCGACGAGCAGCACGACGTCGGCGCTCGGCAGCTCGCGCAGCCGCCCCTCGGCGTGCTGTCGGCGCATATCGGCCAGCGAGTCGAGCCCGTGTTCGCGGAAGACCCGTTCCCGGGTCGCCAGCATGCCGGTGAGCTCCTCGAGGAGGCGGGAGAGGCGCTCGCGGTGGCCGCGCGTGGCGACGCCGCCGACGTGCGGGAACGGCTCGATCCGGGCGAGCCCGCCGCCCGTCAGGTCCATGCCGTAGAGGCTGACCTCGCGGGGAGAGTGGGTGAAGGCGAGGGAGGCCGCCAGCGTCCGCAGGAACGTCGATCGGCCCGACTGGGGTGCGCCCGTGATCGACACGTGGCCACCCGAGCGGGTCAGGTCGAGGAGCCACGGCGCCTGCTGCTGCCGGCTGGGGTCGTCGAGCAGTCCGACGGGCGCCCGGAGGCCGCCGCGGCCCTCGGCGGTCGAGAGCACGCCGCCGAGCGTCAGCACGGGAGGAAGGGGCGGGAGCCACACCGGACGGGTGCGGGTGACGCCGCGCGTGAGGCGCGACGTCGCGGCCTGCACGAGGGTCCGCCCCGTCGTCGGCGTCTCCGGCGCACCGGGCGAGACGACGAGATCGTCGTCGTCGGCCGCCGCCCGATCGTACGGGGGCAGCTCGAGGAGGGTCGGCTCGTCCGAGCGCGAGGGACCCGCCTCGACGGGAGCGGGCACGGGGCCCGACACGTAGCCGGCTCGGAAGCGCGTATAGACGGAGGTGTCGACTTTCAAATAGCCGAATCCGGGGATCGCGGGGAGGTGGAAGGCGTCCGGTGTGTCGAGCACGACGGCGGACTCCGACTCCGAGAAGGTGCGCAGGCCGATGCGGTACGACAGGTAGGTGTCGAGGCCGCGCAGCCGGCCGCCCTCGATGCGCTGGCTCGACAGCAGCAGGTGCACGCCGATCGAGCGGCCGATGCGCCCGATCGTGAGCAGCAGCTCGACGAAGTCGGGCTCGGCCGTGAGCAGCTCGCCGAACTCGTCGATCACGAGGAAGAGGTGCGGCAGCGCGGGCAGGTCGGGTCGCTCTCGGCGCAGCTGGCGGTAGTGGCCGATGGATGCCGCGTTCCCCGCGTCCTTCAGCAGCCGCTGGCGTCGGACGACCTCGCCCTGGATGCTCGCCCGAGCGCGCTCGGTGAGCTGCGGGTCGTCGGCGAGGTTGTCGATGATGCCCGCGACGTGGGGCAGGCCGGCGAAGGGGGCGAAGGCCGCCCCGCCCTTGTAGTCGACGAGGATCATGCTGAGGTCGTCGGGCGAGTGCGTGAGCGCGAGGCCGAGGATGAGCGTGCGCAGGAGCTCGCTCTTGCCGGAGCCGGTCGCGCCGATGCAGATGCCGTGCGGACCCATGCCGAGCTGCGCCGACTCCTTGAGGTCCAGCAGCACCGGAGCGCCGCGGTCGTCGACGCCGATCGGCACGCGCAGGAAGTCGCCCGCCGAGCGCGGATGCCACGCCTCACGCAGGTCGATCGTGTCGACGTCCGCGATCCCGAGCAGCTCGGTGACGTCGGGCGCGAGCGTCGACTGCGCGTCCACGGCGCTCGTGCGGGTCAGCCGCAGGCTCGCGAGCGGCCGGGCGATCACCTCGAGGAGGGCGGTGGGCACGGGATCGGGACGGATGCCGGTCACGGCGTCCTCGCCGGCTCCGGGCGTCTCGACCTTGGCCGTTCCGTCGTCGAGCGTGACGCGGGCCGACACGGCCGAGGGCTCCTTGAGACGGTCGTCGACGACGTGGACGACCGTGATGCCGAGGTCGGCGAGGTCGAGCGCCGAGTCGAGTCTCGGCAGGGGGGAGGCGGCATCCGTCCCCTCGTCGATGAAGATCACGAGACGCGCGGGCTTCGTGCGCCGGCCGCTGCGACGGGTCGCCGCAGCGGATGCGACGCGGTCGCGGAGCTCCTCCGAGAGGAGGGTCATGAGCTCGGGCAGGGTGGGGGCGACGCGCCGCGCGGCGACCTGCCCGTGCGGGACCGTCGACGCGGAGGCGTGGGGGAGGAGGTCGATCCCCTCCCACTCCGCGCGGGCCCACGTCGGGATGACGGCGGCGACGTGCACGTCGTCGGGGGAGTGCAGGGCACCGATCTGCGCCGCGATGGCGCGGCAGACGCCCACGGCCTCTTCCCGCCGACCGACGACCGAGACGTGACCGCCGCGTTCGAGGTCGAGCACGGCCGGAAGGCCCTGCACGACGCCCGCGAGCTGCACCAGCCGGGCGGCGGCACCCTTCATGACCGGGTCGAAGGGCTGGACGGGGTTCTGCTCGGGAGGCAGGCGCACCTCCACGGCGCGGAGGTCGCCCGTGCCGATCCGCACCCGCAGGAAGTCCGGGTCGCCGGGGCGGCGCTCCCAGCGCCGGGCGGGATCGGCGCCGACCTCGACGAGCGTGCCGGGTGCGGGGTCGAGGGCCAGCGAGGCATCCCGGTGCGCCTCGGCGATCTCTCGGACCGTCGCGCGCTGCTCCTCGAGGTAGTCGAGGTAGCGCTCGCGCTGGATGCGGCGCTGCCGGACCGCGTTGCCGCGCGCCGTGAACGCCATGCCCAGACCGCCGACGAGCGCGACGACGAGGATGACGGCGCCCACGACGACCATGACGGGGTTGTTCCGCAGCAGCACGATCATCGTGATCGAGGAGAGGCTGCCGAGGATCGGCAGGAGCGACTGCACCGGGAAGGGGGTCGAGCTCTCGCCGATCGGCGGCGGCGATGCGAGGACGACCTCGGCCGGCTCGTCGAGGGGCTCCGTGACGCGGGCGGGGCGATGGACGACGCGGACCGTCACGCGGCCACCGCCTTCCGCGCCGACAGCAGCGTCGCCGCGAGCTGCAGGACGGCGTCGCGGGCAGGCCCGGCGGGGCGGCCGCCTCCGCGCAGGCCGCGATCGAACGGGATGCCGACGACCGGCCATTCGTCGGAGGCCATCGTGCGCGCGACAGCGCCTCCCGCTCGCGAGTGGTCGACGAGGGCGAGCACCGGCGTCGGCCGTTCCGGCAGCGCCGCGATGGCGGGTGCGACGGCCCGCGCGAGCTCGGCGGGCGAGCGCCGCCCGTCGCTGACGAGGCAGACGACGTCGCAGAGCGCCGAGCACGCGGCGAGGTCGACGAGCGGATGCCGCGTCCCGAAGTCCGTGATCGACACGTCGAAGAACCGCGTGATCGGCGCCGCCTCGGACAGCCACGCCGCGACGCCTCCATCGGGCAGAGGCGGGCGGAGTGCGTACCAGCCGATTCCGGTGGAGAGTCCCGTGAGCGCGTCCGCGGTCGTGCGCGCACCGGCACGCGCGTCGCTGGGCGCCGTCGCGGGGGCCCCGAGCCGCGCGCCGAGATCGCGCTCGCCGCCGGACACGTCGATCGCGAGGGCCGGGTCGGGGCGACGTGCCGCGATGACCCGCAGCACCTGCTCGGCGAGGGTCGTCGCACCGGCGCCCGGTTCGAGGGACACGAACCCGATGCGCCGGGAGGTCGAGCGGATGCCGCGGATCGAGGCATCCCAGTCCGTCAATCGCGCGCGGCGCGCGCCGGCGCTCCCGAAGAGAGCGGCCGGCATGTCGCGGATCGCGAGGGTGCTCACGAGCCGCCGCCGAACATGCCGAGCAGCTCGGCGTAGACGCCGAGCGCGCCGAGAAGAAGCGGGAGGAGCGCGACGACGGTGAGCGTCTCGACGACGTTCCCGATGCCGCGGAGGCGTGCTCGGACGTGCGGCGCGGGCCGAGCGAGGACCGCGACGGCGATCATCGCCGCCGCGAGCACCGCGGCGGCGACGCCGATCCAGGCGAGCGTGCCGGTGAGCTGGGTCAGGAGGGCGGTGGCCGCGATGGCGGCGACGGCCGCCCACAGCGACCCGACCTGCGCCCGAAGAGGGAAGGCGCGCGAGCGCAGGGCCGCGACGAGCGCGAACGCCAGCGCGAGGAGTCCGCTCCACAGCTCTGACGCGAGCACGAGCGTCACGCCGGTCACCGCGAGGACGGTGGACACGGCGACGACGCTCCACGTCAGCGCGGAGTAGGCGTCGTCGATCGAGGCGGAGGCCCGAGGCCGTTCGAGGCGCTCGCCGGCCGCGACCCCCTGGTCGAGGCGCGTGAGGCCCGCGGCGGAGAGGGCGATCCAGGGCAGCGGACCGGTCGCGAAGGCGGCGATCGTTCCCGCGACGGCGGCAGATGCTGCCGCGCCGACGCCGAGGAGCAGGAGGACGAGCAGGATCGAGGCGAGGACGGCCCCGACCGCTCCGCCCGCCGCGGCCCCCGGGCGGCGCAGCGCCACCCCGAGCCCGAGCAGGACGACGGTCGATCCCGCCGCAATCGCGACGGCCGCCCCGATGAGCGCGGCGGTCGCGAAGTCCGGCGCGACGCCGGAGGCGGCCGTGAGAGAGGCGATTCCGAGCGGGACGGTCAGGCCAGCGGCGGCCGCGCTCACGCACGCCGAGACCCCCGGGAGGCGCAGGAGGCCGAGCATCGTCGCGATGGCGAGGAGGACGACGATCGTGACGAGGAGCACCCAGGCCGCCGTCACCGCGCCGCCGTAAGGGGCGAGGAGACCCGCTGCCGCCGCCGCGATCGTGATGGCCACGCCTCCCGCGACGGCGCGGGCTCGATCGTCCCAGCGGTCGGGCCGCGTGTCGTGGACGTCGGCGGCGGCATCCGTCACGTCGATCACGACGGGGGGCGGAGGCGCCGCGTCGAGGCGCACGAGTCGGAGCAGGGCGCCGTCGCCGAGGTCGAGCTGCTGCGGGGAGCGGCCGATGTCGAGCTGCTCGCCGTCCGTCGCGACGAGGGTGAGCGGGCGGGCGACCGTGCCGCCCGTCTCGCCCAGGAGATCGAGGAGACGGGGTAGGACGGCCCCGAGGGGCTCGTCGCTCGAGACGACGACCTCGGCGCGGCGGGTGCTGCCTGCGACGGTCAGCCGGGTGTAGGGGCTCACGATGCTTCCCAGGGGGTCGAGTCGAACGGAGGCGCCGAGACGGACGTGCTCGTCGGCGACGGCGTGGCGGCCTGCTGATTCGCGAGCAGCTGCATGACGAACGAGATGCCGACGCACGCGGCGCACGCGACGGCCGCGAGGATGAGCGAGCCCATGAGCCGCTTCGAGTGGTCGTTGACCGTGCGCCGCTCGTCGATGCGGCCGTAGAGCAGGGCGGAGCCCAGCCGCATGCGCTGGATCCTCGCCTGCTCGATGAGCACAGTGTCGCGCTGATCGGGCATCAGGCCGTCCCTTCGCCGGGGGTGGAGCGGTCGTACTCCGGACCGGGGCCCGGGAAGCCGGGCGCGGTCCCCGCACCGCCGGCGCGGAGCCGAGCCGCCACCTGCGGCGAGACGGACAGGAGAGCGCCGACCCGTGCGGGGTCGAGCGCGCCGAGCACCTCGGCGAGGCGCTGCCACCCGCCGCCCGCCGGCGAGCCCAGGCGCAGCAGCACCCCGGGCAGCCGCGGACTGCCGACCACGGCGGCTCCGAACTCGTCGGCCCAGCGCTTGGGCTCGATGCCCGCCGCCCGCACCCCCGGCGGGCCGACGAGGAGGGCGAGCGGCTCCGGCTGCATCGCGGCCGTCGACCGGCGTGCGAGGTCGGGCGAGCCGATGGCGGCGAAGGCGACGCCGAGCAGCGGCATCCCGATCCCCGCCGCCCTCGCGAGGAATTCGCGCGCGGCGAGACCGATGCCCTCCGCCCGCTCGTCCCCGGCGCCGGCGACATCGGCCCACACGCGAGTCGTCTCCTCGACCCCCTCTGCCGTCCGCGCGAGGTGCAGCGTCCCGACAAGGGGGTGGTCGCCGGAGGTGACGGCGGCCCAGCGGCTGTCGATCGGGATCCGGCGGCGCGTGCGCTCGGTCAGGTCGTCGCGATCCCAGGGGGCTACGAGCGGCTCGGTGGGGCCCCAGGCATCCGGCGATCGCCCGGCGAAGCGCTCCGACGCGGCTTCGAGCACACCGCCCAGGCGCACGGGCCTGCTCACGCGGTGCCGCGTCGACACCGTCGCGACGACCTGCAGGCGCGTCGCCACGGACGCCCGCACGAAGGCCGGATGCACGCCGTCGCGGGTGGGGTGCGCGGGGAGGTCGAGCACGGCCTGCGGCTCGGCCAGCGGAGCCCCCGTCCGGGCGTCGTAGCACCCGTCCTCCGCCGTGCGGATGACCCAGTGCCCCTGCACGGCCGAGAGGGCCTCGGAGAGCGGCTGCGTCATGCGCGAGTACTCGCCCGACACGACGAGGGGCCGATCGCCCGCCGTCGCGACGCGGTGCAGGAAGTCGCTCATGCCGACGGTCAGCGCCACGACGTCGGCGCGTGTCTCGGTCGCCACCCAGCCGGGTCCGGCGCCGTCGACGAGGGGATGGTCGGTGGCGACGGCGCTCATGCGGGGACCCTGACGGTGACGATGCGGTCGCCGAGCTCGAGGATCGCCTCGGCGGCCAGAGGAGTGCGCTGGTGCGCGATGAGCGGCTGCGAAGCGCCGCCCGTCCGCACGAAGGTTCCGTTCGTCGAGGCGAGGTCGGTGACCCAGACGCGGCGCCCGTCCCACTCGAGCCGCGCGTGCGACTTGGACAGCGTGCGCGACAGGTCGGCCCAGCGGTAGACCTCGGCCGGGGCATCCACCGGCGCCGTCGGATTGCGCCCGAGCACGAGCGGCGCGTCGAGGGTGAACCGCTGGCCGGAGTCGAGCTCGACGACGGGCGTCAGAGTGCTGCGCGCGGGCGCCGCGACGGCCGGCTGCTGAACGGGGAACTCGAACGGCGACAAGGCGGGCGCGAAGGGGTCGCGACCGCGGTGGATGTCGTATGTGCCGAGTCGCCCCGCGACGAGCTTCGCGAGGACGGATGCCCCGGCCGCCGCGCCTGTCGCGCGCTCCACGGTGCGCGTACCGGCCGCGATGCGCCCGAGCGTCAGCCCGGACCGGCCGAGCGTCGCGACCGTGACGGCGACGAGCGCGAGCGTGAGGAGCACGACGACCCACCCGGCGCCCGTCGCCCCGACCAGGAAGAGCAGGACGGCGATCGCGGCGATCGCCACGGGCACGAGCACGTCGACGGCGAGCGCGGCGACCCGCTGCCCGGCGCGCGCGGGCGCCGTGAGAATCAGCGGATCGACCTTGGCCGGCGTCGTCTGGTCCAGTGTCGTCATCGCAAGGTGCTTCCCCCGAGGGAACCCCACCACTCTAGACGGATGCCTCACCCCGCCCGCCGTCGCCGCCCTGGCGCGCGACGCATCGGCGATGCGCCGCCCTGGCGTGCGACGCATCGGCGATGACAGCGGAGCGACAGCGACATGACAGCGGCGCCGCCGCCCTGACAGCGGCGTGACAGCGCCCGCGGCGCACTCTGGGGAAGGCCATTCAGAGAAAGGCAATCCCATGACTTCCACCTCCACCCCCGCGGTGCGTGCCGAGGGCCTCGTCAAGGTCTTCGGCGACAACCGCGCCGTCGACGGCGTCGACCTGCAGGTCGAAGCGGGCACCGTCTACGGCGTCCTCGGCCCGAACGGCGCGGGCAAGACCACGACCATCCGGATGCTCGCGACGCTCCTCCGCCCAGACGGCGGCCGCGCCGAGATCTTCGGCCACGACGTCGAGCGCGAGGCGCAGGTCGTCCGCCAGCTCGTCGGCGTGACGGGGCAGTACGCCTCCGTCGACGAGACCCTGTCGGCGACCGAGAACCTCGTGCTCTTTGGACGCCTGCTGGGCCTCAGCCGCCCCGACGCCCGTCGCAAGGCGGCATCCCTCCTCGAGGAGTTCGGCTTGACGGATGCCGCGAAACGGCCCCTCAAGAACTTCTCGGGCGGCATGCGCCGGCGCCTCGACCTCGCGGCATCCCTCATCGCACGTCCGCCGCTCATCTTCCTCGACGAGCCCACCACGGGCCTCGACCCGCGCACGCGCGCCCAGATGTGGGACACGATCCGCACCCTCGTCGCCGACGGCTCGACCGTGCTCCTGACGACCCAGTACCTCGACGAGGCCGATCAGCTCGCCGACCGCATCGCCGTCATCGACACGGGCAAGGTCGTCGCCGAGGGCACGTCGGACGAGCTCAAGGCCTCGGTGGGCACGTCGAGCCTGCAGCTGCGCCCCGCCGACGCCGCCGACCTGGACGACGTGCGCGCGGCCGTCGAGCGCATCCTCCGCGTGCCCGTCACGGCCTCGCCCGAGGCCACGCGCCTCACGGCGCCGATGCAGAACCCCGACCTCGTGACCGATCTGCTCGTCACGCTCCGCGAGGCGGGCATCCAGCTCGCCGAGCTCAGCGTGCAGAAGCCGACGCTCGACGAGGTCTTCCTCACCCTCACGGGTCACGGCGTCGACAGCGCCGACACCCGCGCAGAAGCCGAGCTCGAAGGGAGCCTCGCATGACCACTGCAGTCCTCACCCCCGCGGCGCCGCTGCGCAACCACGTCAGCATCGGCCAGTCCATCCGCAATTCGCTCACGATGGCCGGTCGCGGGCTCATCAAGATCCGTCGCACGCCGGAGCAGCTCATCGATGTGACGGTGCAGCCGATCATCTTCACGGTGATGTTCGCCTACATCTTCGGCGGCGCCATCGCGGGGAGCGTCGAGACCTACCTGCCGTTCCTGCTCCCCGGCATCCTCGTGCAGACCGTCATCACGACCTCCGTCGTCACGGGCGTGCAGCTGCGCGAAGACATGGAGAAGGGCGTCTTCGACCGGTTCCGGTCGCTGCCGATCGCCCGGGTCGCGCCTCTCGCCGGTGCGCTCCTCGCGGACACCCTCCGCTACGCCATCGCGACGACGCTGACCTTCGCGACGGGCTTCGTCATGGGCTACCGGCCCGAGGCCGGGTTCACGGGCGTCCTGCTCGCGGGCCTGCTCGTGATCGGAGCGTCGTGGGCGCTGAGCTGGATCTTCGCGTTCTTCGGCGTCATCGCGCGGACCGCGGCATCCGTCCAGGGCATCTCGTTCCTCATCCTGTTCCCGCTGACGTTCCTCTCGAACGCCTACGTGCCGATCGACACGCTGCCGCCGGCACTCGCGTGGTTCGCGTCGATCAATCCGGTCTCGCACCTCGTGTCGGCCGCTCGCGCCCTGACGATGGGGACGGATGCCGGAGCCGACGTCGTCGCGACGATCATCGGTGCCGCGGTCATCGTCGCGGTGTTCGCGCCGCTCACCGTACGGGCGTACATGCGCCGGGCCTGACCCCGCAGCCCCTCGAGATCGCACGAACTGCGGCCGCGGCCCACGCCGAGCCGCAGTTCGTGCGATCTGGGCGCTCCCCGTTTCGGGCGCGCTCGGTGACGGGCGCGCTCTCCGTCACGGGAGCAGCTCGGCGAGGGCGGTCAGCTCGTCGTGCGGGGTGCCGTGGGCCGGCTCAGCGGCGCCGACCCGTTCGACGACCCGGCGGTAGAACGGATCCGCCTGATCGGCGCGGCCCCGCAGCGAGACCGACGCCGCGAGCGCGCGGCGGGCCGCGGCATCCTGTCCCGCCCCCGCGAACCACCCCGCCAGACTCAGCGCGACGTCCGCGATGATCGGCTGGTCGCCGCTGCGCAGTGCCGGCGCAAGCGCGAGGCGCAGCGCCTCGGCGGCCTCGTCGGAGCGTCCGAGCAGCACGAGCGCCTGGGCGCGACGCGAGCCGGCCCATGCAGTCAGCTGGTCCGGGAACTGCTCGGCGATCGTCGCACCGAGGCCGTCGAGCTGTCGCAGTGCGGCCTCGCCATCGCCCGCGGCGATCTCGACCGTCGCCGCTGTCATCCGGGCCTGGGCGAGCGCGCGATCCGAGCCGTCGGCCCGCGCGGTCGCTTCCATCGCGGCGAGCCGCTCGCGGGCCTCGTCGACGCGACCGAGCCGGAGGAGGATGCCCAGGCCCTGCCCGCGCTGCTGCAGAAGGTCCGAGACCGAGGTCAGTCCCGTGAACCCTTCCGTCGAGGCGTCGGCGACCTCGAGCGCCTCTTCCAGGCGCCCTTCGAGCATGAGCCATTCGGAGCGCATCTGGCTCGCGAAGGCGACCCCCCAGACGTCTCCGAGCTCGCGGAAGGTCCGCACCGCCCGCTCGCTCTCGACCCCCAGAGTGTCGACGTCGCCGCTGTTCTGGGCGACGGCGGAGCGGATCATGCTGACGAACGCGTGCGACCACGGAGGGGCGCCCGCTGCGGCCTCCGGGACGGTGAACCCTCGTGACCAGCCCCAGCCGCGGTCCTTGCGGTCGATCGCCTGAGAGGCGGCGGCGAGGAGCGGCGGAAGGACGGCGGTGAGGTCGGACGGATGCCGCGCCGCGGCGTCGACGAGCCGGGCGCGGCGCTCCTCGAAATCGCCCGGCACCGGGGGCGTCTGGTCGTCCGCCTGGCCCGCGGCGGCGATCATGAGCGACAGGAGGAGCGCGACGCCGTTCACGACGACGGCTGCCTCCGAGCCGAGTTCGGCCTCGTCCGAGGTGAACCGCCGGACCCCCGCCGAGAGCTCGTCGAAGCGCTCTCGCATGAGACTCGGCCACAGCGATGCCCGGACGAGCTCGACGCCGGTCGTGAAGAGCCCGGGCTGCTCCGCGCAGGCACGCCGCGCGGCCGAGAGGTTCTCGTCGTTCGCGTCGAACCAGGCCAGTCCCTCGCGCACTCGCGGTCCGCGCAGCATCGGCTCTCGTTCCCGCGCGAGCTCGGCCATCACCTGCGCCTGTCGCCCGCGGGCTCCGGGCTCGCGACCGTCCGCTCGCAGCCGGTCGATCCCGTACTCGCGGACCGTCTCGAGCATCCGGTAGCCGCCGTCGCTGCGGCGCAGCAGCGAGCGGTCGACGAGCTGGTCGAAGGCCGCGGCATCCGTCTCGAACCGCCGTGCGACCGCGCGGATGTCGCCGGCGGCGATGCCGTCGGGGAAGACGGATGCCGCGAGCAGCGCCTCGCGCTCCGCAGCCGTGAGGGTCTCCCAGCTCCAGTCGATGAGCGCGCGCAGGGTCTGGTGGCGCGGATCGGCGGTGCGGGGGCCGGTGGCCAGGAGCGCGAAGCGGTCGTCCAGGCCGTCGTCGATCTCGGTGAGCGTGAGGGTGCGGGCGCGGGCCGCAGCAAGCTCGAGCGCGAGCGGCAGCCCGTCGAGGCGCCGCACGATCCGCTCGGCCGTGTCGGTCTCGTCGTCGGCGGGCGGGAAGCCGCGGGCCGCCCGCACACGCCGTCCGAACAGCTCGAGGGCGTCGTCGGGGGAAGCGGACCGAGGTCGACGAACCCCTCGCCCGCGACACCGAGCGGCTCGCGGCTCGTCGCAAGGATCCGGGCGGCCGGCGTCGCCCGCAGGAGCGTCAGGGCGACGTCGGCGGCCTCGGCCGAGACGTGCTCGCAGTTGTCGAGGACGATGAGGGCGCGGCGGCCGGCGAGCGCGTCGAGGGCGCGCTGTCGTGGCGAGGTCGGTGTCGCCGCGGACGTCGAGTCGCCGAGACGGATGCTGCGACCCGCCGCCGCCGCGACCGCTGCCCACACCTCGCCCGGCGCCGCGGGGGCGAGTTCGACGACGACGGTGGCATCGCCCCAGGCCCGCGCCGTCTCGAGGGCGAGCGTCGTCTTGCCGGCGCCGCCCGGCCCGATGAGCGTCACGAGGCGTTCCGCGCCGAGCTGTGCGCCGATCGTCGCGAGTTCGCGCTGCCGGCCGACGAGCGGTGTGAGAGCGGCGGGGACCGCCGGCGGTGCCGGCGATGCCGCGGCCGGGCCCGCGGAACCCGAGACGTCATACGTCGCCCGGCTGAGCCGCTCGGCGTGGGCCCGATCCTCGAGGAGATCGCGGACGACCCAGTCGAACTCGGGCCCCGGGCTCCAGGGGTCGCCCGCCCAGAGCGCGAGAGCCTTGCGGGCGAGCGCCCCCGCCTCGAGCGGTTCGGCGGCCGATCGAGCGGCCGCCACGAGGTCCTGGAACTCCGTGATGTCGACGTCGTGGCGTGACACGGCGAGGCGGTAGCCGCCCGGAGTGGAAGCGAGGGCCTCCGCTCCCAGTGACCGGCGCAGGCGCGAGATGAGCGACTGCAGCGCGGCGCGCGGGTCCTCCGGGGCGTCCTCGGGCCAGACGTCCTCGGCGAGCGGCCGGTAGGCGACGGACGTGCCCGCGTCGACGGCGAGCCGGAAGAGGAGGGCCTGCTGTCCGCGTCCGTGCACGGCGATCGCCTCGCCCGCGGGACCTTCGAGGGCGAGGCCGCCGAAGAACCTCAGCCGCACGGATCAACGATAGGACCGCGGACCCGCTCGCCCGCGCGAGCGCTGCAGTTTCCGGCGAGAGCCACGTCGGACGACGCCGCACTCGCAGGGAAGTGTGGCGCTCGGCGCATCAGCCGGTGACCGCCAACCCGGCGACGTCGCCGCCCGTCGGCTTCACGAGGCCTCTTTCGCCGCCGCCTTCATCGCGCGCTTGTGCTCGCGCACCTTCGTCAGCGCCTCGGCGCTCGTGATGTCGGCGACGCTGCGGAACGAGCCGTCCTCGCCGTAGGGGGCGGATGCCTCGCGCCAGCCCTCGCCGCGAAAGCCGTACTGCTTGCCGAGCAGCGCGAGGAAGATCTTGGCCTTCTGCTCTCCGAAGCCGGGGAGCGTCTTGAGCCGTCGGAGCACCTCGGGGCCGTTCGGGTCGTCGCGCGTCCAGAGGGCCGCGGCATCCCCTCCCCAGTCCTGCTCGAGCGCCGCGCACAGCGCCTGCACGCGCGCCGCCATCGACCCTGGGAAGCGGTGCACCGACGGTGGCTGCTTGAAGACCTCGACGAGCGATTCGGGGTCGTAGCCGGCGATCGTCGCGGCGTCGACCGAGCCGAGGCGCCGCTGCAGCTTGAGCGGCCCGCCGAACGCCGTCTCCATCGGCACCTGCTGGTCGAGCAGCATGCCGATGAGGAGGGCGAGGGGGTCGTCCGTGAGCAGGCGGTCCGCGTCGGCGTCACCCGTGATGTGGAGCGTCATGCGGCCCAGTCTCGCACCGGTTCTCCCGGGCGGCCAGGCCGCGTTCCGGGGCCGGGGGAGTCGTCGGTTAGGTTGTCAGAGGCGCCATGGCGGCGCTCCCCGAGAGACACCGCGGAGGTCCGAGCACATGCCCGACCGCCGTCCCCTGTCGTCGGGACGCCTGTTGTGGGCGCGCTCCCGCGCGCGGACCGGCCTGCTCGCGAGCGCCACCGCGACGATCGCGGCGGCCGTCGCCACCGTGTGCGCGCTGCTGGCGTCGCTCGCCCGGGCGGTCGCATCGGCCGGCACCCCCGCACCGCCGGGCGTTCCGCCCGAGCAGGTGGCCGCCCAGGTGGCGGCGGGCACGACGGCGCTCCTCTCGGCCGCGCCGGCTCTTCTCCTCCTGGTCGCGATCCTCGCCGCGACGGCGACCGCTCAGCTCGGCCGGCTCCTGGCGGCGGCCCGCGAGCACGAGTGGGCCACCGTGCGGGCCCGTGGTCTCTCGTATCGGCAGGCATGGACGACGGATGCCGCCGAGTCGGCCGTCGTCGCGATCGCCGGCGCTCTCGCGGGGCTCGCCGTCGCGGCCCTCCTCCTCTGGATCGCGGGCGGCTCGCCCTCCGATGCGTTCGCGCAGGCGATCGCCGCGCTCGCGATGGCGTTCCTGCTCGCGGTCGTCCTGACCGTCTCCCTGCGTCGCGGCGCCGAGCAGCGCGGCGCGGGGCGCGGAGCCCGCGCCACCACGGGAGCGCTCGTCGTCGTGGTCGTCCTCGCCGCGGCCCTCGTCGTGTGGCAGCTGCCTCAGGCGCGGCCGACCGGCTTCGACCCCATCGTCGCGATCGCCCCGGCCGTGCTGCTCCTCTCTGGAGCCCTCGTCGCGCTGACGGTGTTCGGCGCTCTCGCGGGTCTCGCTGCGACGCCGGCGTTCGGCGGCCGGTCACTGATCCCGGCCTATCCCGTGCGTCAGGTCGCCCGGCGCCTGACGATCTACGCGGTCGCCGTGCTCCTCGTCGCCCTCACCGTCGCGCAGGCCGTCTTCGCAGCTGCGTACTCCTCGACGTGGACCGCCGCCGCGACCGACTCCGCCGCCGTGCGGGCGGGAGCCGACCTGCGCGTCGACCTCGATCCGCAGACGGCCTCGCCCGCCGATGTCGCCGACGCCGCGGCGGTGACGGGGGTGGATGCCGCGTCCCCGGCCCTCGTCGCGGGTGCTGAGTTCGGCAGCACGACGGCCGAGCTCATCGCCGTCCCCGCGGCCGCGATCCCGACCGTCGTGTCGACGGCGGGCGGCCTCATCGACACCGACGCCCTGGCCGCCGCCGTGACGCCGGCGGAGGACAGCGTCGTCGCCGAGCCGCTTCCTCTCGGCGACGCGGCGACGGGCCTCCGGGTCGCGGCCGGCATCGAGTCGACCGGCCCCAACGTCGTCGGGTCGCTCGAGCTCCGTGCGATCGTGCTGGACGCGACCGGAGCCTCGGCGCAGCTGCGGCTGGCCGGCGAGGCCGTGCGCGACGAGCAGGGCGCCCTCTCGATCACAGGCGAGAGCGATCTGCCGCAGGGCACGGCCCCGTGGAGTCTGCAGTCGATCTCGGCGTTCATCGGGCCGACGAACGCCTCGGGACAGGTGCTGCTCGAGCTCACCTCGGTCCAGGCGATCGGCGGCTCGACGCTCGACGCGACGGGCGAGGGTCAGCTCACCGGGAACGGCCGGGAGTCGGTGCTGTGGCTCGCCGACGGCGGCGCGACGGCCGGAACGGGCGCGCAGCTCGAGGGGGACGCCGCCGAGGCGGCCGCCGCCCAGCTGCCGCCGGTCCGGGTCGCCGTGACAGAAGCGCTCGCCGAGCGGCTCGGCCTCGGCCTCGGCGACACGCTCGACTTCCGGTACGCCGGGACCGGCCGCCGCGGAGCGATAGAGGTCGGCGGCATCGAAGCCGCCATCCCCGGTGCCGCGACGACGCTTGCGGTGTTCGCGCCGCTCGACGTGCTGCAGGTCTCGATGCTGCAGCGGGGCACCTCGATCGTCGCGCCGTCGTCCGTGTGGGCGACAGGGGCGACGAGCGCCGACGACGCCCTCAGCGCCGCACTCGGCGGCCGGCCGGTGAAGACGGCGTCGCCGGGCGTCACGGCCGACGTCGTGGGGGCCCTCGTCCCCGGCTGGTGGATCGCCACTGCGGGATCGGCGGTGCTGGCGCTCGTCGCCGCCTTCGCGATCGTCCAGACCCTCGCCCTCGCGCGACGCCGGGAACTCGGCGTGCTGCGTGCGCTCGGGGTGACGCGCGGTCGCCAGGCGAGGATGCGCGCCGCGGAGCTCGCGGCGGTGCTCGGAGCAGCACTTGTGCTCGGCGCGCTCGCCGGGGCCCTGGTCGCCTGGCTGGTGGCGTCGGAGCTCGTCCGCGCCGTGACCCCCGGCATCCTTCCCCTCGGCGGTGGGGTGACGTTCGCCTGGGCACCGCTCGGCGCCGCCCTCGCCGCGCTCGTGGTGGGTCTCGCGCTCATCGTGACGTCCGCCGCCCTCGGAGTGCGGCGCGCGGCGCGCACGGCGACCGTGGGGGAGGAGTCCCGATGAGCCGCCGCGTCTCGACCAGAGCCCTGGTCGCGCACCATCTCCGCTCCCGCGCGGGTGGCGGAGTCACGGTGGCCGCGCTGGTCCTGCTGCTCTCGCTCCTCGCGACGTCCGCCCCGATCGCGCTGACGCTGCTGGGCGATGCGAGCCTGCACGAGCGCCTCTCATCGCTCGGTCCGACAGAGCGCGACGTCGACTCCGACACGGCGCTCTTCCCGCAGACGCCCGACGTGGGCGAGTCCCTTCCGACCGACGCCGACCAGGCGTGGGGACCGTTCCTCGACGCCGTCGAGGCCATACGCGCGCAAGCGGATGCCCCGCTGCCCGATCTGCTCGACACCGCCCACGCCGTCGCCCTCGCGGGTGAGGTGCCGCTCGTCGAGGACCCGCGCACCAAAGAGCTCCACCTCGCGTTCGCGCCGGACTTCGGCGAGCAGATCACGGTCGTCGACGGCGCCCTGCCTCAGCCCGCGTCCGCCGAAGGCGACGGCGTCCGCGTCGAGGTGGTGCTCTCGACCGACACGGCGGCCGAGCTCGAGTGGGGCGTCGGCGAGGAGCGGCACCTCGCCGGGGCATCCGTCCCCTTCACCGTCGTGCTGTCGGGAACCTTCGAGGCCCGGGACGCCGGCGACCCGTACTGGCAGCACCTGCCGTCGGTGCTCGTCCCCAATGTCTTCGACGACGGCAACAGCCCCCGCTCGGTCACGGGCACGGGCTTCGCGAACCCGGCCTCCATGACGGTGGCGGGAGCGCTGGATGCCGCGACCCAGACGACGCCGCGGACGCTCGTCTGGTATCCGCTCGAGGTCGCCCAGATCCAGCGCGAGACGGCCGAGCAGACGGCCGCTGCGCTGCGCAAGTTCACGTCGGTCTCGCACCCCGTGGGCTCGCAGGCCGGGGGCATCGGCATCCTGAGCCTGCGGTTCACGGCCGACGTGACCGCCGCGATCGAGAACGCCGTGGCGCAGCAGGCGGCGACCGCCGGCGTCATCGCGATGATCGTCGCGGGACCGGTCGGCGTGGCCGCGGCGGTGCTCGTGCTCGGCTGTCGGCTCATCCTGGAGCGGCGGCGCTCGAGCCTGCGGCTGCTCTCGGCCCGAGGCGCCTCGACCGGGCAGCTTCGCGGGCTGCTGGGCTTGGAGGGCGCCCTCGTCGGGCTCGTGCCCGCGATCCTGGGCGCGGTGCTCGCGACGGTCGTCGGCTCGCTGCTCTTCGACGTCACGCCGGCGCCCGAGTGGTTCATTGCGGCGCTGCTCGTGGGCCTCGCCCCGTTCGCGATCCTGACGGTGCTCGCTGCGTCGGCCGCGGAGCGTCAGGCGCGAGCCGACCTGGGTCGGCGGGGAAGCCGGCTGCGTCTCATCGTCGAGGGCGTTGTCGTGGGCCTCGCCGTCGTGTCGCTCGCGCTCCTCTTCTTCCGCGGGTACAGCGGAGGCGTCGATATGCTGCTCGCCGCGACCCCCCCTCCTTCTCTCGCTCGTCGCCTGCCTCGTGACGCTGCGGGTCTATCCGGCGCCCCTGCGCGGCATCTTCTCCCGCGCTCGTCGCTCGCCCGGGATCGACGCCTTCCTCGGGTCGGCGCGGGCCCTGCGGGAGCCGTCGATCGGCCTCACGCCCGTGCTCGCGCTCGTCGTCGGCGTCTCGGTCGCCGTCTCGTCCGGGGTGCTCCTGTCGGCGCTGCAGGCCGGGATCAGCGAGGCGGCGCGTGGAGAGGTCGGCGCCGACATGAGCATCAGCGGTGCGACGTTCACGCGCGAGCAGCTCGAGTCGGTGCGCGGCCTCGACGGCGTGGCGGCGGCGACGGGGATCTCGGGCGCCGACCCGTCGACGCTCGACGTCAACGGCGAGAAGCGCCCGACCTCGGTCTTCGTCGTCGATGCGGCGGACCTCCGCGAGGTGCAGGGTGAGGCGCCGGGGATGCTTCCGCCGGGCGCATCGCTCGAACCGCGTTCCGGCGCCATGCCGGTCGTCGTGGCGGCGCAGACCGCTGGGTTCATCGACGGGTCCGACCAGGTCCGCGTCGGGTCGACGGATGCCGAGGTGGTCGGCGTCGCGACCGGCCCGGTACCGATCGGCGAGCGCGAGAACTGGGTGGCGATCGATGCGTCGTACGCCGAGGAGGTGCTCGGCCGGGATCCGAGCGACCGCACGCTGCTCGTGCGGCTCGAGCCCGGGGCATCGCCGGACGCCGTGGAGAACGAGCTGCGGACCCTCCTCGGCGGGGACCTCCGCGTCCGGACGGCCGACGAGATCGTCGCGACGATCGAGCAGGGCGCCGCCGTGCAGGGCGTGCGGATCGCCCTCCTCACCGCCACGGGAGTCGCGGCCCTCCTCAGCGCCCTCGCGATCGTCATGACGCTGACGCTCGCCGCCGGACCGCGCGGGCGGGTGCTCGCGCTGCTGCGCACGCTCGGCGCACCTCGCCGGTCCGCGACCTCCCTCGCCCTGTGGGAGGTCGGGCCGCCGGCGATCGCCGCCGTCATCGCCGGGACACTGTTCGGGGCGCTCGTCCCGCTCGTCGTGCTCACGGGTGTCGACCTGCGACCGTTCACAGGATCCACCATCCAGCCCGCGTATCACGTGGATGCCGCGACCCTCGCCGTGACCCTCGGAGGCTTCATCCTGCTCGCCGTGGCCTTCACCGCCGTCGCCCTGCTGGCGTCGCGGCGGGTGCGTGCGGCATCGGCGCTGCGAACGGTGGAGGAAGGATAGGACCATGGCTCAGGTACGACCGTCCGCGGCAGGGGTGCCCGACGCAGACATCCTGTGCGTCGACCTCGTGCGCATCTTCACCGCGCAGGGCGTCGAGGTGCAGGCTCTGCAGGGGCTCAACCTGCGGATCGAGCCCGGTGAGCTCGTGGCGCTCGTCGGCGCCTCCGGCTCCGGCAAGTCCACGCTCCTGTCGATCCTGTCGAGCCTCGACCAGCCGACCGCCGGCGTCGCGTGGGTCGCGGGGCACGACCTGCTCACGATGAAGGAGAAGGAGCGGGTGGCGTTCCGCCGCGGCAGCGTCGGCTTCGTCTGGCAGCAGACCTCGCGCAACCTCCTGCCGTACCTCACCGCGAGCGAGAACGTCGCCGCGACGCTCGCGATCACGAGCGACAAGGGCGGTGCCGCCGGCCGCCGGTCGAGGGTCGCCGAGCTGCTCGACCTGCTCGAGGTCTCGCACTGCGCCGAGCGCCGGCCGTCCGAGATGTCGGGCGGCGAGCAGCAGCGCGTCGCGATCGCCGTCGGCATCGCCAACAGGCCCCGAGTGCTGCTCGCCGACGAGCCGACGGGCGAGCTCGACGACACGACGAGCGCCCACGTCCTCGAGGCGATGCGCTCGGTGAACCGGGAGCTCGGAGTGACGACGCTCATCGTGACCCACGATCCCGGCGTCTCGGAGCACGTCGCCCGCACGGTGCAGATCCGCGACGGCCGCACGTCGACCGAGGTGCTGCGCTCCACCCGCGTGGACGAGCACGGCACGGAGCAGCACGTCGCCGAGGAGTACGCCGTCGTCGACCGGGTGGGACGCCTGCAGCTGCCCGACGAGTTCGTGATGGCGCTCGACCTGCGCGAGCGCGTGCGGCTCGCGCTGGAGACCGACCACGTGGGGGTCTGGCCGGGACGGCCGAAGGCGGACGACGAGACCGGGGCCACGCCGCCCGAGGCTTCCGCCGATGTGTCATCGGACGCCGAACAGGGCGCCGTCCCCGGTGGGGTACCGACCGCAGATGAGGAGGAGCAGGCATGACCGCTGTGCTGCGCGGAGAGAAGCTGACCCGGACCTTCCGCTCGTCGGCCGGTGACGTGCACGCGTGCGTCGACATCGACGTCGAGGTGCAGCCGGGCGAGCTGCTGGTCGTTCGAGGAGCCTCGGGCGCCGGCAAGACGACGCTCCTGAACCTGCTCGGAGGCCTCGACGCCCCCACCTCGGGCCGCGTCTGGATCGGCGAGACCGAGACGGCCGGCCTCGACGACGACGCCTTGGCGACCCTCCGCCGAGAGCACCTCGGCTTCGT
Organism: Microbacterium sp. 4R-513; assembly: GCF_011046485.1. NCBI lineage: Bacteria > Bacillati > Actinomycetota > Actinomycetes > Micrococcales > Microbacteriaceae > Microbacterium > Microbacterium sp. 4R-513. The sequence goes on from NZ_CP049256.1 coordinate 1,567,941, forward strand.
CTTCCAGTCCTTCGGGCTCATCCCGGTGCTGTCGGCCGCCGAGAACGTCGAGCTGCCCCTGCGGATCGCCCGCATCGCGCCGGGTGAGCGTGACGAGCGCGTCGCCGAGGCCCTGCGCCTCGTGGGGCTCGCCGATCACGCGCAGCAGAGGCCCGGCGAGCTGTCCGGCGGTCAGCAGCAGCGCGTCGGGATCGCCCGCGCGATCGTCGGCAGTCCGCGTGCGCTCATCGCCGATGAGCCGACGGGGCAGCTCGACTCCCGCACCGCCGCGACCGTCATGGACCTCATCGGCGACCTCGTCCACACGCAGGGCATCGCCGCGATCGTCTCGACGCACGACCCGCTCCTCGTGCAGCGCGCCGACCGCGTCATCGAGCTGCACGACGGTCGCGTCACCTCCGACACGCGGGAAGCGGGCGCTCCCGTCGCGGGCGGCAAAGCGGCGGAGACGGATGCCTCGACCCCGGTGGCCCCAACCCTGGATGCCCCGACCTCAGATGCCTCCACCCCGCCGCTCACGCGCGCCGAGGCGCGGGCGCGGGCGACGTCGCACGACTGACCCGGCCCTGGGGGCCGCGCCGTCGGCGATGCGAGGATGGACGGGGAGGACCGCATGAGCGACACCGCACCGGAAGACGACCTCCGAGAGCTCGCCGCGGCGGCCCACGAGCGACACGTCGTCGTCATCGGGGGCGGGATCGCGGGGATCGTCGCGGCCCTGGAGTGCGCGAAGGTCGGTGTGCGCGTGACGCTCGTCGAGGCATCCGATCGCCTGGGCGGCAACCTCCGCACGATCGACGTCGCGGGACTCGAGCTCGACGCGGCCGTCGAAGGCTGGTCGTCGCGGGGCGGGGCCGTCCGTGCCCTCGCCGCCGAGCTGGGGCTCGACGGGCAGATCGTTCCCGCGAACGACACCCGGACCTGGATCTCGGGACTCCCCTCGGGTGCGGCGCCCCTGCCTGCCGGCACGATCGCAGGCGTCCCCGAGAACCCGTGGGACGAGGACGTCCGGCGCATCATCGGCTGGAGCGGCACCTGGCGCGCCTACGTCGACCGCCTGCGCCCGCCCCTGACGATCGGCAAGGAGCGCAGCCTCGGAGCCCTCGTCCGCTCGCGCATGGGCGCCGCGGTGCTCGACCGGCTCGTGGCTCCCGTGAGCCTCGGCGTGTACGGCACCCACCCCGATGACATCGACGTCGAAGCCGTGGCACCCGGGCTGAGCACCGCACTGACGCGCACCGGCTCGCTCAGCGGGGCTGTGTCCGACCTGCTGGTCGACCGTCCGAAGGGCACCGGTCTCGAAGGACTCGTCGGCGGGATGTCCCGCCTCGTCGCGGCGGCGCAAAGGCGGCTGGAGGAGCTGGGAGTCGAGGTCGTGCTCGGCCGGGCGGCGACCCGCCTCGAGCGTCTGGACGACGGTCGCTGGTGGCCCGAGCTGGCCGGCGAGTCCGAGGATGCCCCGGCCCTCGACCCCGCCGACGACGTGATCGTCGCGACCTCGGCGTCCGAGGCCCGGCGGCTCCTGGAGCCGGCGGTGCCGGCTCTCGACGCACGGGTGCCGACGGCTCATCCCGTCGAGGTCGTGACTCTCGTCGTCGAGGCGCCGGAGATCGACGGAAGCCGCGGCGCCGTCTACCCGGTTGCAGGCACGGCTCGGGCCGTGTCGGTCGTCGACTCGACCGCTCGCTGGCCGTGGATGCCGATCCTCGCGGGCGGGCACGCGCGCGTGCTGCGCGTTTCATTCGGCACGGCGGCGACACCGGCTGCCACCACCGAGCTCGACGACCAGGCGGCGTTCGCGCTGGCGGCGGAGGAGGCATCCGCTCTGCTCGGCGCTCCCATCGCAGCTGTCCGCGGAGCCGCCCGCGAGCGGTTCGATCCGCCGACGCCGGCTTCAGCGCTCGAGCACGCGGCGGCAGCCGCGGCGGCGCGGAGTGCCATCCGCGCGGTTCCGGGCCTTGCCGGTGTGGGCGGCTGGCTCGCCGGATCCGGGCTCGCGCAGATCGTCCCGGACGCTGTCGAAGAGGCCGAGCGCGTGCGCCGCCGGGCTCTCTTCGGCGGCTCCGCCGGCTGACTCCTCCCTGCCGCCGCCGGATCTGTCAAGGGCGGATGCCGGAATCGGCATGCCGCACTAACCTGGGATGACGCAGCACCCCCCGAGCGTGAGGAGACGCGCCATGAAAGGCAAAGTAGGACTCGTCATCGGTCTCGCAGCAGGCTATGTGCTCGGCTCCCGGGCGGGCCGCGAACGCTACGAGCAGATCAAAGCGCAGGCGCTCAAGGTCTGGAACGCGGACCCGGTGCAGGATCAGGTGGACAAGGTCAAGGACTTCGCCAAGTCCAGTGCCATGGCACTCCCGTCGACGCTGTGGGACAGCGCCGTCAAGGTGACGAAGGCCGCCACGTCCAAGGGCACGCCGGGTCAGCGACTGGATGCCGCGATCAAGGTCGGCGGGGACTCCGCAGACGACATCGGCGCGGCCGCGCAGACCTCCGCCTCAGCCGTGCAGAACGCCGTCGACGATGTGATCGACGACAGCTCCAGCGCCGGCCGCGGCGGGGCGTGAGATGACGACACCGCGCGGCTTCCGCGATCGCGCCGACGAAAGTCTGCTGACCCTCGTCGGCGAGGTGCCGGAACTCATCCGCAACCTCGTCACCGCGGAGATCGATGCGGCCAAGGCGTGGCTCCGGCGCACCTCGAAGGACGCCGGAATCGGCTCCGGCTGGATCGTCGGAGCGCTCTTCCTGCTCTTCTGGTCGATCCCGCTCCTGCTGGCCTTCATCATCATCGGGCTCTCGTCGTGGATGCCGGTGTGGGTCGCTTCCCTCATCGTGCTGATCGTCCTGATCCTCGCCGCCGCGGTGTGCGGCCTGCTCGGCTACCTGAGGTGGCGCAAAGTCGTGAAGAGTCAGAACCCCGCCCAGTCGATCGCCATGGATGTGGAGGCAGTGCGCGATGAGCTCTGAGGTTCCGGTGCCCCGCACCGCCGTCCCGCTCGGCATCACCGACCCTGTCGAGAGGGCGCGAGCGGAGCTCAAGGCGACCCTGGCGGCGATCGAGGTCAAGGCCAACGTGCCGCGACGCGTCGAACGCGCGACCACCAGGGCTCGGCGGACGGCACGCGCATTCAGCCGGCAGAACCCCGTGGGTGCCACGGCGATCGTCGTCGCAGGAGCGACGGCGGTCGGTGCGCTCGTGTGGTCGATCGTGCGCGCCTACACGCGCTGACGCCTCGGCGGATCGCTCCCATGGCCCGCGTGAACCCGTCGACCCGACAGCCGTCGGGGGCGGGGGTATGCTCGGAACCAGGCAGTGCGATGGCGCGGATGCTGCCGACGGCGCGAACCCCTCGATCGCAGCGGGTTCTCGGTCGCACGTCGGCTGTCCGGACGTGGGGCGGCTGACCGAGTAGTACCCACGAGAGTCGACCCCCATGAACGCTTCACCACAGCAGCCTGCGAAACCCCTCGCGGGGTGGCGCGTCCTGGTCCCCCGCGGAGGACCGTGGGGCGATGGCGTCGCCGCCTCCCTGCGCAAGCAGGGGGCGGTTCCGGTGATCGCTCCGCTCATCAACTTCGCCCCCTCGACCGATCAGGCGACGCTCGAGCAGTCGCTGCGCGACCTGGCCGACGGCGCATTCGACTGGCTGACGCTCACCAGCGCCACCACGGTCGACGTCCTCTACGCGTATCGCGCGGTCATCCCCGCCAAGACGAAGGTCGCGGCCGTCGGCGAGACGACCGCCGCCGCGCTTCTCGCCGTGGGCTATCGCGTCGACCTCGTGCCCGAGCGCGACAACTCCGCCGCGGGCATGGCCGAGCAGCTCATCGCGCTCGAACCCGAGCCGCGCGATGTGCTCACCCTGCGCAGCGAGATCGCCAAGCCGGTGCTGACCCGCATGCTGTCGGAAGCCGGCCATCGCGTGCGCAGCGTCGTCGCCTACCGGACGGTCGGCGTGCCCGTGACCGAGAAGATCGCGCACGACGTGCGCAACGGGCGTATCAACGCGATCCTCGTGACGAGCGGATCCGTGGCCGAGCAGGTCCATTCGCAGTTCCCCGAGATCCCCGACACGACGCTCATCGCGGCGATCGGACCCCGCACCGCGAAAGACGCTCGCCGGGCGGGTCTCTCCGTCGACGTCGTGGCCGACCGGCAGACGGTCGACGCGCTGATCGACTCGGTCGCGCGATTCCCCCCTTCCGCACGCCGCCGACGAGTTCGCGCCCTGAGGCCGACATGGCCACATCACGCGATCGTTGCCGTCCTGTGAGCAAACCGCTCCGTCGCGCCGACGCGGCGCTGGCAGACTAGTGACATGGTCACTCTCCTGCTCGACTCGACCCGCCTCGAGGTCGTGCTGTCGGGCACCGAGCGACTGCTCTCATTCCGCAAGGGGAATGTCGTCATCGAGCGCCCGGCCATCTCGAAGGTGCAGCTGACCGACGACGCGTGGACGTGGCTGCGCGGCGTCCCGAGCCCCGGCACCCACGTGCGCGGCATCGCCGCGATGGGCACGTGGCGCTCGGCGGGCGGCGACGACTTCGCCGTCATCCGTCGACACCGCGCAGGTGTCGTGATCGATCTCGAAGGTCACCCCGAGTTCCAGCGGATCGTCATCACGACCCGCCACGGACTGGCCCTCGTGCAGGCGCTGAGGCTCGACGTGGCCGACGAGGCCGAGGCGGCCGACGTCACCGAGATCGCCGCGAAGGCGACGCGCAAGCCGCGCCAGAAGCGCCCCGCTTCGGCGCCGGTCCCGGCCGCCGGCGTCTAGCTGACGTCCCGGCGCCAGCTCGTCAGGTAGCCCGCGACCACGAGCACCGCGGCATATCCGAGCAGCACGAGGCCGCCCGCCCACCACTCGAGCGGGGTGTTGGCGACTCCGGTCTGCGCAGTGCTGATCGAGAAGACGCTCGCCCCGACGAGCGCGTCGCTCGCCGCGCCGGGAAGGTACTTCGTCACGTCATCGAGTCCGTCGACGAAGGATGCCGCGGCCCGGGCGACCGGTTCGAGGAACTGCGTGAACACCAGCACGCCGACGATGGCGCCCACCTGGTTGCGCACGAGGGCGCCGACCCCGATGCCGATGAAGACCCACAGCACGTAGGCGAGCAGCATCCGTCCGAGCAGCGCCCAGGTGTCGGACGAGGTGAACCCGGTCTCGATGCCGTAGCCGGAGAGGAAGGCGGCCGACGGGCCCACTGCCGCGACGACTCCGACGACCCCGTAGAGCAGCCCGAGGAGCAGGCCGACGACGATCTTGGCGCCCAGCACCGTCGCGCGTCGAGGCGTCGCCAGGAAGGTCGGCGTGAGCGTCTTGTGGCGGAACTCGCTCGTGACCATGAGCGTTCCGATGAGGAGCGGGAAGACGTATCCGACCGCCGTAGCGGTGCTGTAGAGGAGCGATGGGAGCCCGTCCTCAGGGATGCGCGGAGCATTGCCGTCACCCAGCGCACCCGTCGCCGACGCCGAGAAGACGAAGCCCAGTACCGTCGCCGTGAAGCCGACGTAGGCGAGCAGCACGATCGCGAGGATCCACCACATCGAGGTGGTGAACTGCTTGGTCGTCTCGGAGCGCGTGGTCGTGGCGAGGGTCATCGCGTCTCGTCTCCTTCCGTGTGCTCGTGCTGCTGTTCCTCGAGCTCCTCGGTGAGCTCCTCCTCCGACGGCTCGTCAGAAGGTTCGTCGGCGTGCCATTCCTCGGCGGGCAGCGGCTCGGGCTGCGCGTGCCAGTCCGCCGACGGCGCACCGAGATCCTCGGCCTGGGGTGTCTCGAGCTCGTTGACGAAGGGCGCCCCGCCTTCCGGCTCCGATGCCTCGGGGACGCTGTCGTCGAAGGCGGCGAAGAAGCGGTCGGCCTCGACATCCGCGTCCGTCTTCACGTAGCGCTCCCACGGGCGGTCGGAGTCGTCCGCGGGTGGTTCCGCCGACGCCTCTTCGTCGGCGGCGGCGCCGTCGCCCGTCGTGTCGTCGGGCTCTTCGGCAGGTGCGTCTGCGGGATGGGCCGGTGCGACGGAGTCCCATTCGGCGGATGCCGTGTCCTCGCGCTCGGGCTCAGCCTCGGTGTCGGGCTCCTCGTCCTCCACATCCGGGGTGCCGGCGTCGGCGTCGCCGTCGGCAGTCGGAACGCCGGCGGTGTCGACGGAGGCCCACTCCTCGGCCGCCGTCGCCGGCTCGGCGCGCGGCTCGTCTCCGGCGACGTCGACGTCGCCGGTCTGGTCGTGGACGGTGAGGATCTCCTCGGTGACCCCGCGGTCGCCGGCCGATTCGCCGGGCGCCTCAGCAGGCTCCTCCGGTGCTTCCGGCGCGTCGTCTCCCGGCGCCTCCGGCGCTTCCTCGTCCGGCTCCTCGGTGGCCTCGACCGTCTCGTCCGTCGCCTCTGCGACAGGTGCCCCGTCGGCCGGCTCTGCGTCCGAGTCGTTCTCGGTGGTGATGATGTCGATGACCCCGGTGCTCGCAACCGCGAACGCGGCAGGTGCTGCCTCGGCGCCGGTCGTCTCCGTGCGCGAGGCCTCCTGAACCCGGTCGGCTTCCGGCTCGACCGCTGAGTCCTCGGCTGCCTTCGCCTCTCCCTCTGCCCCTGCCTCGGGGACCTCGACCGGCGGCTCCTCCACCACGTCGCCGGCCGGGACCTCCGCCACACCCTGCGCCGTCACAGCAGCTGCCGTCGCAGCGGCGGCGGGCGCGGCATCCGTCGTCGCGGCGCTCGCGTGCACGCGTGTGCCGTTCACGAGGTCGAGGAAGACCTCCTCGAGGGCGGGACCACGGCGTTGCAGCGAAGTCAGGGCGATGCCCGCGTCGGCGGCGATCTGCCCCACCTCGGCCGGATCGAGCCCGCGCACCGTCAGTCCCGAGCGGAGCACCTCGACGTCGACGTGCGCTCCGCGCAGCGCCGCGGAGAGAGCGGCGCGATCCCGAGAGTCGACCACCGTTGCGGACTCGGCGGGGTCCGAGAGCTCTTCGAGCCCGCCCTGGAAGACGAGGCGCCCGCCGGCGATGATCAGGAGGGAGTCGACGGTCTGCTGCACCTCGGCCAGCAGGTGCGAAGAGACGAGGACCGTGCGGCCCTGACGGGCGAGTTCGCGCAGAAGCCCTCGCATCCACTTGATGCCCTCGGGGTCGAGGCCGTTCGCCGGCTCGTCGAGGACGAGCACTCCGGGGTCGCCGATGAGGGCGTAGGCGAGTCCGAGGCGCTGCCGCATGCCGAGCGAGTATCCGCCGACCTTTCGGTCGGCCACATCGCCGAGCCCGACGAGACCGAGCGCCTCCTCGATCCGCGACGAAGGGAGTCCCGCCGCCTGCGCATACACCTTGAGGTGGTTCGCCGCCGTTCGGCCGGGATGGAAGCTGGATGCCTCGAGCACGGCGCCGACGGACTGCAGCGGATTCTTCAGCTTCGCGTACGGCACGCCGCCGATCGTGGCGGTGCCCTGTGTCGCCCGGACCAGCCCCAGGAGGATCCGCAGCGTCGTCGTCTTGCCGGCGCCGTTCGGCCCCAGGAAGCCGGTGACCCGGCCGGGCTCGACGCGTGCCGTGAATCCGTCGACGGCGGTCACGGCGCCGAAGCGTTTCGTGACAGCGGAGAACTCCAGCACCTGTCCCTCGGGCATGCGAGAACCCTCTCGTCGTCGTGAGCCGTTCTCCCTATCTTTGCGGAAAGTCGGCCCGCTCGTTGAGAGTCCACAGCGGCACGCCGACGCCCCGTCGCCCGCCGGGCCGGGCGGTAACGTGTCACCGTGAGCGAAGCGGTGGGCGGCCCCGAAGACAAAGTGCTCGTGCACAGAAGCGGATCGCTCGCAAGGCTCACCCTCAACCGTCCCCGGGCGATCAACGCGCTCGATCTCGACATGATCCGCGCGGCCTCGGCCGCCCTCGACGCGTGGGAGCACGACACCGATCTCGACATCGTGCTGCTCGACGGGGCGGGGGAGCGGGGCCTCTGCGCCGGCGGCGATGTGCGGGGACTGTACGAGCGCACGGTCGCGGGGGATGCCGAGGCATCCGCCGTCTTCTTCCGCGAGGAGTACGCGCTCAACGCCCGCATCGCCGAGTACCCCAAGCCGTTCGTCGCCTTCGCCGACGGCATCACGATGGGCGGCGGCATCGGCCTCGCGGGCCACGCGCGCTTCCGCGTGGTCACCGAGCGGTCGAAGCTCGCCATGCCCGAGACGCGCATCGGCTTCACCCCCGATGTCGGCGGCACGTGGCTCCTGGCTCACGCTCCGGGTCGGCTGGGCGAGTATCTGGGGCTCACTGGTCAGACGATGGATGCCTCGGACGCGATCTACGCGGGCTTCGCCGACTACTTCGTCCCCACCGACAGCCTCGACGGTCTGCGTGACGCGCTCGAGACGCGTGCCGATCCCTCCGGCCCGGCCGAGCTCGTGCTGCTCTTCGACGAGACTCCCGAGCGCTCCCGACTCGCGGCGGCCCGCGAGTGGATCGACGATGCCTTCGCGGCCGACACCGTGCACGAGATCGTCGAGCGCCTGCGGGGGAGGCCCGAGGAGGAGGCATCCCGGACCGCCGATCTGCTCGAGGAGCTCTCGCCCACGGGGCTCGCCGTGACCCTCGCGGCCGTCCGCCGCGCGCGGGAGCTGCCCAGCCTGCGCGCCGCACTCGCGCAGGAGTACGGCCTGGTGATGTGGTTCGCCACGACGCAGCCCGACCTGGCGGAGGGGATCCGCGCCCAGGTGATCGACAAGGACCGTTCTCCGCGCTGGAAGCCTGCGACGCTCGCGGAACTGCCGACGGATGCCGCGGCATCCGCCCTCTCGTTCACTCCGACGGTCCCGCTCTGGAGCTGACTCCGTGGCCCGCGAACCGGACTCCGACGCCGAGTCGGCGCGGCGTCGTCGCGGGTGGTCGCTCGGCATCGCGCTGGACTGGTTCTTCTTCGTCTTCGCGGGACTAGCGGCCATCTGGCTGGCGTACCTGAGCCTCACGGAGACCTTCAGCACCGGCTGGTGGGGCATCCTCCTCGCCGTCGTCTTCTGGGCGCTGCTCGCGTATCTCGTGCTGCCGCGGCTGCACCGGATCCTGACGACGATCTACGTGCCGGACTACTTCATCGGCCGCACGCGCACGAGCGACGGGCTTCTGGGCGACCCCGTGAACCTCGCGTTCATGGGCACCGGCGAGCAGATCGAGGCGGCGATGGCGGCCGCCGGCTGGACGAGGGCCGATCCGATCACCGTCACCTCGACGTGGCGCATCATCGCGTCGACGGTCGCCGGCCGGAGCTACCCCGAGGCTCCGGTGAGCCCGCTCTTCCTCTTCGGCAGACAGCAGGACTTCGCCTACCAGCAGGACGTCGACGACAGCCCCGCCCAGCGCCATCACGTGCGGTTCTGGCGGTGCCCCGACGGCTGGCTGCTCCCCGGCGGAGGAAGGGTCGACTGGCTCGCCGCGGGGACGTTCGACCGCCGGGTCGGCCTCTCGCTCTTCACGCTCCAGGTGACGCACAAGATCGACGCCGAGACAGACACGGAGCGGGACCACATCGTCTCGACCCTGACCGTCGCCGATCCCCGCATCGAGGTGCGCGTGATCGAGGACTTCTCGACCGGGTACCACTCCCGCAACGGCGGCGGCGACTCGATCAGCACCGATGGCGACCTGCCCATCGTCGACGTGCGCGACGTGACGCTCCCCGCGACCCTCTCGGAGTCGCCGTGAGCACCCCCGCCAAGCGCCCCGCCTACGAGCCGCCCGGCCGACTCCTTCGGCCGACGGGGTTCGACCCCGACATGAAGCGACCGGTGACGACGGTGGCGGGCGCCGTGCTCGTGTTCCTCCGCGCAGCGGTGGGACTGCTCTTCCTTGCCGAGCTGGGTCTCAACTGGAACGTCGTCGCGATGCAGAGCACGATCGAGATCGACGGCCTCACCGACGCCGAGGCGGCAGGCGTGGGGCTCACTCTCCTCCTCGTCATCGGCCTGGTCGTCGTCGTCGCCGACGTCATCCTGGGCATCGTCATCCTGCGCGGGCACAACTGGGCGCGCGTCGTCGTCATGTTTCTCTCCGTCATCTCGATCGCCACCGCCTTCGGGGCGTGGTGGGCCGAGGACCTGGAAATCACCCTCAAGACGAGCCTGCTCTCGACGGCGCTCGATACGCTGATCCTCCTCGCGCTGTCCAGCCGGAGCGCGGCCGCCTACGCTCGGCGCCACGAGCAGCGCTGAGAGGACCCGCACATGTTCGACTCCCCGCTGTCCGCTTCGGCGTACCAGGTGCTGGGCGTCGAGCCGACGGTCGACGAGGAGTCGCTGCGCAAGGCGTATCGCCTTCGGATGCGCCAGACCCACCCCGACACGGGGGGCGAGGCATCCGTCTTCATCCAGGTTCAGCGTGCGTGGGAGCTCGTCGGAACGCCCGACGCCCGCGCCGCGTACGACCGCGGGCACGGCTTCGGTGCGCAGACCGCTCCCTCGTTCGCCCCGGATGCCCCGGCCTGGCGCCCGCCGTCGCGTCCCGCCGACACGCGGCCCCGGGCCCGCTCGTACGGCCAGCCCGGCGGGTGGCGGCGCGAGCGGTACCTCGATCTCATGCGCGAATGGGTCGGCCGGGGCGTGGACCTCCCCGACCCGTACGATCCGGCGCTCGTCCGGTCGGCGCCGCGGCTGCTGCGTCGGCTGCTCGCGGACGCCCTCGCCGAAGAGGCGACGGCGCGGGTCGTCGCCGACCTCGGCATGGGCTACACGGTGTGGCATGACGTCGCGGCGGGCCGTGCGTCGGACGAGAAGGTCGATCACGTCGTGCTGGGGCCGAGCGGGCTCTACGGCATCCTCTCCGAGGACTTCGGCGGGCCCGTCCGGGTGCGCCGGGGAGAGCTCGTCGGCGACGGCATCGAGACCGCGCCGATCGCGACACTGGTCGCCCACGTGCGCGTCGTCGCGCGGGCGGCGCGGGTGAAGTTCAGCGGTGCGATCGTCGTGCTGCCCGACGAGGACCTCGAGCAGCCCATTGAGGAGCTCGGCAAGGTGCGCGGCGTGCCGGTGGCCGTCGTGTCACGCAGCGCGCTCTCGACGATCCTGCGCCGCGGCGTGACGGGCGCCCGCGAGATCGGCGGGAACGAGGTCTTCGACGTGCGGACCCGTCTGCAGCACACAGTCCGCCACGTGTAACGGCGCCGCTCGCCGGTCCGGGGGCGTTTCGTCTCGCTTCGCTCGCTCAACGACCGGGTCTGGGGCTTCCGGGGGTCGGGGGAGGGTCAGCCTGCCAGGCCGAAGAGCTCGAGCGGGTGGGTGAGCCGCCACCAGGGCGACGGCGGATCGATGTCGTCCGACAGCGACACGTCGACGCTCGCGCTGTTGACCGGGCCTTTGACGTTCAGCGTGCCGACGATGTCGCCCGCGTCGCGGTCGTCGCCGAGGTCGAGGTCCGTCGTGACCGTGCCCGCGGCCCCGTTCCACAAGACGACGGAGGCATCGGCATCCGTCACCACATCGACGTGGTCGCCCCATGCGGTGTCGACCGTCCCCACGGTGGTGCCGACGTTCACCGACGGCTCGACCTGCAGCTCGGTCTCGAGCTGCGTGAAGAGGGCGCGGGTCGCCTCGACGCGGCCGGCGTCGTCCGGCTGACCCAGCACCGACGCGTAGAGGCGGACGGGGGTGTCGCCGACCGTGATGTTCTTCGCGGCGAGAAGATTGAAGTCGTCGAGCGAGCCCGTCTTAACCCCGATGACGCCCGCATCGGCGAGCAGGTTGTTGGTGTTCTCGACGTGCCCGGCGCCCGGCAGGTCGACCTCGGCCTTCGCCACGATCTCGGCGATGACGGGGTTGGCCAGGGCCTTCTGCGCGAGGGGGATGAGCGCGGCGGCGCTCGCCGTGTTGCGCTTGTCGAAGCCGGTCGGCTCGGCGATCGTGACCCCGGGCACCCCGTGCGCCGTGAGCCAGCTGTTGGCCGCGCTCGCGTAGACGGCATCGCTCGGCCACAGGTTGCTCGCGAGACGGTCGGCGTAGTTGTTCGCCGATCCGATGAGCATGCCCTCGAGAAGCTGATACTCGGTGAGCGTGCCCCCGACGGGGACGTCGAGCGACGACTCGCCGCGATTGCGGTAGCCCCAGTACGCCGAGCGGTCGCTCGAGGTGAACCGGAACTCCGGACCCTGCTCGCCGAGGGCGAGCGGCATCTCGTCGAGGACGAGAAGAGCCGTCACGACCTTCGTGATGCTCGCGATGGGCGCGGCATCCTGGGTCGACGCTATGACGCCGTCGAAGCCCGCGACCGCGACGGCGCCCGAGCCCTCGACCGGCCAGGCGGGGGTCGTCACGGCCGACGGGACAGGCTCGACCGCGACGGCTTCGATCGTCGGAGCGACGGCCGTGAGGGGCCACCACAGCGTCGTCGCCGCGTACCCGCCGAAGAGGAAGAGGATGATCGCGATCGGCACGAGCACACCCGCGCGCCACGGCGAGCGCCGCGGGGCGCGCGCGAGCAGGTCGGCGTCGACCACGACGTACGGGTGCGCGGCGGCTGCCACCTCGCGGGGGGTCAGGACGGTCTGGGCGACGGATGCCTCGTCCACCCACGAGAAGGCGACCTTCGGCGCCGGCGGCGACTTGGTCGGCTTCGCGTTGGAGGGCGCGACCGGACGCTCCGGCCCGGGCTCGGGCTCCCCGAGCGCGATCCCACCCGTGTCGGCGCGCAGGGCGCGCCGGGACGGCGGCTCGGTGTCGGCGAGAGTCACCCGCTAAAGGTACCTCTCCTCCCTGCGCGATATACTCATCGCCATAACCACGGGAGTCCGGTGTGCCGGGCTGAGAGGGAGCGAACACGCTCCGACCGTCGAACCTGATCTGGATCATGCCAGCGCAGGGAGGAGAGAAATGCACGTTTCCACGTCTGCCCCCACCACCGCCTCGGGTGCTTCGCACCGCCTCCGCTGGAGGGTCGTCGACATCGTCGTGGCCAGCGTCATCGGCGTCGCGTCGGGCCTGATCTTCCTGTTCTGGAACATCGGCTACCTCGGCCCTCAGGCGCTCCTCGCGCCCCTGCTCCCCGGACTCCAGGGACTCCTCGACGGGCCGTGGCTCTTCGCCGGCGTGCTCGGCGCCCTCATCATCCGCAAGCCCGGTGCCGCGCTGTACACCGAGACGCTCGCTGCCGTCGTCTCGGCCCTGGTCGGCAACCAGTGGGGAGGCTTCCTCACGCTCGAGGCGGGACTCGTACAGGGCCTCGGCGCCGAGCTGGTCTTCCTGGCGTTCCTCTACCGCGTGTGGAACCTTCCCGTCGCGATGCTCGCCGGCGCCGGCGCAGCCCTCGCGGGCGGCATCAACAATCTCGTGCTCTGGTACGCCGGCTCGAGCGCCGGCTTCACCGTCACCTACCTCATCTCGACCGTCATCTCGGGAGCCCTCATCGCAGGCGCCCTGCCGTGGCTGCTCACGCGAGGTCTCGCCAAGACGGGTGCGCTCGACCGCTTCGCCTCGGGCCGCGAAGCGCGCGCCCGCGTCTAGCGTGCCGATCCAGACGCCTGCTCCCGCCGCGGTCGAGGCTCGCGGGTGGGGCTGGCGTCACGCCAGCCGTCGGGCTTGGGCGGTTCGGGATGCCTCGTTCCGCATCGAGCCCGGGGAGCGGGTCCTGCTCCTCGGCGCATCCGGCTCGGGCAAGTCCACCCTTCTGCACGGCCTTGCGGGCGTGCTGGGCGGCGACGACGAGGGCGAGTCGCACGGCGAGCTGCTCGTCGGAGGGCGGGCCGCGGCATCCGTCCGGGGAACCGCGGGGCTCGTGCTGCAGGATCCGGACGCGCAGGTCGTGCTCGCCCGCGTCGGCGACGACGTCGCGTTCGGCTGCGAGAACCTGGGCGTTCCGCGAGACCGCATCTGGCCGCGGGTGCGGGAGGCGCTCGGCGCCGTAGGGCTGGAGGTGCCGCTCGACCGGCCGACCAAGGCCCTCTCGGGCGGGCAGAAGCAGCGGCTCGCGCTCGCCGGGGCGCTCGCGATGCAGCCCGGACTGCTGCTGCTCGACGAGCCGACCGCCAACCTCGACCCCGCAGGCGTCGTCGAGGTCCGGACGGCGGTGGAGCGGCTCCTCGAATGGCATCCGACCACGCTCGTCGTCGTCGAGCACCGCGTCGAGGTGTGGCTGCCCGTCGTGTCGCGGGTGATCGTCCTCGGCGACGGCGGAGTCGTGGCCGACGGACCGCCCGCCGACGTGCTCGGACGGGAAGGGCGGCGGCTCGCCGCGGAGGGCGTGTGGGTGCCCGGCATCCCACCGGTCGTGCCCGGGCCGCCCGTCTCACCCGCGGGCGAGACGCTGCTGAGCGCCCGAGGGCTGTCGGTCGAGCGCGTGAAGGGCACGCCGGTCGCGACCGGGATCGACGCCGATGTGCGCGCGGGGACCGTTCTCGCCGTCACGGGGCCGAACGGGGCGGGCAAGTCGACGCTCGGCCTGACGCTCGCAGGTCTCCTGCCGCCGGCCGGTGGCGAGCTCGCCGCAACTCCGGCGCTTGCCGATGGCGCGGGTGCGGCACCGATCCGCTGGGCCTCACGGCAGCTTCTCACCCGCATCGCAACGGTGTTCCAGGACCCTGAGCACCAGCTGCTGACGCAGACGGTGCGGGACGAGCTCGAGGTGGGACCTCGTGCACTGGGCCTCGAGGAGGCCGAGATGCGCGCCCGCGTCGACGAGCTGCTCGCGCGCCTGCGCCTCGACCACCTCGCCGCGGCGAACCCCTTCACGCTGTCGGGCGGCGAGAAGCGGCGGCTGACGGTGGCAGCCGCACTCGCGACGCGGCCGCGGGTGCTCGTGCTCGACGAGCCGACGTTCGGGCAGGACGCGCGGACGTGGGCGGAGCTCGTCGACCTCCTCGCCGCGGTGCGCGACGGGCGGGACGGCGATGCGCGCTCCGCCATCGTGGCGATCACGCACGACCTCGACGTCGTGCGGGCGCTTCACGCCCAGGTCGTCGAACTGGCGGCCGCGCCATGAGGAATCGCCGTGGTGCCGAAACGAGGAGATCTGGCGGAACCAGGATGATTCCCGCGGTTCCGCTCCTCGTTTCGCGACATCTCCTCGTGCGGACGACGGATGCCGAGGCATCCGCATGACCCTGCTCGAGAGCCGTGCGCGCACCGGTGCCGTCGCGCGGATCAACCCCGTCGCGAAGCTGGGGGCGAGCGCCCTCATCGCGCTCCCGCTCGTGCTGACCCTCGACTGGGTCTCCGCCGCCGTCGCGCTGCTGCTCGAGTGCCTGCTGTTCCCCTTCGCGGGCATCGGGTGGCGGGAGTTCTGGGTGCGCACATGGCCCGTCTGGCTCGCCGCGCCGCTCACGGCCCTCACGATCGCGCTGTACGGCGAGACGTCGGGGCAGATCTACGTCGACTGGTTCCTCGTGCGGGTGAGTGAGGGCTCGCTCGAACTCGCCGTCGCGACGTTCTTCCGCGTGCTCGCCATCGCTCTGCCCTCGGTCGTGCTGTTCGTGACGGTCGATCCGACCGACCTCGCCGATGGGCTCGCCCAGGTGCTGCACCTCCCGGCCCGGTTCGTTCTCGGCGCGCTGGCGGGGCTGCGCATGGTGGGTCTGTTCATCGACGACTGGCGCGCGCTCGAGCTCGCGCGCCGCGCGCGGGGCGTCGCCGACCGTGGGCGCACCCGACGGTTCCTCGGAATGGCGTTCGCGCTCCTCGTGCTCTCGATCCGCCGGGGATCGAAGCTCGCCACGTCGATGGAGGCACGAGGGTTCGGCGCTCCTGTCGAGCGCACGTGGGCGCGCGAATCGCACTTCGGCGGGCGGGAGTGGGCGCTCATGGCGATCGGCGCCGCGATCTCGGCCCTCGCCGTGACGGCCGCCGTGCTGGCCGGCACGTGGAACTTCATCCTCGGCCCGGGTTGAGCTCCGCCCTTCGACAAGCTCAGGGACCAGTGGGGTGCTTGGTCCTCAGGGGGCGAGGGCCGCGTACTCGTCTTTGAGAGCGGGGTAGTAGTCGTCCCAGACGATGGCCGAGGCATCCTGACCCTCGTGGGCGGCCAGCGCGCGATCGAGGTAGTACTCCCAGCCCGGGCCGATCGAGCCGATGTCCTCGCCCGGCGACAGGCGCTGGCCGAAGGTGAGGGTCGTGACGCCCGCCGTCTCGTCGAGCTCGAACCACAGGTGCCAGCCGCCGCCGGCGGCCTCGGCATCCGTGTCTCCCACGAAACGACGGGGTCGATCGCACTCGATGATCGTGTACTGCGACGGCTCGGGGTCGTCGCCCTCGGCCGTCATGAAGAACGAGACCCGCCCCATGGTGGGGTCGCCCTCCCAGTAGCCGATCCAGTCGCGCAGGCGATCGGACTCGGTGAACGTCTGCCACACGGCCTCGGCCGGCGAGCCGAACGTGCGCGTCAGCACGAGGTTGGGCGCGCCGTCGATCGTGGTGACGGTGCCGGTGCGGGTGGCGGTCATGTCGCGTTCCAGAGCTCCCGGTAGTAGTCGATGCGCTCCGTGTCGGGTTCGATCCCGTACGCCGCGAGGAGAGCGCCATCCCATCCGGGTCCATAGTTCCACTCGGTGCTCATCGACGCCACGGCGAGGTCCGCCCACCGGTCTGCGACGCCGAGCGCGCCGAGGTCGACGTGAGCCACCCAGCGGCCGTCGTCGCCGATCAGCGTGTTGGGGGAGCAGGCGTCGGCGTGGCACACCACGAGCGCGTCGATCGTCGGCGGTTCGCGAAGACGGTCCGGAACCTGGATGCCTCGGCCCGCCGCATTCGTGAGCCGCGACGTCACGCTCCAGTCGAAGGGGCACTCCGCGACCGGGAGCGCGTCGTGGAGCGCGCGAAGCCCCTCGCCGATCGCCCGCACGGCCGTGGCGGGCTCGGCGACCCAGCGGGGTGCGACGGCCGACTCGCCGGGCACGGTCTCGGTCACGATCCACTCGTGCGTCCCATCGCCGCCGTGTTCCAGCACCCGGGGCACGGGAATGTAGCGCACGGCCCAGTCCAGTCGCTCGGCCTCGTCGGCGAAGGAGGTCTCGAGGTTCCGAGGCGAGTGCTTGATGTGCCGGCCGTCCGAGGTGCGGAACGTCACGCCGCCGATCTCGTTGAGCCAGACGGGGCGCAGGTCCGCGCCGCGCGCGAGGGCCCGCACCTGGCCGGGGACCTCGACGGCGGAGAGCGGGATCGTCACGGGCTCACTCGAGGAGCGCCTCGCGCAGGAGCTCCGCGTGGTTGTGACGCTCGTCGTGCGCCCCGTAGAGGAGCGTCACGACGGGCTTGCCCGACAGCGCCTCGCGGAGCTCGGGCACGGCGGGGTTGACCGCCAGCTCGGCGCGGTAGGCGGCAGCGAAGGTCTCCCAGTCCATCCCGTCCTGGTGGAAGGCGCGACGCAGCTCGGTCGTGGGTGCGGCCTCCTTGGCCCACAGGTCGACGGCGGCGCGCTCTTTCGTCAGACCACGCGGCCACAGGCGGTCGACCAGCACGCGGAAGCCGTCGTCGGCCGACGGCTCGTCGTACACGCGCTTGAGGAAGAACTCCACCGTTCCAGTCAACTCCGCGCGCTCCCCTCGCACCACCCTCCGCACTAGCCTGGAGGGTGGCGCCGGTACCGCGGCGTGCATGACACGGAGTCCCGCCTATGCTGGGACTGGATGCCACGATTCGAGTTCGAAGGAGAACGCATGGACATCTCGGGCGCATCGGCCCTCGTCACGGGCGGGGCCAGCGGGCTGGGTCTCGCTACGGCGCGCCGGCTCGCGGAGGCAGGAGCGTTCGTGACGATCGTCGACCTCCCGTCGTCGGCCGGAGCAGCCGTCGCGCAGGAGTTCGGCGGAGCCTTCGCGGCCGCCGACGTGACCGATCCCGAGCAGGTCGCCGGGGCGGTCGCACGTGCCGCCGAGGCCGGACCGCTCCGGGTCGTCGTGAACTGCGCCGGCATCGCACCGCCGGCCAAGGTGCTCGATCGCGAGGGGAACCCGTCGCCGCTCGCCGACTTCGAGCGCATCGTGCGGATCAACCTCATCGGCACGTACAACGTGATCGCCCAGGCATCCGCCGTCATGTCGAAGACGGATGCCGCGGCCGACGGCGACCGGGGCGTCATCGTCAACACCGCGAGCGTCGCCGCCTTCGACGGCCAGATCGGGCAGCCCGCGTACTCGGCGAGCAAGGGCGGAGTCCACGCCATGACGCTCCCGATCGCCCGCGAGCTCGCGCGCTACGGCATCCGCGTGCTGACGATAGCCCCCGGCATCATGGAGACGCCGATGCTCAAGGGCCTCCCCGAGGCGGCCCAGGAGTCGCTCGGCCAGCAGGTCCCCTATCCGCAGCGCCTCGGACGCCCCGACGAATACGCGAAGCTCGTGCTCGCGATCGTCGACAACGGCTACCTCAACGGCGAGACGATCCGCCTCGACGGCGCGATCCGCATGGCGCCGAAGTAAGGAATGCACATGAGCGACTCGATCCTGATCGCACGTGAGGGCGGCCTCGCCCGCGTGACGTTCAACCGCCCGGCGTACCTCAACGCGATGGATTTCGAGATGGGCCGACGCTGGCGCGACGTCGCCCACGAGCTGACGACGGATGACTCCGTGGGGGCGGTGATCCTGGATGCCGCAGGCCCCGCCTTCTGCGCCGGGGGCGACGTGCTCGCGATGGCGACGTCGAACGCCGGCGGCACGGAGGTGACCGAGACGGCGCACATCATCCACGACGGCATCCGCACGTTCGCGCTCTCCGACAAGCCGATCGTCGCCGCGGTGCAGGGCGCCGTCGCCGGCGGCGGCCTCGGGCTGATGCTCACCGCCGACTACATCGTCGCGTCCGAGTCGGCGAAGTTCGTCAGCAAGTACGCCAACATCGGCCTGACCCCCGACCTCGGCGTCTCGACCCTGCTGCCGGCCGCGATCGGCCAGCGCCGCGCCCTGCAGCTGCTGCTCCAGGACCGCACGATCGACGCCGCGACCGCCCTGGACTGGGGCCTCGTGACCGAGGTCGTGCCGGCGGCCGAGGTCGCGAGCCGGGCGCAGGAGATCGCCGGGTTCTGGCTCGCGAACGCGACGGCGGCGTTCGGCCAGGCCAAGCGCCTCGTGCGGGTCGGCGCCGACCGCACCTTCAGCGAGAACCTCGACGACGAGGCGGCGACGATCGGCGCGCGCTTCGAGACCGAGGAGTCGCGCACCCGCGTCGCCGCGTTCGCCGCGGCATCCGCCAAATCGGCCCGGCCGTCCACCTGACGTCTCTGTGTCCCGAATTCGGCCGCTTGCGCAGGCGCTGAGCGGCCGAATTCGGGACACGCTACACCCCACTTCGGCTCCACGACGGGAGAGAACCATGACCGACCCCTCGAACGGCTCGGCGCCCCTGGCCGGCAAGACGATCCTCATGTCCGGCGGCAGCCGCGGCATCGGCCTGGCGATCGCGCTGCGCGCGGCGCGCGACGGCGCGAACATCGCACTCATGGCCAAGACAGACACCCCCCACCCGAAGCTCGAGGGCACCGTGCACACGGCGGCTGAGCAGATCCGGGATGCCGGGGGCCGCGCGCTCCCGATCGTGGGCGACGTGCGCAACGACGACGACATCACCCGCGCCGTGCTCGAGACGCAGGGCGAGTTCGGCGGCATCGACGCCGTCGTCAACAACGCGAGCGTCATCGATCTGTCGGGCTCGCTCGACCTCGCGGCGAAGAAGTACGACCTGATGCAGGACGTCAACGTGCGCGGTACGTTCCTGCTCTCGCGAGCCGCGGTGCCGATCCTCCGTGACAGCGCCAACCCGCACATCCTGTCGCTCTCGCCGCCGCTCAATCTGTCGCCGAAGTGGCTCGGGGCGCACACCGGCTACACGCTCGCGAAGTACGGCATGACGATGGCGACCCTGGGCCTCGCCGCCGAGTTCGCCAAGGACGGCATCGCCGCGAACACGCTGTGGCCGCGCACGACGATCGCGACGGCGGCGGTGCAGTTCGCGCTCGGCGGCGACATGATGATGAAGGCCAGCCGCACGCCGGACATCTACGCGGACGCCGCATACGAGGTCCTCACGCGGCCGGCGCGCGAGTACACCGGGAAGACCCTGATCGTCGAGGACGTGCTCGCCGAGTCGGGCGTCACCGACTTCTCGCACTACGCCGCCGTGCCGGGAACCCCGGACGACCGGCTCTTCCCGGACATCTTCCTGGATTGAGCCTCCGCCGGCGCCGCGGGGCCCTGCCGCCCGAGCGGTCGGCGGCGTAGCGTGGGCTCATGGCCGTCCGGAGCCTCTTCCCGATCATCCTGACGCGCGATCTGCCGCGCCTGGTGTCGTTCTACGAGCACGCCCTGCACGCCAAGGTCGACTACCGCTTCGGCAGCGCCGACGAGGACGACTACGTCACGCTCAAGCTCGGCGAGGCGTCGCTGGGCATCGGCCGGGATCCCGGAGCCCCAGTGGCCGGCGACCGCGTCGCACTGTGGTTCTCCGTCGACGACGTCGACGCGGCCTTCTCCCGGTGGGTGGCGGTGGGCGGCTCGTCGGTGTCCGGACCGGCCGACATGCCGTGGGGCGAGCGAGCCGCGCAGGTGCGCGATCCCGACGGCAACCTCGTCAACCTCGGCGCGGCCGCCACGACTGCGTGATGCGACCTCGCTCGTCGCCCTCGTCGGGCGATGGGCACGCTCAGCCCGGTCAGTGCTTGTTGCCGGTGAAGAGCAGGATGCCGCCGAGGCCGATCATGAGGCCGCCGCCCGTCGCCGTCAGGCGCGCTATGCGCGTGGGGGAGCGGCCGAACCAGTCGCGGGCGCCCGCTGCGATGAGTGCCCAGATGCCGTCCGACAGCAGGGCGATCACGAAGAACACGAGGCCCAGCTCGATCATCTGCAGGGGCACCATGCCGGCGTCGAGATCGACGAACTGCGGGAGCACCGCGACGAAGAAGGCGATCGTCTTGGGATTGGTGATGCCGACGACGAACCCCTCGCCGAGCTGGCGCCAGTGCGAGCGCGGAAGGGCGCCGTTCGTCGCCGCCTCGGCTGTGCGGTTGCGGTGACGGATCGCCTGCACGCCGAGGTACATGAGGTAGAGGGCGCCCGCGACCTTGACGATCGTGAAGAGCACGACCGAGCTCGCGACGATGCCGCCGACGCCCAGCGCGACGGCGACGATGATCGGCAGAAGCCCGAGGGCGTTCCCCAGCACGCTGAGGAGGCCCCCGATGCGGCCGAGCGCGAGGGCCCGGCCGATCGTGAAGAGGACGCTCGGCCCCGGGATCACGATGAGCACGAGGGCCGCGAGCGCGAAGGCGAGGAGATTCTCGATCGGGACCACGAAGAAACGATAGTGCGTCGCGACGTCAGCGGTCGGCCGGGACGACGCCGAGGAGGATGCGGACGATGGGGTCTCCGGTCCACCAGAAGCCGATCCGCATCCCCGGCACGAGGCCCTCGGGCCGCTTCGCCGGGTCGATGACCGTGTACGGCAGCGAGACGATCAGCGCGCTCTGCGGACGCAGCGCCGCCACGACGCAGCGACCCTTGGCCTCCTCGCCGCGGATGACGAGGATGCACTGCTCGTCGCGGAACGCGCCCTTCGCACCCGCGATCCAGAGGTTCCAGCCGTAGTACTGGCCGAGGGGCTTCGCCCACTCCACCGTCCCGCTCGAGGGGAAGACCGGCACCTCGTCGGCGGGCAGCTGCGGGCCCTCGTCGAAGCCCCCGTCGAGTGGCACCTCGATCAGCGTCTTGGCGTCCTGGTCGCGGACGAACGAGTACGCCTCGCGCGTCGTCTCCTCGATGACGCCCGCCTCGCTGGCCGGCGTCGGGACGACGCCGTTGATGCCGCCGATCAACGCGGCGGCGACGGCGGCCGTCAGCGCGATGCCGCTGCCGTCGTGGCGGTGCCAGCTCCAGCGCCGCGAGGCCGGGGCCACGGGGTCGGCCGCCACGTCGGGCGCCGCAGGCGACGGCATCCGCTCGTCCTCGTACGGGAGCGCCGCGATGTGCGTCGAGAAGACCTCGCCGCCGAAGTCCTCGTCGCCGGGGTCGCGCGCTCGATCCTGCGGTGCCCGTTCGCCGGGGCCGGCGGTCGCCCTCGCGGGGGGATGGCGGGCCGCGAAGGCCGCGGCATGCTCGCTCAGCACGAGGCTCTCGAGCGCGACGAGGCGATCCACCGCCGCGGGGTCATCGGCGATGTCGGGGTCGGGGCCGAAGGCCCGCCGCCTCAGCTGCGCGAGCTCGGCCCGAGTCGCGTCATCCATTGCTCCCGCCTCACGAAGACACCAGCGTCTTGCGCAGGAAGACCTGCTCCGTTCCGTCGTCGCCCGGCACCCGCTGCGACTCGGCGTAGCCCTCGCGCTCGTACAGGCGCAGGTTCGCCTCGCTCAGCGATCCGGTGAAGAGCTCGGACTCCGTCGCCCCCGCTTCGCGGCCGCGGCGCTCCACCTCGGCCAGCAGCAGCGTGCCGACGCCCTTCCCCTGCGCATCGGGCGCGATGGAGATGCGGCCCACGAGCAGCAGCTCGCCGACGACGCGGGCCCGGACCGCACCGATCATGCGCGATCCCTCGAGCGCGACGCATCCGAGGTTGTCGTGCAGCTCGTGCTCGAGCTCTTCGAGCGTCTGCGTGAGCGGCGGCATCTCGGGCGAGCCGTAGATGAGGGCCTCCTGCACGAACGCGGCGCGCTGCAACGTGAGGACCTCGCCCGCGTCCTCGATCCGGATGTCGCGCACGGCGACGTCGACCTCGCTCACGCCTCCACGGTATCTCTCGCCAGACGGGTGCGGGCGGTCTTGCGGCGGCTCAGAAGATGAGGAAGAACGACACGACGACAGCGAGCCCGGCGATGCCGGCGAGCACCATCGACTGCCGGATGTTCCGGTACTTCCGCTGCGCCACCGACGACAGCACGAGGAGCTGCTGGTAGGTCCGCTCGGGCGGTTGCAGGCCGCGCTCCGCCAGGGCGTCGGCGACGGCCTGCGGCGACGACATCCCCCGGATCTGGCCCCAGTACGTGATGGTCGCGGGGCTGGGTCCCTTGCTCAGCCGGGGCCAGACCGCCATTGCGGCCGCGAGGACGGATGCCGCGCCCGCCACCGCTGCAGCGATCCAGAGTGCGGCTGCCCACGTGCCGAGCGAGGCGGGGGACCAGTCGCCGCCGAGCATGCCGCTGAGGACGATGCTGAAGGCGATCCCGAGGCTTCCGATGAGGAGGGAGGCCTTCTGGTCGGCACGGTCGATCTCGCTCGAGACCTCGGCCAGCATCTCGGCGGCGAGTGCGGCGGTTCGGTCCTCCGCGGAGTCGTCGTGCGCCGCATCGTGCACCGGATTCGCCGCCGCCTGGTCGTCGATCATCGCACTCCGAACGTCGGCGTGAAGGACGTGCCGTCGGCGGTGCCGGCCCGCCCGTTGCCCTCGGAGCCGCCGCCCTCGTCGGAGCCGCCGCCGCCGTTCGAGCCGCCACCCTCCCCGCCGCGAACCGGCTTCTGCGGACCGAAGATGGGCGGAACGGTCTGCCGCCGCTGCGATGGCGCGACGATGTACTTGATCTCGACGCTCGCGGTGTTGCCGGCCACGTCGGTCGCGCGGCAGGTGAGGCGCTTGGCGCCGGGCTTGGAAGAGTCCACGGCGTCGCACGACTGCGTCGCCACGCCGGAACCCGTGTCGGTGGCGTTCGGCGTCGCGGACCCCGGCGAACCGGCGATGATCGTCGCGGGCTGGAGCTTCGGAGCGAGCGCGGGCGCCTTCGTGTCGATGCGGACGAGGATCTGCGCCGTGGCCGTGCGCCCCAGTGCGTCCTCCATCATCCCCGCCACCAGCATGCCGGTCACGGGCGTGTCGGAAGACACCGTGCGGGGCGCGGGGCAGGTGGTGACGGCGACGCCCGAGGTACACGTGAAGGTGACCGTGACCGGTGTGCGGCTCCAGGTGCCGCCCACGTAGGCACCTGGGGCATTGGTCGCCGTCAGCGTGATCGATGGCGGTTCGGGTGCCGGGATCTCGACCGTGTAGTGGGCGAGCGCCGTGGCCGTGTTGCCTGAGACGTCGGTCGCGCGGCATTCGACGGATCGCTCGCCCTCGGTCTCGGTGGTCGGCGGGTCGCAGGACTGGGATGCGACGCCGGACGAGGCATCCGTCGCATTCGCAGTCGCGATCGCGCTCTCGCCCGGAGCGACCGTCGGCGGAGTCACCGTCGGGTTCAGCGAGGGAGCCGTCGCATCGACGCGGACGAGCACCGACGCCGTGGCGGTGCGGCCGAGGAGGTCGGTCATCGTCCCGGAGACGTCGAGTCCTGCGGCGGGGGTGTCGTCGGACACGACGACCGGTGCGGGGCACGTGACGACCGGCGTGCCCGAGGTGCACTCGAACGTGACGGTGACGGCGGCTTGGCTCCATTCCCCGCCGGTGTACGGGCCGGAGATCGTCGTCGCAGCCGCGGTGATCTGCGGACCGGGCGGCGCCACTACCGCCTGACCGACCAGGACCTCGGCCGACGCGGCGTGCCCCTGGGTCTTTCCGTCGTCGGGGGTGACGGTGACGCGCACGACGTCGCCGGTCTGCGCGATTCCGTCGAGGTCGAGGGTCGACTCCGACCGGTCCGGGATCTGCACGCCGTTGCGCCACCAGGTGAAGACCGCCGACACCGGATCGCCATCGGGATCGGTCGCCCTCGCCGATGCGGTCAGGATGCTCGTGGGCTCTACGGGGTTCGCGTCGGATTGGAGCAGGACCGTGGCAGTGGGCGCCTCGTTGAGCGGCGAGGTCTGCACGCCGAACGAGGCCGACGTGCACGCATCTCCGCGGCAGACCCTGAGGGTGACGGTGAACGAACCGGGCGTCGTCACCGGCTGGTCGATGAGGGCCCGCGCCGTGCCGTCGTCGCCGTACTCGACGGTCGACGAACTGGACGAGACGACATCACCCGCGGCATCCGTCACCTTCGTCGATGCGGTGAGGCGCTCGCCGTCCACGGCATCCGTGATCGGCACGGAGCGCAGCAGCCGCTCGCCGAGGTCGACCGAGGCGTCCGGCCCCGCGTCCCCGAGCGTGGGGGCCACGGCTTGGGCGACATCGAGGTGCCCGCGGGAGGTGTCGGTCGAGACGTTCCCCGAGGAGTCGACGACCTGCAGCATCCAGCGGTACGGCCCCGCGGGTGTCGGCACCCGCCAGTAGGTCTCGGCGACCGTGCCGTCGGGGTTCCGCACCACGACCTTGCTCCCCTCGAGGCGCTGCCAGGCGTCGGAGCCCTGGAGCTGCACGAGGAGCATGACCGAGGCGACGTCGCCGTCCTGGTCGGAGGCGCGCACCTCGATCCCCCCGGGAGGCGTGAGGTCGACGGAGCCGACGACGGGTGGCGTCGTGTCGGTCGACGACTCCGGCCCGTAGGTGACCTCGGCCGTGAAGTCGGTGAAGAGCTCGGTGGAGCCTCTGCCGTCCTGCGTGACCTGGACGATCGCGGGGGTGAGGGCGAGGAGATCGACCGGGCCGGCCGGGGTGTCCTGGTGCGTGATGGTCCCGAAGGCCGACGGGAAGGCCGAGCCTCGAGACGTGGTCTCGTCCTCCGGTACGCCGACCGTCGTCTGACCGAGGGAGGGCGGCCCGGTCTGCTCCTTCGTCGTGAGCGACGTGAGGAGCACGCCGCGGGGAACCAGTCCCGCCTGCGGCTCCAGCACGCGCAGGATGCTCGGCAGGATCCCCTGCGCCGTCGGCACCGCGAGGGCGTTGCCGTCGACCGTGTAGTACGTGCGGCCCTGCTCGTCCTGCTCCGCAGCGAACTTCGGCTGGAACGAGAGCGACGCCGTCGTGATGCCGCCGCTCGTCACCGGGGTGAGGTCGGGCGTCGGCGGAAGGGGCATCTCGGTCTTGGCCGGGTCGTCCACGGTGTACATCGGGAGGCCGTAGTAGACGGCTTCCATGAGCGCCTTCTCGTCGTAACCCGAGTACAGCCCGAGACCGCCGAGATAGGACTGCTTCGCGTAGGTGAGGGCGCCGCCGGACGAGACCTGATCACCCTGCACCGAGACGCCGATCCAGTCGGCGTAGAGACCGAGGAGGCGCTCGCCGAGAGCGGTCGTCACGTTGTTGGCGAGGCCGTACCCCGTGTTGCCCACGTAGCCGCCGGCCTGGGAGAAGACGTCGACCCAGTCCGTCACGTCGCCGTAGTAGGAGGTCGGCAGGTTGTTCCCGGCATGGCAGCCGATGCCGAAGATCAGCGAGCCGGCGAGTGCCGAGGCATCCTCGTGTCCCTGCGCGAGGAAGAGGTCGTTCGCGCCGAACGCGCCCGTCTCCGCGCCGGGAACCCCGGGGAGCATCTGCGTCTCGTTCGCATGCGTATTGACCGACACGACCTTGGGCGCATCGCCGTCGGCCGGGAAGAGGCGGTTCTGCAGGTCCGCCGCATACCAGGGGTCGGGGAGCTGCTGGTTGACGGCGGAGCGCCAGGCGAGCGAACCGGTCACCTGCGCGGGGAGCTCGCTCCAGGCGCCGTAGCCGCCCGTGAGCGTCGAGTCGGCGGTGAGGCGCCCGTCCGCGTCGAGGAAGCGCTGGATCGTCGCCTCGATCTGCTCGGGCTTCTCGACCAGCCGGCCGAGAGCGACCGTCGGGACGTAGAGGTGTCCGCCGAGCGACTCGTAGGCCTTCGCGAGGCCGTAGGGGTCATCCGTGAGGATGTACGCCGCGCGTGCGGCAGCCGACAGCGGAGTCTCGCAGGGGTCCACGCCCACAGCGGCGGGACAGGGGTCGCCGTTGGGCAGCGTCGGGAGCCGGAGGTCGTCGGCGTGGCTCTCCTCGGTGAACTGCGAGGTGTGCTGAGCGACGGGAGCGAGCGGGATGATGTCGTCGCCGCCCACGATGACGACGGAACGGATCTGCGACCGGTTCCCGCCCAGCTCCTGCCCGACGAACGCGTTGATCGCCGAAGAGAGCGCCTCGCGGGCCTTCATCGAGCACGGGTTCGCGTCGACGGATGCTCGAGCCGCCTGCACGGCGGGGCTCGAGTCGATCGCGAGCACGGCGCCGTCGACCGCTCCGTCGCCCACGTGGCCGTCGCCCGTGAGCGAGACGAGGGCATCGCGCACGTCGCGGGCGGATGCCGCACCGTACGTGTCGCCGTAGCGCTTCTCGTCGAAGAGGTAGATGGTGTTCGTCGTCGGGGTCACGGGGTCGCTCACGCCCTCGACGCCCGGGTCTGCGGTCTGACGCGGCGTCCACGCCGTGCACTGCGCCTCGGCCGGCTCGTCGAGGTACTGCACGCGGAGCGAGTAGAGCGAGGCGCTGGGCAGGCGGTTGCCGCTCGTGACCCGCACGAGCAGCTGGTCGCCGGGTGCGGCATCCGTCGACGCCGCCTCGATCTGGGCGGTCCCATCGCCCCCCACGACCGTCTGGTCGATGAGCGTCTGGCCGCTGAGCGGGACGCCCGCGTCCGCGCCGGCCTGCGCGGGCTGGTCGGTGGCGCCCGTCTGCTCCGTCACCGCGGTACCGGGCACCGGACCGGCGTCGGCGACGCCCAGCCCGCTCTCGTTTCTCTTCGGCGCGTAGAGCGACAGCGAGATCTGGCCGTCCGTTGCATTCGTCGACACGACGAGGCGCTTGCCCGCAGGGGGAGGGTTGACGAGGTAGTAGTCCTCGTCCTGTGCGGGCCCCTGGATCTTGTCGCCGGTGTTGTCGTCGAGGTCGCGCCACGCCGGCGAGATCCACTCGTAGGAGATCTGGTCCTCGACGAGCGGCGCGGGATTGCCTACCCATTGACCGTCGACGAGATTGCGGTCGGGGTCGTCGAACGAGTCGAGCGGAGCGCCGCCGTACAGGTCCGCCGAAGCCGAGAGGCTGCCGCTCGTGAGCTCGCCGGAGGCGTGCGAGTCACCCGGCTGGGTCGTGGCGGTGAAGTACGACTTGACCGCGACGACGGTCCCGCCGGCGGTGTCGGGCAGCGGAAGTCGCATCTGCTCCGCATCGATCTGCTTCGGCCCGGTGTAGGGCTGGAACATCGCCGTCGACCCGTCGGGGCCCGAGCCCCAGACGTAGGTCGTGAACGGCGATGTGCCGACGGGGCTCGAGAAGGTCGCCGTCGGCGCGCGGAAGGTCGTCGGCTCGCCCGGCCCCGGGTCGAACGTGTATTTGAAGGCGGCGATCTGGCCGCAGCGCAGTTTGTCGTCGCATCCTCGCGGATCGGTCGACGCCTCGACGAGGTTGGGGTCGATCGATGCCGGCGCGATCTGCTCCCAGGGGTAGCTGTCTCGGTCGAGCATCGACATCAGCAGGTCGCCGAAGGTCACGGACTCCGGCGCGCCGGCCGCGAGATCGGCGACCGTCGCATCCGGGAGGAAGGCCTGCGAGAAGCCGGCGAGCGCTCCGGTGACGTTCGGATCGCCGAAGAGCGCGAGGCGCGCGGTCTCATCGAGCGTCGATACGTCGAGGTCGCCGAGAGGGGTCCCGGCGAGGAAGAGGTCGGACGGATCGATGAACCTCATGAGGCTGCTGCCGACGGGAAGGCTGCGGAGCGCGACGGCGTCGATCCTCGACCGCTCGATGTTCAGTCCGGCGAGGTCGAGGTCCGCGAGGTACCACGCGGCGTCGACCTGGAAGCCGAGCCCTTGCGCGTCGACGAGGCTCTGCCACGTGGTGCCGCCGGGCAGCGCGATGTCGCCGACGGGTGCTTCGCCCATCACGTACGACGCGAGCGTCAGCGAGTCGAGCGCGCTGCCGTCGACGTCCAGGTCGCCGAGGGTGAGGCTCTGGATCCGCTCCGCAGCGGCGCGCTCGACATCCGTCGCCGTCGAGCCCGGCGCGAGCGCGGCCTCGGCCCACGCGAGCACCTCGTTGAGAGTGACGCTCTGGATCAGTTCGCCAGCGAACGGGGTGCCCTCCAGCACCTGCGCCCAGCCGCCGGGGAAGTCGAGGTTGTGGATCGGCAGGTTGTGGATCGGGAGGTTGTGGATGGGCAGGTTGTGGATGGGCAGGTTGTGGATCGGGAGGTTGTGGATAGGCAGGTTGTGGATCGGGAGGTTGTGGATCGGCAGATTGTGGATCGGGGCGTTCGCGATCGCCGACGCGTACCCGCGCAGTGACGTGAGCGGGATGGTGGGGATGTCGACCCTCGTCATGAAGCCCGGTGTCGCGAGCTGCCCCTGCGTGCTCGACACCGCGAGGCCGGCGTGGCGGTGCGTATCGATGGCGTACACGGTGGAGGCGGCGGGCGTCGGGGCTGCGAAGGCCACGGTGCGGGCGGATGCCGAGACGGATGCCTCGGACCCGACCGCGAGGTCGGTCCAGTCGGGGATGAGCCCCGTGCAGTCGATCGTCAGGCTGGAGTCGTTCCAGCCGATCTCCTGAATGCGGATCACGGGCGCGTCGAGGGTCGCGTCGGCCGAACCCGGGTCGAACTTCGGAATCGTCGTGGTCCACGTGACCCGGCTGCCGTCGCCCGAGATGACGGGATCGGCGATAGAGCCGACGTTCCGATTGGTCTCGGTCGTTCCGGCGGCCGCGTAATAGAAGTTGGCATCGGACGTCGCGGCGACGATGGCGGGCAAGCCGCCGCAGTCGTCCTCGTCGATGTAGGCGAAGGTGTCTCCGACCGCGTCGATCGTCGGGCTGTGGGCGTTGCTGCCGACCAGGCTGGCCGCGAGCCCGATGCTGGGAGTGGCGCCGTAGTAGACGTAGTCGCCGGGCGTCCCCGGAGGGGTGACCGAGTCCCGGTGCGCCGTGAAGACGACGGATGCCCCGTTCCCGCTGATCCGGGCCTGCTCGGTGCCGCCCGCCATCGCGGTCTGGTCGAGGAAGCGGGTGAGCGTGACATCCCCGTAGATCCCGTCTCCGTTCGAGTCGAGGTCGGCGGCGAACGCGTCCCGGGCGCCGTTGGTGTCGCCGGGCGTGAGGTTCGTCGCCTCGGAGGTGAACACGAGATGCCGGCCGCTGTCGTCGAGGTCGGGGTCGTAGGAGGGACCGTCCGGCGCCGCAGCGCCCTGCACCCGGAACGTCTTGCCGAGGAGCGTGTCGCGCACGTAGATGCTGGTGAGCCCCGCCGTGCCGCCCTCCGCGACGAGGTTCGTCGCGGCGCTCCGGAAGGCGACGTAGCGCCCGTCGGCGCTGGCGACGGGCTGCGAGCTCGGACCGTCCGCCTCTGCGGCGGCGAGCGCGTCGTCGGGGACGCTGACGCGGGCAGCCGCTCCCGAGAACGGGTCGTCGCTGCCCGGTGCCGCCACCGAGACGAAGACGTCGGAGTCGCCGTTGGTGTCACCGCCGACGAGATCGCTCGCCGTCGAGGTGAAGAAGACCCGCTGGCCGTCGGGCGTCAGGAAGGGCTCGGTCGAGGACCCGGTGTCGGTCTGGGAGACGCGGAAGGTCTCGGGCGTGGGCGCCGCGGCCGATGCGGCGGGCGCCGTCGGCGCGGCGACGACGGCCAGGCCGGACACCAGTAGGGCGCCGACCACCGCGGAGGCGTGGACACGCATCCGGCCGTGGCGAAGAAGGGCGAAGATCATCGGGCATGCTCCGCTTGCGTAGGTGTCGATGGCCCGCCGAGGATCGCGGCGGTGTTGACGACGCCGAGGCCCGCGAACAGCCGCTCCGCTTCGCTGCGGACGGATGCCTCGGGCCTGAGGCGGCCGAGCTGTGCGAGCGAGAGCGCCCGCTCGAGGGGCGTTGCAGAGGTGTCGTCGACGGCCTCGAGGGTCAGCGCGAGGGCGCCGGCGTCGTCGCCGTCCAGTGCGGCGAGCCGCGCGCGCTGGCGCAGCAGCCGGGGCCCCCGGGCTTCGGACAGCGCCGCCGCCATCTCGCGAGCGCTCGCGCCGTCGCCGGCGTCGAGCGTCGCCTCGAGGAGGCGGACACGCGAATCGAGGGTCTCGTCCGTCTCTCCGAGCGAACCGAAGCCCTGAGCGGCGGCGCGGAACGCGCTGATAGCCCCGTCGGTGTCGCCCGCCTGCTGCGCGATGCGGCCCGAGAAGCTCTTCATGAACGAGATGAGGTAGGGATTGTCCGTTGCCTCGAACACGCGCAGAGCCTCGGCCACGAGGGGTCGCGCCTCGTCGATCCGGCCCTGGTCGATGAGGATCTCGGAGGCATTGGCCGACTCGAGAGCCGAGCCGACGACGTCGCCCGCCGCCTCGTGCGCGGCGCGGGCCTGCTCGTAGAGGGCGGCCGCCGTCGTCCAGTCGCCCCGGTAGTAGGCGCGCACGCCGAGGAGGCTCAGCACCTTGCCCTTCGACAGCTCGTCGTTCGTCTCGTCGTAGAGCTCGAGCGCGCGCGAGAGGTGGATCATCCCGGCATCGCCCTCGAGCTCGCTGGCCGCGATGTCGTGGTACCGCAGCGCATCAGCCAGCACGCGCTTGGCGGTGTCGTCGTGCACATTGCCGTCGAGGAGGCCGATCGCCTCGTTCGCGAGCCCGCGCGCGTCGGCCCAGCGCGATTGCCGAAGGCGCAGCCCGGCCTCGGTGACCGCGATGGCGGCGAGTACGCGGTGGCCCGCCGCGCCCGCGCCGGTGAGCGCGCGCCGAGCGGTGCGGAGGGTGCGTACCGCCTCGTCCTGGCGCCCGAGGATATTGAGGGCATAGGCGCGCTCCCGGTCGACGCGTGCGCGTCCGATCGCGTCGATGAGCAGCTTCCGGGCGGCCGAGAACGCCTCGAGCCCCTCCTTCGCCCAGCCTCCGGCCACCGAGACGCGGCCGAGCGCCTCGAGCAGCGTGGGAAGGTCTTCCTCGCCGGCCGAGCGCCGGGCGGCCTCCACCGCGAGCCGGTAGTTGCGAACGGCCTCTTCCAGGGCGAACGCCTCCTCCGCGGCCTTGGCCGCCGCGATCGCCGCCCGATGCGCCGCCTCCCAGTCGCCTGCCGCCTCGTAGTGGGTGGCGAGCATGACGTTGCGCGACGAGCCCCCCAGCGCCGGGTCGGCTTCAAGGGCCGCGGCGGCGGCCCGGTGCAGTTCGCGACGGCTCTGGAAGGTGAGCTGGTCGTACGCGACGTCGCGGAACAGCTCGCTGCGGAACGAGACGCCGTCGCCGCCGACCTCGAGGAACGAGCCCAGTCCGCCGGTGATCAGGGGCATGCCCACGCATTTCACATAGAGGCCGAGCGGTATGCGGATGCCGAGCACAGCCGCGCGGCGGAGCGTCGTGCGCTCGCTCTCGGTGAGAGCATCGATGCGCTCGCCGATCAGCTGCTCGATCCCGAGGGCGTCATCGCCGGACGCGACGCTCGTCGCGAGCTCGATGGCATACAGGGGATTGCCCTCCGCGCGGGCGATGAGCGGCCGCGCATCGGCGGGCAGGAGCCTGCGCCCCGCGACGGCCTCGATGATCTCCCGGATGTGCTCGCCCTCGAGGCCTCCGAGCACGAGGTCTTCGCCGAGGGGCTCGACGCCGCTCTCGCCGGGCCGGCGGACGATCAGCACGGCGTGACGGGTGTCGCGTTCGATGAGCGCCGTCAGGACGGCGGCTGATGCAGGGTCGACCCACTGCGCGTCGTCGAGGACGAGGCATCCCGGTCCCGACGTCAGCGCCGCGAGGAACTGCGACACGACCTGCGCGGTGCGCTCCGCTCGGAACGAGTCATCGAGCGACTCGGACTCGTCCGTCCGCGCGGCCTGCGCGGCGACGGCGGGTGCGATGAGGGGCAGCCACGGTGTGAGGTGCGGGAAGTGGTCGGCCACGACCTGTGCGAGGCGCTCGCCGGCCTCGGCCGGACGCGCCGCAGGCCGGATCCGCAGGAGCGGGCGCAGCAGCGTCTGCAGAGCGCGGTACGGCGTGCTGGCGCCATATCGGTCGCCGTACGCCCGGAGAACCGGGAGCGGCGTCTCCTCGAGGGCGTACTCGAGCAGGCGCGTCTTGCCGATGCCGGCCGGCCCCGTGATCGTGAGCACGGAGCCGACCTCGGCCGAGGCATCCGTCAGCATCGTCCGCAGCCGCTCGAGGTGTTCGTGGCGCCCGACGAACGGGGTCTGCTGCTCCGCGAGGGTCGTCGCGCCGCCGTGACCCGTGACGACCGCGACCGGGATCTGCTGCGTCTTGCCCTTGACCGCGATCGTGCCGCCGTCCTCGGCGTCGAAAGGGCGTCCCGTTCGCTCGAGTGCGGAGCGCGCGACCAGCACGGTGCCGGAGTCGGCGCGGGAGGCCAGGCGCGCCGCCAGGTTGGTGGGGTCGCCCATCACCGTGTACGTCTGCCGGTAGGTCGCGCCGACGAAGCCCGCGAAGACGCGGCCCGACGTCACGCCCGCTCGCAGGGCGTAGCCGGCCGACGAGTCGTGGACGATGCGCAGCGCGGCGCTCACGAGCCGGCCCTCGGGGTCTTCGGCGGTGGTCGGCGCACCCGCCGTCAGGAAGTAGCGGTAGCCGCCGACGGCGGGGTCGACATCCAGCAGCGTCACACCGGTCTGCTCCGCGACCTCCTCGACGAACCGCGTGAGGCGGTCCATCTGCGCGAGGTCGTCGGTGCCGGGCCCATCCGGCACGCCCGAGACCTGCACGAACGCGATCGCCGCCCACCGGTGGTCGGGCTCGGCGCCGAGCAGATCGGGACGCCGCGCGAACGCCCGGGGCAGGAACCGCTCGGCCGCCTCGGTGCGCCCGGCGCTCAGGGCCATGAGAGAGGTCGACACGACCGATCCCGCTTTGAGCAGTCGCCGGGCGCCGTCGGCCGACTCGTCCTTGCCGACCTGCGTCGCCGGCAGGAGCGCTGCCGTCTCGTCGCTCACGAGGATCCGGCCCGCTTCCGCAGCCGACTGCAGCTCGATGACCCGCGATGTGTCGGCCCCGGTCAGGATGACGGAGACGTTGTCGCCGCCCGTCACGAAGAAGTCGAAGCTCCCGGAGTGCACGCCCACCGACATCCGCAGCCTGGCGTGCGCGGCGGGAAGGTGGATGTCGCCGATGGCCGTGAGGACACGGTTCATGTTCCAGGCGGCGTGCGCCGCGTGGCGGGCGTGGTCGGGGCCGGAGAAGAGCACGAACAGCGCGTCGCCCGCGAACTTCACGACGTCGCCGCCGTCGTCGGTGGCGGGCAGCAGCACGGTGAAGATGCGCGAGAGCGTCGCGATGAGCTGCTCGGTGCCTTCACGGCCCGCGGCGGCGAGCTGCTCCGACAGTGTCGTGAAGCCGGAGATGTCGACGACCACAGCGGTGCCCTCGACCCGGACCATTCCGTCCGTGTCGTCGGCGAGCCCGTGGAAGAGGCGCGGGCTCAGCGCCGATGCTGCGACGTGCGCGTTCAGCGAAAGACCCCTCCTTCGGGGGCGCCAGCACCCGGCCGTGCGGGGGGATGCCGGAACGCGGCGCCTGATGGTGAGAAGAATCTCACGGATCGGGAGGCGGCGCCACGGCGGGTTCTGCCGGGTTATCACGGCGTTCGTCGTATGGTCCGCGTCGCCAGGCTTCATGCAGATCGGTCGCCTACCCTGGAGGCATGACTTCCACGCGTCCTCCTGCCCGTCCGACGCGTGCCGAGACGCCCGCATCGACCGCCGGTCCCGTCCTGCAGGTGCGGCCCAAGACCGAGGGATGGACGCAGAAGAAGGATGCCGAGGGCCGGCCGCTCCTGCAGTTCGCGTCGCCCAAGCGCGGCAAGCCGCCGGTGCACCTCGCCGACCTCACGCCCGATGAGCGGATCGAGAAGGTGAAAGAGCTCGGGATGCCGGGCTTCCGCGCGAAGCAGCTTGAGAAGCACTACTTCGAGCACTACACGCACGACCCGGCGCTCATGACGGATCTGCCCGCAGCCGGCCGCGAGGAGCTCGTGCACGGGATGCTGCCGCCG
The DNA here is from genome assembly GCF_011046485.1 of Microbacterium sp. 4R-513. Classification (NCBI taxonomy): domain Bacteria; kingdom Bacillati; phylum Actinomycetota; class Actinomycetes; order Micrococcales; family Microbacteriaceae; genus Microbacterium; species Microbacterium sp. 4R-513. The sequence goes on from NZ_CP049256.1 coordinate 1,602,588, forward strand.
CTGCTGACCGAGGTGCGCCGCCTCCAGACCGACAAGGGCGACACGATCAAGTTCCTGTGGAAGCTGCACGACGGTGCCCTCGTCGAGTCCGTCCTCATGCGCTACCCCGGCCGAATCACCCTCTGCGTCTCGTCCCAGGCGGGGTGCGGCATGAACTGCCCCTTCTGCGCGACCGGCCAGGCGGGCCTCACGCGCAACATGTCGGCCGCCGAGATCATCGAGCAGGTCGTGCGGGCGAATCGCCTCATCCGTGAGGGCGGACTCGGTCCCGCCGAGCACCCCGACGAGCGGGTCACCAACATCGTCTTCATGGGCATGGGGGAGCCGCTCGCCAATTACGCGCGCCTCATGCAGGCCGTGCGGGTCATGACCGACAACAAGCACGGCCTCGGGATGAGCGCCCGCGGCGTCACGGTGTCGACGGTGGGTCTCGTGCCCGCGATCCACAAGCTCGCGAACGAAGACATCCCCGTGACCTTCGCACTGTCGCTGCACGCGCCCGACGACGAGCTGCGCGACGAGCTCATCCCGGTGAACTCGCGCTGGAAGGTCGACGAGGCGCTCGACGCCGCGCGCGGCTACTTCGAGCGCACGGGTCGCCGCGTCTCGATCGAGTACGCGCTCATCAAGGACATGAACGACCACCCGTGGCGCGCCGACCTCCTCGCCGAGAAGCTCAACGCCCGCGGTCGTGGCTGGGTGCACGTGAACCCGATCCCGCTCAACCCGACGCCCGGGTCGATCTGGACGTCGTCGACGAAGTCCGCGCAGAACGAGTTCGTCCGCCGCCTCAACGACGCCGGCATCCCGACGACCCTGCGCGACACGCGGGGCAAGGAGATCGACGGGGCCTGCGGCCAGCTCGTGGCGACCGAGGACGACCAGCGCGTCGCGGCCGACACTCCCCTCGAGGACTGACCCCCGGTCCGACCTCGGTCGTTGAGCGAGCGGAGCGAGACGAAACGCTTCGGCTCCCCGGCGAACCCATCGCCCGGACTCACCTGGCGCACAGGTTGCCTTTCCTAGGCTGTCCGGATGTCTTTCTCCGCTCACCGGCCGGGCCGGTTCGGCTCCGGCGGCCGCATCGAGTTCGAGGTCGACGGCGAACAGCCCGACGAGCTCTACCTCGACGACGTCCGCGCCCAGCAGGCCGCCGGCGAGCCGCGCGACGAGGATCTCGGCCCTGACGGCCCCGAGGACCCGTACCCCGACACCCTCGATCTCCTCGACGACGCGCTCGCGATGAACCCCACGCGGCCCGTCTCGACGCCTGCCGCGGAGGGGACGGATGCCGCACACCCGACGATCGGCGAATGGGGAGCCGTCGACGAGCCGACCGAGGACGCCCGACCGGTCGAGGAGCCGCCGGCCGCGGCATCCACTCGTCCCGTTCGCGCGAAGCGGACGAAGCGCACCCGGGAGCGCGGCTCGGGCTGGCGGCGGCTCGCGGTCCTCGGCGGGGCCGATGCCTCGGTCCTCGACCAGGTGCCGACCGAGACGCCGCGCTTCGTGCAGATGTTCTTCGTGATCGCCGGCACGGCGCTCATCTCTGCCATCTCGATGTACTTCGCGCTCACGACCGGCGTCCGGATCGTCGCGTGGGGCGCCCTCCCGCTCGCGATCGTCTGGGCGCTCATCATCTTCAACCTCGACCGCTTCCTCACCTCGACCATGCGGTCTACTCACAGCGTCGGCAGGCTCATCGGGCTGGCGATCCCGCGTGTGCTCATGGCGGCGGTCATCGGAATCGTCGTGGCCGAGCCTCTCGTTCTGCAGATCTTCCACAACGACATCGCTCGCGAAGTCACGGCGACCAATCTCGTCCAGGCTCAGTCCGACCAGGACGCCGTGGCAGACGGCCCCGAGAAGCAGGCTCTGGATGCCGCGAGCGAACGAGTCGCGGCCCTCGAGAGCCAGGCGGCCAGCGGTGTCGTCGCCGGTGCCGACACGACGTCCGCGTCGGCGGCTTCGGCACAGCAGACGGTCGACGACCTCACCGCGAAGCTCGCCGCGCAGCAGCAGGTGATCGACCAGGCTCGCGCGATGTACCAGTGCGAGCTGACGGGTCAGGGATCCGGCGAGGTCGCCGGCTGCAGCGGCGTCGCCGGCGAGGGCGCGAGCTCGACGGCCGCGAAGGACCAGCTCACGCAGGCGCAGGCGTCGTACGACGACATCGCCTCTCAGCTCGCCGCCGCACAGGCGGATCTCGCGGCAGCACAGGCGGCCGGCACGTCGGATGTCGCAGCCTCCGAGTCCCAGAACAAGCAGCAGGCGAAGGACGAGCTGCCCGCGGCACGGCAGCAGTACGAGGCGGCGCTCGCCGCGTACGACGCCCGAGCGGCAGAGGTCGCCGGCGGGAACGCGGGGGCGGTGGGGCTCCTCAGCCAGATCAGCGGACTCGAGCGGCTCTCCGCCCGCGAGCCGACGCTCGCCTGGGCGCACTGGCTCATCGCCGGTCTCTTCTTCATGATCGAGCTGCTGCCCGTGCTCGTGAAGGTGCTCACGAGCTATGGCGAGCCATCGCTCTACGAGCAGGCCGACGCCCTGCGCCGCCAGGTCGCGCTCGACCGCGTGACGGCCCGCAGCTGGCGCGAGCGCGCCGACATCGCCCAGAACGCCGACGCCTGACCTCGTCGCTCCCGTGCCGATCTTCGGTCGTTGAGCGGGGCGGCGAAGCCGCGGAGACGAAACGCGCCGTGCTCGTTCCCGGTCGACGGGCGGGCGCTTGCGCGTGTACGCCGATCCCATCCCCGGCGAATGCTGTTCCATTCGGCGGCGCAGGTCGACAGTGCTGCCGACGTACAGCGTGCCATCCGAGCATTTGAGCATGTACACGTGGGCTATCACGGCAGGCTAGGCCGCGGCATCCGTCTCTTCTCGGTCTTCCACAGCCGGGGCCGTTGTTGAGGAGAGCACGCCGGGGCGAATTTCGCCTTCTCGCGCCCTTCGGCGTCTCGCAGAGGAGATGCTTGGAGAGCCCCGGTGCGGTCGCGCCGGACGAACGAAACGAGAGAATCTAGGAATGGTTGAGTATCGCTACCTCGGCAACAGCGGCTTCAAGGTCTCGGAGATCACCTACGGCAACTGGGTGACGCACGGCTCGCAGGTCGACGACAGCGCGGCGATCGCGACGGTCCACGCGGCGCTCGACGCGGGCATCACGACGTTCGACACCGCCGACACCTACGCGAACACGGCCGCCGAGGTCGTGCTCGGCAAGGCGATCGAAGGCCAGCGCCGCGAGTCGCTCGAGATCCTCACGAAGGTCTACTGGCCGATCGGCCCGAAGGGACCAAACGACCAGGGTCTCTCGCGCAAGCACATCTTCGACGGCATCCACGGGTCGCTGAACCGTCTCGGCGTCGACTACGTCGACCTGTACCAGGCGCACCGGTACGACTACGAGACGCCGCTCGAAGAGACGATGCAGGCGTTCGCCGACGTCGTCCGCCAGGGCAAGGCCCTCTACATCGGCGTCTCGGAGTGGACGGCCGAGCAGCTGCGCGAGGGCGCGGCACTCGCGAAGGAGCTCAAGTTCCAGCTCGTCTCGAACCAGCCGCAGTACTCGGCGCTGTGGCGGGTCATCGAGGACAAGGTCATCCCCACGTCCGAAGAGCTCGGCATCTCGCAGATCGTCTGGTCGCCGATGGCCCAGGGCGTCCTGTCGGGCAAGTACCTCCCCGGTCAGCCCGTGCCCGAGGGCTCGCGCGCGACGGACGAGAAGAGCGGTGCGCAGTTCATCTCACGACTCCTCCGCGACGACGTGCTCGAGGCCGTTCAGAAGCTCAAGCCCATCGCGTCCGATGCGGGCCTCACGATGCCGCAGCTCGCGATCGCGTGGGTGCTGCAGAACCCCAACGTCTCGGCTGCGCTGGTCGGGGCATCCCGTCCGGAGCAGATCGCCGACAACGTCAAGGCCTCGGGCGTGAAGCTCGACGCCGACACGATGGCCGCGATCGACGACGCCCTCGGCGGCGTCGCGGAGACGGACCCCGAGAAGACCTACGAGGTGTCGCCCCAGGGCCGTCCGGCCTGATCCGCTGATCCGCGCACCCCAACGTCGGAGAATCGGCCTAGCGTCGGAGGAATCACGGTGATTCCTCCGACGCAGGCGCGAATCTCCGACGTTGTCGTGTGAGAGGAGCCCTATGCCGGTGCACAGTGCAGGTCTGCTGCTCTACCGGGTGGGAGAGGCTGCCCCCGAGGTGCTCATCGCCCACATGGGCGGGCCGTTCTGGGCCTCGAAGGACGAGGGCGCGTGGTCGGTGCCGAAGGGCGAGTACGACCCCGAGACGGAGACCCCGCTCGACGCGGCGCGCCGGGAGTTCGAAGAGGAGCTCGGCCTCACGCCCCCCGACGGGCCGTACGCCGAGCTGGGCACGTGGGCGTACTCGTCGGGCAAGCGCATCACGGTGTTCGTGGCCGACGGCGCCGACTTCTCGCTCGAGGGCGTCGTCTACGGCGAGTTCGAGCTCGAGTGGCCCCCGCGCTCGGGCCGCAGGCAGTCCTTCCCCGAAGTAGACCGAGCCGAGTGGATGCCTCTGCCCGACGCGCGTTCGCGGCTCGTGAAGGGTCAGCGGCCGGCGCTCGATGCGCTCGCCGAGCGGTTCGCCGAGACGTGACCTACTGCGTGCCGGGGGCGGGGATCGACGTGCGCACCGGCACCGGGACGCGTCCGTCGGCCGAATCGGTGGTCGGGCGCGCGACGACCTGGCCGTCCGTTCCGAGGGTGTATTCGACCAGGGTCGACCCCGTCGGTGACAGCGCGTCGAACTGCGGGGCGGGGAAGATGACGGTCGCCGGCGCCGGCCCAGGCCCTCGCAGGCACACCGCCGTCGCGCTCGGCTCGTTCTCGACGAGCATGCACAGCCTGCCGTCGAGGGTCGGTCCGGCACCGACGAGGCGGCCATACAGACGTCCGTACAGCCGCAGCTCCTCGCGCACCATCCGCGCCGCCACGCCTTCCACGCCCGGAAGGTTGAGCACCTCGTTGCGCTTCCCCTCGAGGTAGAGCCGGTAGACCTCGCCGCGCGAGAGAGACACGGCGCCGGCCGGGGACGGCTCGCCGCTCCCGGGCTGCGCCGCGCGGTCGGCGGCGGACAGGGGCGCAAGCACGGTCGGCGCGAAGGCTGCGAGCGCCGCGACAGCCGCGGCGACGGCGAGCCCGACGAACGGGGCGCGCCGCCGTACAGGCGGCTTCGGCGTGGGTGTCGGCTGGGGCGGCTCCGTGGCGGACTGCGCCACGGCGGCCGAGCCGCCGACCTCGACTAGGTCATCCGGTGCCCGAGCCGGGTGCACGATGCGCGGTGCGAAGGCCCGCTCGAGCTCCTGAAGGCGTGCCAGGGCGGCCGGATCCGAGTCGATGTCGGCATCCGGCCCGTACGCGCGCCGCTGCAGCCCACGCAGTTCGACATGCAGCGGATCGGGCTCCTCTGCCACCCCTCCAGGCTAGAACTCTCACCGACCGCCGAGGCGGCTCGCCGGGATTGATCGAGATGGCAAGGATCACCGTCCCGCGGCATCCGCCCCCGTCATTCGTGCGATCTCGGCGCAGTTCGGCGAAGGCTCGGTCACGCCGGGCCCTATCACCGCCCGTTCTTGGGAGCCGCCGAGACGTCGAGCTTCGGGTGCGAGCCGAGGGACGACCACGCCGACTCGATGCCCTTCGCCGCGTGCTCCGACGCGCGCACCGCGCGCTCGTCGGCCCACGCGTTCAGCACGTGACCCGAGTGCCCGCGCACGTGCTCGAGCACGACATCCGGCATACCGGCGGCCCGCCGCTCGTCGCGCGCGGCCATGAGCTGCTCGAGCAGCTCCCGGTTCTTGGTCGGGGCGCCGGTGGAGGTCTTCCACCCGCGGCGCTTGTGCCCGTCCATCCACTTCTCGTACGTGTCGATCGCGTACTTCGAGTCCGCCTGCACGACGAGGTTCCGCACGTCGCGGTGGTCTTCGATCGCCTTGATCAGCCCGAGCAGCTCGCCGATGTTGTTCGTGCCGACGGGGATCGATCCTGCCGCCCAATTGCCGTCCTCGGCCACCCATGCCCAGCCGGCGGGCCCGGGATTGCCCTTGCAGGCGCCGTCGGTGGCCACGATGTAGCGATCGTCCGGAGTCACTCGGGCAAGGCTACCGGTCGCCGCGCGAGCGCTGCGCCTGCCATTCGTCGACGAGCTCCGGCATCCGTGCCGCCAGGTACCGCATGAAATCGGCGACATCCCGGGCGCGCTCGACGGATGCCGGTGCGCCCGCGTTCTCGTCGGCGATCTGGTCCATCAGGCCGGCCAGGCTGGAGTAGAGGGGCGCGTTCGACGTGATCATTCCGTGCCACGCGTCGCCCGTGAGGTCGTACCGATCGCGCCGGTCGCCGGGCCGGGCGATGCGGTGGATGAGCCGCATCGACGTGAGGTAGCGGACGGCACCCGAGACGGCGGCGGCCGAGACCCCGAGCCGGTCGGCGAGCTCTGCCGCGGTGTACCCCTCGTCGGGCGATCCGACGAGCGCCATGAGCACGCGGGCGGGCATGCGCGCCATGCCTGCCGCGGTGAGCATGGCCGCGGCCTGCTCGGCGGCCTCCGCCCCGGGATGCTCGGTCGCCATCGTCTCCCCGTCTTCGCCTATCCGGCCGGTGCGAGCTCGCGCCGCCGCATGAGGGCGACGGATGCCCCGCCCCCGACCACGATCGTCAGCAGGAGCCACCACAGCCCCCGCACGTCGACCGTATCGCCGTCGACCTGCGGGGCGACCGAGAACGGCGAGAGGTTCGTCAGCCAGTCCGAGAATCCCAGCAGGGGTCCGAAGAGCCCGACCACGATGGCGACGACGACGAGGGTCCAGCCGAGCGGGATCGTGAGGCGTGGCGCGATCGTGAAGATGAGCGCCGTGAGCGCGAGGAACACCGTCGCAGCGACGATCTGGCCGGCCGCGGCGATGGCGGCGGAGCGGAGGAGGTCGTTAGCGTCGTCCACCCCTGCGGCGCCCAGCGCCGCCCCGCCGAACCCGGCCGCGCACGTCAGGACGATCGCGGCGAACCCGATCCCGAGGAAGTCCGCCAGCCACCGCACCCGCTGCACCGGGGTCGCGAGCACGGGCTCGGCCGTGCCGTGCGCCTCCTCCTGGCGGGCACGGGCCACCGTCTGCACGGCTGCGCAGGCCGCGAGGAGCCCGACCATCGTGAAGAAGACGACGACCACGGCCTGGAGGAGGTCGCCCTCGGACGACAGCGACTTCAGCACATCGGCGATCGCCGGATTCTCGCCGCCGAGCTGGTCGACCACGCCGCCGAGCGACGTGGACAGGGCGCCGGTGAGCAGCGCGCCGACCATCCAGCCGATGGTCGACGGCGCCGACAGGCGAGTCACGAGTGCGGTCGTCGACGAGAGCCCCGGCCGTGCCGAAGCGCGCCCGAGACGTTCGGCGACGATGCTCTCACCGAGGTCCCGCACGGCCTGGAGCGCGAGGGCGCCCGCGGCGAGGACGACGAACGCGCCGACGCACAGGAGCACCGGCCACCACAGGTTCTCGTCGTACGCGCGCGTGTTCTCGGCCCAGCCGAAGGGCGAAGTCCAGGTGAGCCACGAGCTGTCGATGCGCGTGAGATCGTCGCTCGGCGTCCCGAGCGCATTGCCGATGCCGGCGAGCACGAAGGTGATGAGCAGGATCCACACGGTGAGGGAGTTGGCGCCCCGCGACGTCCGCATGAGCTGGGATGACAGCATCCCGAGCCCGAGGAAGACGAGCCCCACGGCGGCGGTCGCGGTGCCGACAAGCCAGGACCCCTCGGCGGGCGCTCCTCCCGCCAGGAAGGACAGGGCGACCAGGATGCCGAGCACGACGTTCGCGAGCGTCCCGTGGATGAGGGTCGCGATCGTCGGGATCCAACGGCCGGCGGGGGTCGCGACGACGAGTTCGAGTCGTCCGGCCTCCTCATCGCCGCGGGTGTGGCGCACCGCCAGGAACGCGCTCATGAACGCGGCGAGGATCGCGAGCCAGGGAAAGAGCAGGAAGACGACGAACGCATTCGTCTCCGGGCCGGACGGGAGCCCGCGGAACAGCAGGATCACCGGGTTCGCCATGACGGCCGCCAAGATGCCGAGGCGGTCCTGTTCGGTCCCGTACGACTGGGTCACCCCGCCGAGGCCGGCGAAGGCGAGGGCCACGGTGCCGAGGATCCAGAGCGTCAGCTGCAGCCAGTCGCGCCTCAGCCGTTGGGCGAGCAGAGGGAGCAGCCGATTCATCGTGCGGCGCCTTCGAGTGCGGCGAGGTCGTCGCCGTAGTGGCGAAGGAACAGCTCCTCGAGCGAGGGCGGCTCGACACGGAGGCCCGCCACGTTCAGGCGGGCGAGCTCAGGCAGGACCCCCGCAACCTGGTCGCTGTCGACCGTGAAGCTCACGCGCCCGTCTTCGGCCAGAGCGTCGTGAGCCGCCCCGATCGACGCCGCGATCGCGGCATCCGTCCCCTCGAACGAGACCTCGGTGCGCGTGAGGTGACGAAGATCCGCCAGGGTGCCCGTCTCGACGATCTTCCCCGCGCGGATGATCGACACCCCGTCGCAGAGCCGCTCGACCTCCGAGAGGATGTGGCTCGACAGGAGCACCGTGGCGCCCGCCTCCTTCACGCGCGCGACCTCACGGCGGAACATGACCTCCATGAGGGGATCGAGTCCGCTCGTCGGCTCGTCGAAGACGTACAGCTGGGCGGGCACGGCGAACGCGGCGATGAGCGCCACCTTCTGCCGGTTTCCCTTCGAGTACGCGCGGCCCTTCTTGCGCGGATCGAACTGGAAGGCCTCCATGAGGCGCTCCTTCTCGGCACGGTAGGCGGGGTTCTTCTTGGCGCCACGCAGTCGCGAGAGCAGGTCGATCGCCTCGCCACCGCTCAGGTTGGGCCAGACGCTGACGTCGCCGGGGATGTAGGCGACGCGGCGGTGGATCGCGACGGCGTCGTTCCACGGGTGGAGTCCGAAGACGGATGCCTCGCCCGCACTCGCTCTCGCGAGCCCGAGGAGGATCCGGATCGTCGTGGACTTCCCCGCGCCGTTCGGGCCGAGGAAGCCGTGGATCTGTCCCTGCTCGACCTCGAGGTCGAGGCCGTCGAGGGCGGCGACCCCGCCGTAGCGCTTGACGAGGCCCGCGGTGCGGATGACGGGGGTCGTTGCTGATGTCATGCGCCGGACGCTACGCGCATTTCACAAAATTTTGAAGTTTCCTCACGGAATCCTGACGTCGGGCTGTCGCGCCGGATCAGGGCGGGGGCGAGCCCGCCCTGATCATCGTCAGGCGCGGCGGCGAATCGACGCGAAGGCGGCCGCTCCGATGCCGAGGAGGAGCGCCACCGCGCCGGCGATCGGCAGCAGGGGCGTCACCCCGGTGCTCCCGGTGACTGCGAGGGCCGAATCGGCCGTGGTGCCCGCCGCGGGCTGGCTCACCGTCGCGCTCGTCGTGGTCGTCGTGGTCGTGGTCGGCGGCGTGCTCGGCGGGGTGAGCACGACAGGCACCGGCGACTCGTCCTCGCGGAAGCACGGGGCCTCCGGATCATCGCTCTGATACCCGAGGGCGCCCGCGACGGTGAACTCCCGTGTCCTAACGGTCGAGCCGTCGGGGAACATGTAGCCCTCGGCGACCGTCGCGGTGACGGTGTAGGTTCCGGGACCGTCGAAAGGCCGATCCCAGCTCAGAGTCACGTTCTGGAGGGTCACGAGCGCGGGCAGCGCACCGGCGGTGTCACAGGTCGGCGGCTGAGGCGCGGCACCGAACAGCGCCGGTATCGCCACGACGTCTGCGGCGCACGCCGCATCCGGCACGGTCGTCCGGGACTTCTCGGTCCACTCGCCCCAGGTGTCCTGAGGCTCCCATGAGTCGCCGTCCCAGGCGTAGGTGCGCGTCCCCGAGCGCTCCTCTACGAGCAGCGTGCGTGTGCCGTCGAGCGGTTCGGTGCAGAAGGACGAATCACGGGTCTCGTAGAGCGGCTCGCTCTGCGGCTGCGGCGGCTGGAACCCGGGGCAGTCTGTGATGTCGAGTCCCTCGCCGACGAATCCGATGGCGACGGAATTCACCTGCGCGTCCGAGAAGACGTACGGGAAGGTCCCCGCGAAACCGGCGCCCAGCGCCTCGACGCTCACCTCGATCGGGTTCTCGCCCGTCTGCAGCACTTCGCCGACCCCGGGCGTCGTGACGTACTTGCACACCACCACTTTCCCATCGGCCGCGGCTGCGGCCGCTCCGCCTTGTGCAGCCATCGCCGGTGCGGCGACGAGCGGCGTCGTGAGCATCGCGGCCGCGACTGCGGCGCACGCGAGCGCTCTCCCCAAGAACTTCATCATCTTTCCCTTTCCCCAAAGGGGCGCCCCATGCGCTCCCCAAGCGACAGGTCGACTGGCCCGCGCCGGATCGGATGTTCGGGTAGGCGCCGGCGAGGACCTGAGATGAGTCAACACGGCGATGCCGTCGGCGACGGGCCATTGCGCTGGGGAAGGCGATGTGCTGTAGGGGCTGATGCTGACGGGTTGGGGGCCGAAACGACGCCTCATCGGGCTGCTTGTATACCAACCATCCGACAATTGGCGACCAGTGCACTCAAAAGCCGGTCTATGTATACAATAGCGTCGACCCGAAACGAGGAGGTAGACACATGCGCGCCAGCGACCGTGCGTATCGCACCCTCCTCGACGAGATCCAGTCGGGTCGACTCGCACCGGGATCGGTCCTCGGCGAGGTGGAGCAGGCCGCCCGCCTCGGCGTGAGCCGCACGCCGCTGCGCGAGGCGCTCGGCCGCCTCGCCGCCGATGGGCTGGTCGTGCAGCAGTCGCCGCGCGTGACGGTCGTGAGCGACGTCGACGCGGGCGACATCCGCGAGCTGTTCGAAGTCCGCCGCGCGCTCGAAGAGACCGCCGCCCGGCTTGCGGCCGTGCGAGGGGATGCCTCGACCTTCGCCCGCCTCGCCGACGAGTTCGCCGCGGCATCCGTCGACGGGCCGGCCGCGACCGACGACTACTACGCCCTCATCGAGCGTTTCGATGGGGCGCTCGACGCCGCCGTCGAGAACGACTATCTGCACGCGGCGCTGCGCACCGTGCGGACGCACCTCGTCAGGGTGCGCCGGCTCGCGCGCGACAATCCGGGCCGGCTCGCGGCATCCGTCGCCGAGCACCGGCTCATCGCCTCGGCGATCGCGGCCCGCGACGCCGACCTCGCGGCCCACGCGACCCACATCCACCTGCACAATGCACTTGTCAGCATCCTCGAGTCGATCGGGGCTGCCGGCCATCACCAACAGGGAGCAGCATGACCGTCTCGCACCACGTCCGCGTCTACCGCAGCGAAGAGCCGCTGCCGCGCGAGGAGCAGCTCGCGTGGAAGATCGCCGAAGCCGCGGCCGATCCGGTCGAGGTCGACGACGAGGTCGTCGACATGATCATCAACCGGGTGATCGACAACGCGGCGGTGGCCGCGGCATCCCTCACCCGCGCGCCCGTCAGCGCAGCCCGCCAGCAGGCACTCGACCACGCCGTCTCGATCGGGGGCGACGGCGCGACGGTCTTCGGCTGCGCCCTCGAGCGCCGGACGTCGCCCGAGTGGGCCGCGTGGGCGAACGGCGTCGCCGTGCGCGAGCTCGACTACCACGACACCTTCCTCGCGGCCGACTACTCGCACCCGGGCGACAACATCCCGCCGATCCTCGCGGTCGCGCAGCACGTCGGCTCCGACGGAGCGGCGCTCGTGCGCGGCCTTGCGACGGGCTACGAGATCCAGATCGACCTCGTGCGCGCCATCTGCCTGCACAAGCACAAGATCGACCACGTCGCGCACCTCGGACCGTCGGCCGCGGCGGGCATCGGGACCCTCCTCGGCCTCCCGGCCGAGACGATCTACCAGGCCGTCGGGCAGGCGCTGCACACGACCACGGCCACCCGCCAGTCGCGCAAGGGCGAGATCTCGACGTGGAAGGCATATGCCCCCGCGTTCGCGGGGAAGATGGCGATCGAGGCCGTGGACCGGGCGATGCGCGGCGAGACATCGCCGTCGCCGATCTACGAAGGCGAGGACGGCGTCATCGCGTGGCTGCTCGACGGGCCGGATGCCTCGTACCAGGTGCCGCTGCCCGCGGCCGGCGAGGCGAAGCGCGGCATCCTCGACTCCTACACGAAGGAGCACTCGGCCGAATACCAGGCGCAGGCGTGGATCGACCTCGCACGGAAGCTCCATCATGAGCACCCGGACGCGTTCTCGCCCGACAACGTCGCGTCGATCGTGCTGCACACCAGCCACCACACGCACTACGTCATCGGCTCGGGCGCGAACGACCCGCAGAAGTACGACCCGACGGCATCCCGCGAGACGCTCGACCACTCGATCCCGTACATCTTCGCCGTCGCCCTGCAGGACGGCGGCTGGCACCACGTCGACTCGTACACCCCCGAGCGCGCGGGGCGTGCCGACACGGTCGCCCTGTGGAACAAGATCACGACGGCGGAGGACGAGGAGTGGACGCGCCGCTACCACTCCGAGGATCCGAACGAGAAGGCCTTCGGTGGACGTGTGGTCATCACCTTCGCCGACGGCGGCGAGATCGTCGAGGAGATCGCGGTCGCCGACGCGCACCCGCTCGGGGCTCGGCCGTTCGCGCGCGAGGACTACATCCGCAAGTTCCGGCTGCTGGCTGAGCCGGTGCTCTCGGCGGACGAGATCGAGCGCTTCCTCGGACTCGCCCAGCGCCTGCCCGAGCTGACCGCGCAGGAGGTGCAGCAGCTCACGATCGTCGCCGAGCTCGGCGTCCTGGCCGGCGCCCCGGCCCCGAAGGGCCTCTTCTGATGCTGTACTCCACGGTGCCGGCGGCCGAGAAGCGACGCCTGTTCCGCGAGCGGCTCGCGTCGGGAGAGCTGCTGCGCTTCCCCGGCGCCTTCAACCCGCTCTCGGCGCGGCTCATCGAGCAGAAGGGCTTCGAGGGCGTCTACATCTCGGGGGCCGTCCTGTCGGCCGACCTCGGACTTCCCGACATCGGCCTCACGACCCTCACCGAGGTCGCCGGCCGCGGGCAGCAGATCGCGCGGATGACCGACCTCCCGGCGATCATCGACGCCGACACCGGCTTCGGCGAGCCGATGAACGTCGCCCGCACGATCCAGACCCTCGAGGACGCCGGCGTCGCCGGGGCGCACATCGAGGACCAGATCAACCCGAAGCGCTGCGGCCACCTCGACGGCAAGGCCGTCGTCGACGCGGACACCGCGGTCAAGCGCATCCGGGCGGCCGCCGACGCCCGCCGCGACCCGAACTTCCTGATCATGGCCCGCACCGACATCCGGGCGGTGGAGGGGATGGATGCCGCGATCGACCGCGCGAAGGCGCTCGTGGATGCCGGGGCCGACGCGATCTTCCCCGAGGCGATGCGCTCCCTCGAGGAGTTCGAAGCGGTCCGCCGGGCGATCGACGTGCCGATCCTCGCCAACATCACCGAGTTCGGGAAGAGCGACCTCTTCTCGGTCGAGCAGCTGCGAGGCGTCGGGGTCAACATCGTGATCTGGCCGGTGTCGCTGCTGCGCATCGCGATGGGCGCGGCATCCCGAGCCCTCGACACGCTCACCGACGAGGGGCACCTCACCTCCAAGCTCGGTGAGATGCAGCATCGCGCCGATCTGTACGACCTCATCGACTACGAGGCGTACAACCACTTCGACCAGGACGTCTTCAACTTCCAGATCAGCCGCTGATCGCCTACCTTTCACGCATGTCCCGAAGTTGGCCGCTTCAGCGCTTCGCAAGCGGCCAACTTCGGGACATGAAAAGCCTCGAAGGAGAGAAATGACCGACACCGACATCAAGAAGGGCCTCGCCGGGGTCACCGTCGACTACACGGCGGTGTCGAAGGTCAATCCCGAGACGAACTCACTCCTCTATCGGGGCTACCCCGTGCAGGAGCTCGCCGCGACGCAGCCGGTCGAGGCCGTCGCCTACCTCCTCTGGTACGGCGAGCTGCCCACCGACGAGCAGCTCGAGTCGTTCCGCGCGCGCGAGCGCGCCAACCGTGCGCTCGACGACAACATCAAGCAGACGATCGACCTGCTCCCGCTCGAGGCCCACCCGATGGACGTCGTGCGCACGGCGGTCTCGGTGTACGGGGCGTCCGATCCCGCCGCCTTCGACAACTCGCAGCTGTCGGACCTCGAGAAGGCCGAGCGGCTCTTCTCCAAGCTCCCCGCGATGGTCGCCTACGACCAGCGCCGCCGCCGGGGTCAGGAGCTCATCGAGCCCCGCGACGACCTCGACTATTCGCACAACTTCCTCTGGATGGCGTTCGGCGAGGAGCCCGACACGACGGTCGCCGCGGCGTTCAACGTGTCGATGATCCTGTACGCGGAGCACTCGTTCAACGCGTCGACGTTCACGGCCCGGGTCATCACGAGCACGATGGCCGACCTGTACTCCGCGGTCGTCGGGGCGATCGGAGCCCTCAAGGGACCGCTCCACGGCGGGGCCAACGAGGCCGTCATGCACATCTTCGACGAGATCGGGTCGGCCGAGAACGTCGGGCCCTGGCTCGACCAGGCGCTCGCCGAGAAGCGCAAGATCATGGGCTTCGGGCACCGCGTCTACAAGAAGGGCGACTCGCGGGTTCCCACGATGAAGGCGGCGCTCGACACGCTCGTGGAGCACTACGACGCGAAGGACCTGGCGGCGCTCTACGAAGGGCTCGAGTCGGAGTTCGTCGGCCGGAAGGGCATCTACCCGAACCTCGACTACCCGTCGGGGCCGGCTTACCACCTGATGGGCTTCGACACCCTCACCTTCACCCCGCTCTTCGTCGCAGCACGCGTCGTCGGCTGGACGGCGCACACGATCGAGCAGGCCGCCTCCAACGCCCTGATCCGACCGCTCTCCGCCTACAACGGTCACGACGAGCGGCACATCGAGGGCTATGTGCCGGATGCCGCGCAGGCGGAGGCCGCCGAGCGCCCCGAAGAAGCGCCGGCATGAGCATCTGGCACACCGAGCCCTCCGCCGCGGACCTGAACGCGATGGCGGGCGAGACGCTCATCGAGACCCTCGGGATCGAGATGGTCGAGGTGCGCGACGACGCCCTCGTCGCGCGCATGCCCGTCGACCGCCGCACGGTGCAGCCGGCGGGGGTGCTGCACGGCGGGGCATCCGTCGCCCTCGCCGAGACGATCGCGTCCTGGGCGGGGTTCCTCACGGTCGACCGCGAGCGGTTCCACGTCGTCGGCCAGGAGATCAATGCCAACCACATCCGCCCGGTCTTCACGGGCTGGGTGACCGCGACCGCGACGCCCGCCGCCCTCGGCCGGCGCAGTCAGGTCTGGGAGATCCGGATCGTCGACGAGGCCGGCAAGCTCGTGTGCATCTCGCGGTGCACCCTCGCCGTCATCGAGCAGCGCAGCACCTATGCCACGGCGGACGGGCGCACGCAGGCCTGAGCTCCGCGGAGCGGCCTACGCCGCGTCACCAGGCCTGGTGCGTCGCGAAATCCCACCCGCGGGTGACGGGCTGTCCCGCTCCGCCGCGCTCGTCCACCGTCAGCACCGACAGTCGCACCCGCTTCGCGACGAGCTCGAAGGCGTCGTCGTAGCCCACGGAGGCGCCGGCGATGTCGAGCCGCGTGACGCGGACGTCCTCGAACTCCCACCGCATGATGACGGTGCCGCGACCCTCGTTCGCGCGGACGACCTCGAGTCGCGCGGTGGCAAGGTGCGCGCCCTTCGCGACAGCCTCGAACAGGAGGGGCGATGCGATCGACGTGGGGGCGGAGACGATGAGGGGATGCTGCGTCGTGCGGCCCGCGCGACCGGCGCCGCCTCCAGCGCCGGCGCCGATGCCGCCTGCCTGCTCGACGCCCCAGGTCACACCGGTCACCGGGATCCAGTCCCGATGGTCGCGCTCGACGGAGTCGCCGGGGATGCCGGGGAGCTGCAAATAGGTGTCGACGGCCATGTCCCGTCCTCTCGAGTGCGGAGCCGGTCGAGTGCGGAGCCGGACTCATTCTGAAGGCCCGGCGCCAGCCTCCCACCGCGCGCCCCCGCACACCAGAGCCTCAGCGACCGCACACCAGAGCCTCAGCACGTCACCGGGGGGATGATGGATGCATGACCCGCACCGCCGTCATCGTCGACGCCGTCCGCACCCCCTCCGGCAAGGGCAAGCCCGGGGGAGGCCTCTCGGCGCAGCATCCCGTCGACCTGGCAGCCCATGTCCTGTCGTCGCTCACCTCGCGCAACGGGTTGGAGCCGACGGCGGTCGACGACGTCATCCTCGGATGCGTCAGCCAGATCGGCGACCAGGCCATGAACATCGCGCGGCAGGCGGTGCTCGCCGCCGGATTCGACGAGCGCGTGCCGGCCACGACGATCGACCGGCAGTGCGGCTCGAGCCAGCAGGCAGCGCACTTCGCAGCTCAAGGTGTCCTCGCCGGCGCGTACGACATCGTGATCGCGGGCGGCGTCGAGTCGATGAGCCGCGTCCCGCTCGGCAGCTCCGGGCAGGGCGGCTCGCTCGCGCCGGGCCTGCGCAGGCGCTACCCGCAAGGTCTCGTCAACCAGGGGGTCTCGGCCGAGCTGATCGCGCAGAAGTGGGGCTTCAGCCGCGAAGAGCTCGACGCCTTCTCGGCCGAGAGTCACCAGCGGGCGACGGATGCCTGGGCCCACGGTGGCTTCGACGGCCAGGTGCTGCCGGTGGCCGTCGACGAGGGAACGATGCTCCGCGAGGACGAGACCGTCCGCGCCGGCACGACCGCCGAGGGGCTCGCGGGCCTCTCGCCCGCGTTCCGCACCGACGAGCTCGCGGCGCGCTTCCCCGACCTCGAGTGGAAGATCACGGCCGGCAACTCGTCGCCGCTCACGGACGCGGCATCCGGAGTCCTCATCATGTCGGAGGAGAAGGCGATGGAGCTCGGCCTCACGCCTCGCGCGCGCTTCCACTCCTTCGCCGTCGTCGGCGACGACCCGCTCCTGATGCTGACGGGGCCGATCCCGGCGACCCGGCGGATTCTCGAACGGAGCGGGCTGACGATCGACGACCTCGACGCCTACGAGGTCAATGAGGCGTTCGCGTCGGTGCCCCTCGCATGGCTCCGCGAGACCGGCGCGGACCCCGCGAAGCTCAACCCGTGGGGCGGCGCCATCGCGCTGGGGCACGCCGTCGGCGCCTCCGGCACCCGCCTTCTGGGCACACTGCTCGCGCACCTCGAGGCGACCGGCGGTCGTTACGGCCTGCAGACCATGTGCGAGGGCGGCGGCATGGCGAACGCGACCATCATCGAACGGCTCTGAGCCTGCCCGGAGCTGCAAGCGCTTCCGGTCTGCAAGGACCGTCGCACCTGGCGAGCCGAATGTGAGCCGCTTCTCATCCTGCAAGCGCTTGCATTCCTGAGAGATCGCCGATAGCGTCGCAAGGACCGCAGGCGGGCACGTCGCCGTGCCCTCTCACCCTTGGGAGCTCCCTCAGTGTCGAAGCCGACCTCCGCACGCAGTCGTCGCGTGCTCGCATCCCTCACCGCCGCAGCCCTCGTGCTGGCCGGCAGCGTGACCTTCCTCGCCGCTCCCGCGGCGGCCGCCGACCGCACGTTCGCGCTCGTCGGGAGCCTCCAGAGCGAGCTCGGGTGTCCCGAAGACTGGAAGCCCGAGTGCCCGGCGACCGAGCTCGCGCCGACGGCCGACGAGAACCTGTTCTCCGCCGAGTTCAACGTGCCGAAGGGGACGTACGAGTACAAGGTCGCCGTCAACGACTCGTGGGACGAGAACTACGGCGTCGACGGCGCGCGCGGCGGCGGCAACATCCCGCTCACGGTCGACGGTCCCTCGAAGCTGCGCTTCACGTACGACGACGTGTCGCACCGGATCGGCATCGAGGTCGAGTCGCTCCGTGCCGGCTACAGCGCGGACGACGACGCTCTCGTGGCCCCGCCGGTCCGCCAGGCGGGCGACGGCGAGCAGTTCTACTTCGTCATGACCGATCGCTTCGCCAACGGCGATACCTCGAACGACGACGGCGGCCTCACCGGAGACCGTCTGACGACGGGATTCGACCCCACGAGCACGGGCTTCTACAACGGCGGCGACATCGCCGGGCTGCGCTCGAAGCTCGACTACATCGCGGGCCTGGGCACGAGCGCCATCTGGCTCACGCCGAGCTTCAAGAACAAGCCCGTGCAGGGCGTCGGTGCCGACGCGTCGGCCGGCTACCACGGCTACTGGATCACCGACTTCACGCAGATCGACCCGCACCTCGGGACGAACGCCGAGCTGCAGGACTTCATCGCCGAGGCGCACGCCAAGGACATCAAGGTCTACTTCGACATCATCACGAACCACACGGCCGACGTGATCTCGTACGCCGAAGGCTCCGACAGCTACGTCGGTCTCGACGCGTCGCCGTACTCCGACGCGAACGGCAACAAGATCGACATCGCGCAGCTCGCGAAGGGCGACACCTTCCCGCCGCTCGATCCCGAGGTCTCGTTCCCCTACACGCCGGTCGTGTCCGACGCGGAGAAGGACGTCAAGGTCCCGGCCTGGCTGAACGACGTGACGCTGTACCACAACCGCGGCAACTCGACCTTCGCGGGCGAGTCGACGACCTACGGCGACTTCGTGGGCCTCGATGACCTCATGACCGAGCAGCCGGCCGTCGTCGACGGCTTCGTCGACGTCTACGACTCGTGGATCGACCTCGGCATCGACGGCTTCCGGATCGACACCGCCAAGCACGTCAACTTCGAGTTCTGGCAGAAGTGGTCCGCGCAGGTGCTCGACTACGCGCACTCGAAGGGCAAGGACGACTTCTTCATGTTCGGCGAGGTCTACGACGCCGACCCGACGAAGCTCGCCCCGTACGTCCGCAAGACCGACATGAACTCGGTGCTCGACTTCACCTTCCAGTCCGCGGCGAGCTCCTACGCCGGCGGGGCTTCGGCCGCGACGCTGCGCAACCTCTTCGCCGGAGACGACCACTACACGACAGCCGACTCGTCGGCGACGGCGCTCCCCACGTTCCTGGGCAACCACGACATGGGGCGCATCGGCTACTTCCTCAACGGGAAGAGCAACCAGCTCCAGCGCGACCAGCTCGCCCACGATCTGCTCTTCCTGAGCCGTGGCCAGCCGGTCGTGTACTACGGCGACGAGCAGGGCTTCGCCGGCAACGGCGGCGACCGCGCCGCCCGCCAGTCGCTCTTCGGGTCGCAGGTGCCCGAGTACGTGAACCAGCCGCTCGTCACCGGCGAGAACGTCGGCTCGCAGGACCGCTATGACTCGACGGCCCCGGTCTACGAGCACATCGCCGAGCTGTCCGCGCTGCGGGACGCCAACCCCGCCCTGGTCGACGGTGCGCAGATCGAGCGCTACGCCGCCGACACCGCGGGCGTCTACGCCTTCTCGCGCGTCGACCGCGACGACAAGGTCGAGTACCTCGTGGCGACCAACAACGCGACCTCGGACCAGACGGTCTCGCTCAAGACCCTCACCGCCGGTGCGACGCTCACGCCGATCTACGGCGGCGGCTCGGCGGTGTCGACGGATGCGTCGGCCGAGGCATCCGTCACCGTCCCGGCCCTCTCGACCCGCGTCTTCAAGGCCGACAAGCCCGTGACGGCGCCCGCGGCGGCGCAGCCGGTCACCGTCGACGTCCCTGCGGCGGGTGCCGCTGTGACGGGCTCGGCCGCCGTCTCGGCCGATGCCGACGACTCGTGGCGTGAGACGAGCTTCGCGTGGCGCGTCGTCGGATCCGACGACTGGCACGCTCTCGGGACCGCCGAGGACACCACGCCCGGCGTCTTCCACGACGTGGACAGCCTGGCGACCGGAACCCTCGTCGAGTACCGCGCCGTGTCGACGGATGCCGCGGGCCACCGCTCGGCGGACTCCACCTTCGCCTCCGTCGGCAACCGCGTGAACCTCGCCGCCGAGCCGGAGGAG
Organism: Microbacterium sp. 4R-513; assembly: GCF_011046485.1. Lineage (NCBI taxonomy): Bacteria > Bacillati > Actinomycetota > Actinomycetes > Micrococcales > Microbacteriaceae > Microbacterium > Microbacterium sp. 4R-513. Next base: position 1,622,506 of record NZ_CP049256.1, read on the forward strand.
CCGGAGGAGCCCAGCGAGCCGGAGCCCCAGGAGGGCCCTGTTCCGCCCTATTCGGCGGTCAGCGTCCCCGGCAGCTTCAACGACGAGGTCGGCTGCCCCGGTGACTGGCAGCCCGACTGCAGCGCCGTGCAGATGACGAAGCGGCAGGGTGACATCTGGTCGCTCGAGCTCGCGAACGTCCCGGCCGGCACGTTCGAATACAAGATCGCGATCGACAAGTCGTGGTCCGAGAACTACGGCGAGGGCGCTGCGCTCAACGGCTCCAACATCGTGCTCGACCACAAGGCCGCAGGTCCCGTCTCGTTCTTCTTCGACGACCGCACGAAGAACATCTGGTCGACGGTGGACGGCCCGGTGATCACGCTGCCCGGCACGCTGCAGAGCGAGCTCGGCTGCCCCGGCGACTGGCAGCCGGACTGCCTGGCCACGATGATGTTCGACCGCAACCGCGACGGCGTCTTCCAGTTCACGACCGACGACCTGCCGACCGGCTCGTACGAGGTCAAGGTCGCCCACAACCGCTCGTGGGATGAGAACTACGGCGCGGGCGGCGCTCTGAACGGGGGGAACATCTCGTTCAGTGCTACCAAGGGGAAGGTGACGACGTTCCGGTACAACCTCGCCACGCATGTGCTGACGGTGCAGTCCGCCGACCCGCCGCTGGCCGGCACGGGTGAGCTGCGAGCTCACTGGATCGACGCCGAGACGATCGCGTGGCCCGCCGACCTGGGTACGACGGCGGCCGGCGCGACGTGGCAGCTGTACGCGTCGACGGATGCCTCGCTCGCCGTCTCGCCCGAGCGCGAGGTCACGGGCGGCGACGACCCCATCGCCCTTACCCCGATCGCCGGCGGACTGACCGCCGAGCAGAAGGAGCGCTTCCCCGCGCTGTCGACGTACAAGGCACTGCACGTCGACGGACAGGGCCGGGATGCTGTGGCCTCGCTGCTGAAGGGCCAGCTCATGGTCGCTCAGCGCAACGCCGACGGCGGACTCACCGCCTTCACGGGGGTGCAGATCCCGGGCGTCCTGGACGACCTCTACGCCGACGCGGTGGCAGACGTCGACCTCGGCGTCACGTTCCAGGGAAAGAAGCCGACGTTCCGGCTCTGGGCCCCGACCGCGCAGACGGCGACGCTGCTGACGTGGGAAGCCGGTGCCACCGGTGACGCGACCCGTCATGAAGCGGCGTGGGACGCGGCATCCGGCACCTGGACGGTCGCGGGGGACAAGTCGCTCAAGGGCGACGAGTACCTCTGGGAGGTCGTCGTCTACGCGCCCACCACGAAGGCGATCGAGACGAACGACGTCACCGACCCGTACTCCGTGGCGCTCACCGAGAACTCGGAGCGCTCGGTCGCGGTCGATCTCCACGACAAGCAGTGGCGCCCCAAGGCGTGGGAGAAGACGGCGGCGCCCGTCGTCGACCGGCCCGTCGACCACTCGATCTACGAGCTGCACATCCGCGACTTCTCGGCGACCGACGAGACGGTGCCGGAAGACCTCCGGGGAACCTACCTCGCCTTCGCCCAGAAGAGCGCGGGCACCGATCAGCTGAAGCAGCTCGCCGGTGCGGGCATCAACACGGTGCACCTCCTGCCGTCGTTCGACATCGCCTCGATCGAGGAGGATCGCGCCGCTCAGGCGACCCCGGCGTGCGACCTCGCGTCGTTCCCGGCCGACTCGGTCGAGCAGCAGGCGTGCGTCGAGAAGGTCGTGGAGAACGACGCCTTCAACTGGGGCTACGACCCGTACCACTACTCCGTGCCGGAGGGCTCGTACGCGACGAACCCCGACGGCGGCGCGCGGGTCGGCGAGTTCCGCACGATGGTCGGTGCGCTGCACGGCATCGGACTGCAGGTCGTGCTCGACCAGGTGTTCAACCACACGGCCGCCTCGGGCCAGGACGACAAGTCCGTGCTCGACCAGGTGGTGCCCGGGTACTACCAGCGGCTCAACGCGGCCGGCAACGTCGAGACCTCGACGTGCTGCCAGAACGTCGCGACCGAGCACGAGGTGGCGCAGAAGCTCATGGTCGACTCGATCGTGACCTGGGCCCGCGACTACAAGGTCGACGGCTTCCGCTTCGACCTCATGGGGCACCACTCGAAGCAGAACATGCTCGCCATCCGCGCGGCCCTCGACGAGCTGACGCTCAAGAAAGACGGTGTGGACGGCAAGGCGATCTACCTGTACGGCGAAGGCTGGAACTTCGGCGAGGTCGCGAACAACGCCCTCTTCGAGCAGGCCACGCAGGGCCAGCTGGGCGGGACGGGCATCGGCACCTTCAACGACCGCCTGCGGGACGGCGTGCACGGAGGAAGCCCCGTCCGCGACTCGACGTACGAGCAGGGCTTCGGCACCGGCCTCGGCACCGACCCCAACGGGCAGCCGGTCCCGGCGGACAGCCGGACGCTCGGACAGCAGACCGACCTCGTGAAGGTCGGGCTCGCGGGCAACCTCCGCGACTTCGAGTTCACGACGTCGGACGGCACCGTCAAGTCGGGCGCCGAGGTGGACTACAACGGCGCTCCCGCCGGATACGCCGATCAGCCCGACGAGACGATCAACTACGTCGACGCACACGACAACCAGACGCTGTACGACCTGTCGGTGCTGAAGCTCCCCGTCGACACGTCGATGGCCGACCGGGTGCGCATGAACACGCTGCAGCTCGCCACTGTGACGCTCTCGCAGTCGCCGTCGTTCTGGCACGCCGGAACCGAGCTCCTGCGCTCCAAGTCACTCGACCGCAACAGCTACAACTCGGGCGACTGGTTCAACCGCATCGACTGGACCGGCCAGGAGTCGACGTTCGGCTCGGGTCTGCCCCGAGCGGCCGACAACTCGGCGCAGTGGCCGATCTACCAGCCCCTGCTGGCCAACCCGGCGCTCAAGCCCGGGGCGTCCGACATCGGGTCGGCCGAGGCATCCGCTCTCGACCTCCTGCGCGTGCGCAACGAGGTCGGCCTCCTGCGCCTGGGATCGGCGGACCTCATCGAGCAGAAGGTGAGCTTCCCGAACGGCGGGACGGGCGCCACGCCCGGTGTCATCGTGATGCTCATCGACGACCTCGTGGGCAAGAGCGTCGACCCGAAGCTGCAGGGCGCCCTCGTCGTGTTCAACGCGTCGCCCGACGCGACGACGCAGACGATCCCGGGCCTTGCCGGCCGGAGCTTCGGGCTGACCCCCGCGCTCGCCAAGGGCTCGGACGCGGTCGTGAAGACGACGACCTGGGATGCCGCGACCGGCGCCGTGACGGTGCCCGCACGATCGGTGGCCGTCCTCGTGGAGAAGGAGCCGGTCAAGACGTCGATCATCGCCGCGCCGAACAAGCTCGTCGCCTCGGTCGGCACGGCCGTCAAGATGGTCGGCAAGGTCGTCGCCGACGGCGCCCCCGAGGGCACCGTCACGGTCACCGACGGCGGCAAGGTCATCGCCACCGCGCCCCTCGCCGCGGCAGCGAAGGGCAAGTTCGAGATCGCGCTGCCGACGCTCGGACGGGGCATCCACCTCCTGCGCGTCTCGTTCACGGGCGCACCGGGATGGGCGGACTCGCGCGCCGCGATCCCGCTGCCCGTTCTCATCCACTAGTTCCGGCACAGGAGAGGCCCCGGGTGACCTCACGCGTCGCCCGGGGCCTTTCGCGTCGGATCAGCGGTTCACGCCGACCTCGAGCAGCGTCGTCGAACCCGAGACCTCGTTGGCGACGGCGAGGAGCGGGCTCCCCGTCGGGGACTCGTCGGCGGGGATGAACGACAGCCCCTCGGGGCCGAGATCGCCGCTGTTGTCCGAGAAGTCGCGGTTGTTGAGGTATGTGACGAAGAACGACTCGGCCGGAACGGTGATGTCGTACACGACGACCCCGCCCACGCGCTCCAAGCCGATGAACGCGTAGGTGCGATCGTCGACCTCGCCGATCACGAGGTTCTCGGGCTCGGGCCCCTTGTCGTCGCTGCGCCCCTCGAGGTTCGGCTCGGTGTGGTTCGAGTTCACGAATGCCGGCTCGGCGGCGTAGGTGATCTCCTCGAGCTGCGAGCCCGAGTCGAAGACCTGCGTGCCGTCGGTGCCCCAGATCGAGAACGAGCGGGTGCCGAAGGTGTACAGGCTCGAGTAGCAGCCCTTCGCCTGGTCGAAGCCGAGCTCCTTGGTGACGTTGAGGCGACCCAGGTCCGCGTTGCCCGTCTTACCCGCGAGGGGGCTGTCGGGGCAGATCGGGAGGGAACCGGCGCGAGCGCCCTCAGCGTACGAGCCCCACTCCCGGGCATCCCCCTCATTCGCCGTCACGAGGTAGGAGGCACCGCCGGATCGGTAGGCGCCGATGCCGTCGGGCAGGTAGACGCCGTAGAGGCCCGGGTAGGTGCGCAGCGCGAAGGAGCCGTCGCGGTCGCTCGGATCGAGCGGGACGACCCCGTGGTCCTTGAAGCCGAGAGGAAGGATGTCGGTGACCCGCGCCGACGGGATCTGCACGACGGCGATCGCGTTCGCCTCCTGCAGGGCGACATAGGCGGTGTTGCCGACGATCGAGATGTACTCGGGCTCGAGATTGCGCGACACCGGGCGGTCGCCGCCGTTGGGCGTCGGGCCGAAGACCCGCACACCGTCGGGGAGCGCACCGTTCTCGTAGGCGTGGAAGTCGGCCGTCGAGACGTCCTTCTGCCTCGCCGCGATCACCTTCGGCGTCGACAGGCGCACGACTGAGACCGAGCCTTCGGGGTCCGTCGAGAAGTCGTCGGCCGGCTCGCCCTCGTTCGCCGTGAGGGCGAAGCGGCCGTCGGGCGTAATGACGACGTTGTCGGGCTGGGCGCCGACTGTCACCGTGCCGAGGACCGTCGGCCGGTCGGCGCGGGCGTCGAAGAAGACGAGATGTCCGGGGTCGGTCTTGGTGGGCGCTTCGAAGGCGGCGATCCCGAGTCCGTCCTCGCGGATCGCGACGGAGTTGGCCACGCCGTCGGACCCGATCTCGTACTCCTTGCCGATCGACGCCGGGTCCGAGAAGTCGAGCACTTGGACGCTGCCGGCCTTGGCGCTCACGACGAAGAGCTTGTCCTCGAAATGGGCGACGATCTCGGCCGCCGACTCGTCGAACGCGCCCGTGTCGTAGCTCCCGACAGGCGTGAGCGAGATGACCGCGCCGGGTGCGGAGTACTCGATGGGATCGGGGACGATCTCGGCGGAGGCCGCGATCGCCGGAGCGAGAGCGAAAGAGCAGGTCGCCGCAGCGGCTGCGGCGAGCACGGCGGCTCGGCGGAAGTGCGAAGGCATGGGAATCCTCGGAGGGGTCGGGATCGCGCGCGGGCGCACGCCCCTCCGTGCTATCGGGTCCGGGTGGCGGCGAGGTGAACGGCTGTCGACGCTGAGCATCGCCTGGAATCCCTCACAGTTAGTAGGAAGTCCATGTAAAGTGATCAGAGCGACAATGCCGTCCCACAAGGAAGCCGCACAATGACGATCGAAGCACCCTTCGCAGAATCACCCGTCCAATCGCTCCCCGCCGACGAGCGCGAGGCCATCCTCGACGCCGTGCGGGAGTTCGCCGAGACGGAACTCGCGCCTCACGCGGTCGAGTGGGACGCCGACGAGCACCTCCCGCGCGACGTGCTCGAACGCGGGGGAGAGCTCGGGCTCGGCGGCCTCTACATCCGCGAAGACGTCGGCGGCACGGGCCTCTCGCGCTCCGACTCGGTCGCCATCGTCGAAGAGCTCGCGAAGGGCGACCCCTCGATCGCTGCCTACATCACCATCCACAACATGGTCGCGTGGATGATCGACACCTACGGCACCGACGGGCAGCGCCACGAATGGCTGCCCAAGCTCGTGACGATGCGCGACCTCGGCGCGTACTGCCTCACCGAGCCGGGTGCCGGATCGGATGCCGCGGCCATCACGACCTCGGCGATCCGGTCCGGCGACGAGTATGTGCTGACTGGCGTCAAGCAGTTCATCTCGGGTGGCGGCGAGGCATCCGTCTATGTGGTCATGGCCCGGACCGGGGAGCCCGGAGCCCGTGGCATCACGGCGTTTCTCGTGCCTGACGGCACCCCCGGGCTGTCCTTCGGCGTGAAGGAGCACAAGATGGGCTGGAAGGCGCAGCCCACGCGCCAGGTCATCCTGGACGAGGTGCGCGTGCCCGCTGAGAACGTCCTCGGCGGTGAGGGCATGGGCTTCAAGATAGCGATGTCGGCCCTGAACGGCGGCCGCATCAACGTCGCCGCCTGCTCGCTCGGCGGTGCCCAGTGGGCGCTCGACCGCGCGGTCAAGTACGTCCACGAGCGCTTCACGTTCGGCGAGCCGCTCGCCGAGAAGCAGTCCGTCGTCTTCGCCCTCGCCGACATGGCGACCGAGCTGCGTGCCGCGCGCGCGCTGGTCCGAGACGCCGCTCTCGCCGTCGATGCCAAGGCGCCCGACGCGGCGATCCAGTGCGCGATGGCGAAGCGGTTCGCCACGGACGCCGGCTTCCGCGTCGCCAACGAGGCGCTGCAGCTGCACGGCGGGTATGGCTACCTCTCGGACTACGGCATCGAGAAGGTCGTCCGCGACCTTCGCGTGCACCAGATCCTCGAGGGCACGAACGAGATCATGCGCGTCATCGTCGGCCGCGACCTCCTTGGCTAGCCTCGGAGCATGACCGACTACGAAACGATCCTGGTCGAGACGCGCGGACGCGTCGGCTGGATCACAATCAACCGGCCGGAGGCGCTCAACGCCCTCAACACCCAGGTGATGCTCGACATCGTCGCCGCCGCGACGGCGTTCGACCGCGACGAGGGCATCGGCGCCATCGTGCTGACCGGCTCGGAGCGCGCCTTCGCGGCGGGTGCAGACATCAAGGAGATGGAGTCCAAGACCGGACTCGACATGCTCATGGGCGACCACTTCGGTGGTTGGCCGACGTTCGCCGCCGTGCGCACCCCCGTCATCGCTGCGGTCTCGGGCTACGCGCTGGGTGGCGGCTGCGAGCTCGCGATGATGTGCGACGTCATCCTCGCCGCCGACACGGCCAAGTTCGGTCAGCCCGAGATCAACCTCGGCGTCATCCCCGGCATGGGCGGGTCGCAGCGCCTCATCCGCGCCGTCGGCTACTACAAGGCGGCCGACCTGATCCTCACGGGGCGGATGATGGATGCCTCGGAGGCCGAGCGCTCCGGACTCGTCTCGCGCGTCGTCCCCGCCGCCGACCTCCTCGAAGAGGCCGGCAAGGTCGCCGACGCGATCGCGGCGAAGTCGCTTCCCTCCCTCTACGCGGCGAAGGCGGCGCTCGACGCCGCGATGGAGACGCCCCTCGCCGAAGGCCTGCGTTTCGAGCGTCAGGTCTTCGCGTCGCTGTTCGACACCGCCGACCAGAAGGAGGGCATGGCCGCCTTCCGTGAGAAGCGGTCGCCCGACTTCACCCACCGCTGATGGCGCACCCGGCGGTCGGCGGCCGAGTCGATCAGAGGGGCTCCGGAACGGGCCGGGGGTCGGTGAAGTCGCCGGCGTCCTTGCGGAAGCGCGCGATGATGCGCACGAGCTCCGCCGTGTCATCCGCCGAGAGGCCGGGCTGCTCGAACACCTCGGCGTTGAGCACCTCGGTGGCCCGCTCCACGAGCTCGCGCCCCTCGTCCGTCAGCACGAGCACGGCGGCGCGGCCGTCGACGGGGTGCGGCTCGCGCAGCACGAGGCCGTCCTTGACGAGACGGTCGACCGTGTTCGTGACACTGGTGGGATGCACCTGCAGCCGCGCGATGGCGCTGGCCATCGGCATCCGTCCCTGCCTCGTGAAGGCGAGGAGGCGCAGCATCTCGAACCGGGCGAACGACAGGCCGAACGGGCGGAGGATCGCGTCGATGCGCGCGAACATGAGCTGCTGTGCCCGGATGATCGAGGTGACGGCGGACATTCCCGCGGCGGCATCGGTCCATCCGTGGGCGACCCACTGGCGCTTCGCCTCGGCGATGGGATCGACGGGCAGGGGAGAGTTCCTCGGCATCCGTCACCTCCCTCGTCGCGGCTACTACGGTAGCGCGGCCACCCTGCGGGTTGCGGCGGAACGGCCGGTGCGTCGGGGGCGATGCCGCCGCATAGACTCGATCCGACGAAGGAGCGCACGCGTATGAAGATCGTTGTCCTGGTCAAGGAGGTCCCGGACACCTGGGGTGATCGCAAGCTGAACCTCGAGACCGGTCTTGCCGACCGCGGGGCGAGCGAAGCGGTCTTGGACGAGATCGGCGAGCGGGCCCTCGAGGTCGCGCTGTCGTACGCCGACAAGCATCCCGGGACCGAGGTCGTCGTCCTGTCGATGGCGCCGGAGTCCGCCGCCAACACCCTTCGCAAGGGCCTGCAGATGGGCGCTGCGTCGGCGGTGCAGGTCGTCGACGACGGGCTTCTCGGAGCCGACCTCGGCCTCACTGCCGAGGTGCTCGCGGCGGCCCTGCAGCGCATCGGGTACGACCTCGTCATCGGCGGCAACCTCTCCACGGACGGCGTCGGAGGGGTCATCCCCGCGATGATCGCCGAGCTGCTCGGAGTTCCCGGCCTCGGATGGCTCAACTCCGTCGAGATCGATGACGGCACGGTGTCGGGAGAGCGGGCGTCGGACGGTGCGACCATACGCGTCTCGGCGCCCCTGCCGGCGGTGATCTCGATCACAGAGGCGCTGCCCGATGCGCGCATGGCCAACTTCAAGGGCATCATGGCGGCCAAGAAGAAGCCGTTCGAGACACTGTCGCTCGCGGATCTCTCCGTCGAGGCAGAGGACCACAGCGCCGCGCACTCGATCGTCATCGCCTTGAGCGAGAAGCCGCCGCGCGCGGCTGGCGTCAAGATCGTCGACGAGGGCGACGCGGGCGAGAAGCTCGCCGAGTTCCTCCTCCAGAACCGGCTCGCGTAAGGACGGCGACATGACGGAATTCGCTGCGGACTCGATCCTCGTCCTGCTGGACGTCACGCCCTCGGGCGAACTGGCCAAATCGTCGGCGGGACTGCTCGGCGCTGCCGCGTCGGTCGGCACGCCGGTCGCGCTCATCGTGTCGACCGATGCCTCTTCGCTCGCCGCGCAGGCAGGCGACCTCGGCGCAGCGGCCGTGCTGACGGCCGACGGCGACTCGTCGCTTCTCACGGTGCCGCGCGTGGATGCGCTGACTGCTGCGGCCGATCTCGTGCGGCCCGACGCGATTCTCGTCTCGAACTCGATCGAGGGCCGCGAGGTGGCGGGCCGGTTCGCCGCGCGCAGCCGCTCCGGACTCTGCGTCGACGTCGTCGGGATCTCGCGCGACGCCGAGGGCGTCGTGGCGCACCACTCCGTCTACGGAGGCGCGTACAACGTCGACGCCGCCGTCACGTGGGGCGCTCCCGTCATCACCGTCCGCCAGGGCGCGATCGAGGCGCGTGCCGAGTCCCGCACGCCGGAGGTCGAAGTCCTGAGCGTCCCGGCATCCGGGCGGCCCGCGGCATCCGTCGACTCCGTCGAAGAGGCCGTCGTCGCGTCGTCGCGTCCCGAGCTCCGCGGAGCCACGAAGGTCGTCTCGGGCGGTCGCGGGCTGGGGTCGGGCGAGAAGTTCGCCCTGGTCGAGCAGCTCGCCGACACCCTCGGCGCAGCGGTCGGCGCATCGCGCGCCGCCGTCGACGCGGGCTACGTGCCGCAGTCGTATCAGGTCGGTCAGACCGGCGTCTCGGTGTCGCCGCAGCTGTATGTCGCTCTCGGCATCTCCGGGGCGATCCAGCACAAGGCCGGCATGCAGACGGCGAAGACGATCGTCGCGATCAACAAGGACGGGGATGCCCCGATCTTCGAGATCGCGGACTTCGGCGTCGTCGGCGACATCTTCACCGTGGTGCCGCAGCTCATCGCGGCCCTCGAAGCGGAGAAGGCCTAGCGGCTCGTGGCGACGTTCGCGCGGTCGATCCGTCGAGGCCTGCCCCGCACGGCGGGCGGCGAGGCCTGGCCCTCCGTCGCGGACGCGCCGGGCGTGGACGGCGACGGAGCCGGCACCCGCGCCGGGATGGATGCGGCCGACCTTCATCCGCGGCACATCGCGGGTGCGACGGATGCCGAGCCGCACAGTGCCGCGGGCGAGCCCGAAACCGTGAGCCTTCCGCCGCGGCAAATGGCGGGTGTCACGGATGCCGAGTCGCACAGTGCCGCGGGCGAGATGGCGACCACGGGCACCGCCCGCGGCGTGACGACCCTGCGGCGCGGGCTCCCGCGTGTGCCGGGCGGGGAGCCGTGGCCGCCGCCCGCGGAGTTGTCCGCCGCGCCCGCATCGCCCGGTGCCACAACCCCCGCCGCTGAGCTTGTCGAAGCGTCGAACACGAGCCCCTCGCCGCTGACGCCGGCGGAGCCTGCGGCGCCCGCTGGTTCGGCGATCGACGCTTCGACAAGCTCAGGGACCGGGGAAGGCGTTGCGGCGCCTGCTGTCGGCGCGGGGGACGGGTCGTTGCGCCGTGGTCTTCCGCGGGTTCCGGGTGGAGAGCCATGGCCCGCGTCCTCGGCCGTGCGCGTCGCACGGACTGCCGAAGCACCGGCGACCTCCGGGGCGCCCGCGTTCGACCCTTCGACAAGCTCAGGGACCGGGCAAGAGATCGAGGGCGAGGTGGCCGAAGTGCGGCATGTCCGCCGCGGCCTGCCGCGCCCCGCAGCCTCCGCCGCTGCAGCGGCCGCCACCGCCGCCCCCGCACCCCCCGCCGCTGCAGCGGCAACGCCCGCCATCGCCACCCCCGAAGCCCCCGCCGCACCGGCCGCCGTCGCCGCCGCACCTCCCGTCGCGGCAGCCAGCACCCCCGCCGCCGTTGCTGCACCGGCCGCGGCAGCGACAACCGTCGCAGTGCCGGCGGCCGAGGCATCCGTCGTCGCCGCCGCACGCGCCCCGCTGCCGTTCACCCGCACCGTCTGGCCCGGCTCCGCCGCAGTGAGCCGGCCCGTGCCGAGACCCGAGCCGAAGCGCTACGGACCCTTCACGCGCGCCCAGTGGGCCGGTGCCGTCGTGGTGGGGGGAGCCGGGCTCCTGTTCGCCGCCGCCATGGTCATCCTGGCGACGCGGTGGTTCCTGAGCCTCGAGTTCATGCAGGAGTTCCTCGCCGCCTACCCGGGCGAGTATCCGCTGCCCGAGGGGGCGCCGGTGGGCATCCCGCCGTGGCTCGGCTGGCAGCACTTCTTCAACACGTTCCTGATCGTGCTCATCATCCGCTCGGGCCTCCAGGTGCGCACCGAGAAGCGGCCGAGCGTGTTCTGGTCGCCGCGCAACAACAACCGGCGCAAGATCAGCCTCAACCTCTGGTTCCACCAGTCGCTCGACATCCTGTGGATCGTGAACGGCGTCCTGTTCGTCGTGCTCCTGTTCGTGACCGGTCAGTGGATGAAGATCGTGCCGACGAGCTGGGCCGTGTTCCCGAACGCCCTCTCGGCGCTCCTGCAGTACGTGTCGCTCGACTGGCCGACCGAGAACGGCTGGGTCAACTACAACTCGCTGCAGCAGCTCGCGTACTTCGCCACGGTCTTCCTCGCGGCGCCGCTGGCGATCCTCACGGGCGTGCGCATGAGCGGCGTGTGGCCGAAGAACGCCCAGCGGCTCAGCAAGGCCTACCCGATCGAGTGGGCGCGCGCGGTGCACTTCCCCGTGATGATCTACTTCGTCCTCTTCATCATCGTCCACGTGACCCTCGTCTTCGCGACCGCTGCGCTGCGCAACCTCAATCACATGTACGCGTCGCAGGATGCCGTGAACTGGGTCGGCTTCTGGATCTTCGTCGCGAGTCTCGTCGTCATCGCCGCGGGCTGGGTCGCCGCACGACCTCTCGTGCTCGCACCGATCGCTCGGCTCTTCGGCAAGGTCAGCGGGCGCTGAGTCGCCGAGCGGCCGGGAATGTACACGGCCGTCTTTCCGGAATCAACCCCCCTCACACGCCCGCCGAGAGGCGCGCATAATCGCCCTCTCGACCCGTTCTTGGGAACGCGATGGCCGTCGGCGAGAGCCGATGATGCGTTGACGGGGCGAGAGAGTGAATGGGGAACTCGTGCACCACAGGTGTCCAGTCGCAACACCCGTCGCGGCGCTCAGCATCGCCGCGCGCGGTGGCGCTGTGGTTCGGAATGCCCTCCAGTGGGGAGGACGCCCGGGCATCGCCGCCCGGCGACGTCCTCCCCGCTGATCCCTCAGCCGCGGCTTCGCACCGGGGGATAACCCGAAGAGAAGACTCCGGATGCCTCGGGAGCGCCCACGAGGGCCCCGTCCTACCGTTGAGGCATGACTTCACAAGCGCCCGCCCCCGCGGGCTCCATCGCATCACCGCCACGCGTCGCCGGTGCCGTCGCCCAGCTCGCGGCGCTCGGTGTCATCGGCCCCGCGCTGTTCGGCATCCTCTTCGCGCTCCTCGGCCTCGGCCTCGGGCTCATCCCCGTCCTCCTGATCGGGGTGCTCTTCCTCGTAGCCCTCGTCTACGCGCTCTTCGGCGTCGGGTGGCTGGAAGCGGCACGCGTCGACGGGCTGTACGACTTCGGCCTCCCGCCCCGCCGCCTCCGCACGAGCGGACGGCCCGGCTTCGGCGGCTTCCTGCGCACGCTGTGGCTGCAGACGATCGACCCCTCCACGTGGCGGGCGATCGCCAACCTCGCGGTCTCGACGGTCCTCGGCTGGATCGTCGTGGTGCTCCTCAGCGTCCTCTCGTCGGGCATCGTCCTCGCCTTCGCACCCCTGTACGCCCGCGCCGATGTCGTGCCGCTGGCCCGCACCGGCCTCGAGTTCCCCATCGCGTGGGCCGTGCCCGCCGGGATCCTGGCTGCCCTCATCTCGGCCGCGGCGATCGTCGGGCTGGCGCTGCTCCACGGCATCCTGTGCCGCGCGATCATGGTCCCCTCACGCGAGGCGCAGCTCGCCGAGGCCGCTCGCACGTCCAACGTGCAGCGGGCGGGAGCCGTCCACGCCGCCGACGTCGAGCGCACGCGCATCGAGCGCGACCTGCATGACGGAGTCCAGCCGCGGCTCGTCTCGGTCGGCATGACGCTCGGCCTCGCCCAGCAGAAGATCGACAGCGACCCCGAGGCCGCGAAGGCGCTCCTGACCGAGGCGCACACGTCCACGAAGGCGGCCATCACCGAGCTTCGGCAGCTGGCCCGCGGCATCCACACGTCCGTCCTCGACGATCGGGGACTGGATGCCGCGCTCTCGGCGCTCGCCGCCCGCTCGGTGGTGCCGGTGCATCTCGATGTGCGCCTCGACGGCCGCTGCAGCCGAGAGACCGAGGCGGCCGCGTACTTCGCGATCGCCGAAGCCCTGACCAACGCCGCGAAGCACTCGCGGGGCACGGAGGTGCGGGTCGTCGTGCGGCTCCGTGACGGGAACACGCTGTGGGCCCGCGTCGAGGACAACGGCATCGGCGGCGCCCGGGTGATCCCCGGCGGCGGGCTGGACGGCATCGTGCATCGCGTGCTCGCGGCACGCGGCGAGGCCCGCATCGACAGCCCGCTCGGCGGACCGACGACGGTGGAGGTGAGCATCCCGTGCGCATCCTGATCTGCGAGGACTCGGCGCTGCTGCGCGAAGGCCTCGTGCGCGTGCTCGAAGACGCCGGCCACGAAGTGGTCGCCGCTCTTCCCGACGCGGTCCACCTCGAAGACACCGTCGCCGAGACCTCGCCGGAGCTCTGCATCCTCGACGTCCGGCTCCCGCCGACCTGGACCGACGAGGGTATCCGCGCCGCGCTCGCCCTGCGGGCGACCCGGCCGGATCTGCCCCTCCTGGTGCTGTCCCAGTATGTGGAGGAGCGCTACGCGTCCGACCTCATCTCCGCGAAGGGAGCCGCGCTCGGCTACCTCCTCAAGGACCGCGTCGCCGACGTGACCGACTTCCTCGACGCGATCGCTCGGATCGGCGGCGGGGCGACCGTCCTCGACCCCGAGGTCGTCGCGCAGCTGCTCAGCAGGCGGACGAGGGACGAACGGATGCTGCGGCTCACCGACCGCGAGTCATCCGTCCTCGCTCTCATCGCCGAAGGGCGGTCGAACCAGGCGATCGCCAGATCCCTCTTCATCTCGGAGGGCAGCGTCGAGAAGCACGTGACGTCGCTCTTCCAGAAGCTCGATCTCGAGCAGGACGAATCCGGCAACCGGCGGGTGCTCGCAGCGCTCGCTCACCTCGAACACGGCGGCCCCCGGTCGCAATCCGACCGCGGCGGCGCCGCCCCGCAGACAGGAGCATCCCGATGAGCACTACCCTGACCCCGCCCCCCGCCGGCACCGACGTCCCGCCGCCCGCCGGTCCGCCGCCGGCCGGCCCGCCCCCGGCCGGTCCGCCCACGCGCGGCTCGTCGCGCGTCGTGGCGATCATCGTCATCGCCTTCGGCGCCCTCGTCGTGCTCGGGGCGATCGTCTCGGCCGTCGTCGGCACGATCGCCGCGGCATCGGTCCACACGACCGTCCGCTCGGTCGAGGCGTCGGGCGTCGACGACCTCGACGTGGACGTCGCTGCGGGATCGCTGCGCGTCGTGTACGCCGACGTCAACGAGGCGGAGCTCGAGGTGACCGGCACCTGGGGCGCCGACCGCTGGACCCTCCGACGCGACGACGACACGCTCGTCGTCGCCACTCCCGACGGGTGGTCGAACTGGTTCGGCAGCGGGTGGATCTTCGGCGGCACGGGCGACGCCGTGCTGCGCCTGCCGCAGTCGCTCGAAGGGACCGACGCCGACTTCTCGCTCGCGGCGGGCGAGCTCACCGCCGACGGGGAGTTCGGCGAGATGCAGCTCGACCTCGGAGCGGGCAGGGCCACGATCGACGGGTCGGCCACTTCGCTGGACGCGCAGATCAGCGCGGGAGCCGGCGACCTCGACCTCGAGGGCGTCGACGAGGCCACGCTCTCCGTCTCCGCCGGTTCGCTGGCCGTCGTCCTGTCCGGTTCCCAGCCGAGCGTCGTCGACCTCGACGTGAGCTCGGGCTCCGCCCGGCTGACCGTCCCGGAAGGCGAGTACGAGGTCACGTCCGACGTGTCGGCGGGCGACCTCGACAACGGCCTGGGCTCGACCCCCGGCGCCGACAGCACGATCCGCGTGCAGGTCTCGGCGGGGCAGGCGGTCCTCCGCGCGTCCTAGGATGCGGCATCCGTTCCCGGGTGGCTTCCCCGGGAACGACGAGGGGCCCGGCCGATCGGCCGGGCCCCTCGATGTCGGTCGCGTCAGTGCGCTCAGCGCACGAAGCGCACCTCCGTCAGCGTCTCGCCGAGGAAGGGCTCGGTGTGCGAGGCGCCGTCGAGCGCGAAGCCGTTGCGCGTGTAGAAGCGGTGCGCGCGCGGGTTGTCTTCGGCGACCCAGAGGTACAGGCCCTCGCCGGTCTCGGTGACGGCGTCGAACAGGCGCTGGCCGATGCCGGTGCCGTGCCAGGCGTCGAGCAGGTAGATGAAGTAGAGCTCGCGGAACCGCGGTGCGTCCTTGTCACGGGCGGGGCCGGAGCCGGCGAAGCCCACGATCTCGCCGTCGACGAGCGCGGCGAACATCTTGAACTCGGGGCCCTGAACGGCCCAGTGCGTCCACAGCTCGGCCATGCGACGCGGGGAGATCTTCTCCAGCGCGGCCTTGCTGATGAGGTGGTCGTAGGTCTCGTGCCAGCACGTCGCGTGAACGCGGCCGAGAGCCTCGGCGTCGACGTCCCGCACCGGACGGACGACGATGTCGGTCTGCAGTTCGGCTTCCATGGGCTGACTCTACGCGCGGCTCCCCGAGGCGCGAAATCCGCGGGATGCCGCGCCGCATACGCTCCATTCCGAGTGCGCAATCGTCACCATCGTGTCGGAATACGGCCCCCGCGAGGCTGCCCGCCAGCGGGGTTCTACAACCGAATCGGAATTCCGGGCGGCGGTGGCTACCATCGCTCGACGTGAATGTGATCTGGCGCACCCTGCTCGTCACCCTCGGCGCTCGACTTCGCGTGCGCCTCGGCCGGACCCTGGCCCCGACGGCGGTCAGTCGCATCCGTCTCACGACACTGCCGACCGATATCGATGTGCTCCGCCACATGAACAACGGCCGATACCTGTCGCTCTTCGATCTCGGCCGCTGGGACCTGCTCGTGCGGACGGGACTGGCCGATGCGATGCGCCGCAACGGCTGGTACGCGGTGGTGTCGAGCGAGACCGTGACCTTCCGCAAGTCGCTCGAGCTGTGGCAGCGCTTCGTCGTCGAGTCGCGTCTGCTCGGGCACGACGACAAGGCCCTGTACCTCGAGCACCGGGCCGTCGTCGACGGCGAGGTCTACGCCCGCGCGATCATCCGGGCCCGCATGCTCAAGCGGAAGGGCGGCACCCTGTCGCACGAGGAACTCTTCGCCGCGGTCGGCCGACCCGACGATCTGCCCGACGTCGAGCCGTGGGTGCACGACTGGGCCGCGGCATCCGCTCTTCCGTCGACGAAAGCGGCAGCGCCCAGCGTCTGGAGCTGACCGCGGCCGTCAGCGGAGGATGGCGTCAGCGGAGGACGGCGTAGAGCGAGAGGCCGAGAGCGATCGCCATCGCGACGTTGATGACGCTGAGCCACAGCGTCCAGACGCGGATCTGCTCGCCGGGATTGCTGAATCCCGTGGCGCCGATCGTTCCGAAGACGGAGGTCACCGACTGCAGGAATCCGGCGCGCGCCGGGCGCGGTGCGTCGGCGCCGAGACCGGTCCGAACGGGGCCGGCGACGGCGACGTGGTGGTCGAGGAGGGTGAAGGGGTGCTGAGGACGGCGGGGCGAGACTCGGGTGTCCAGGGCGTCCAGCTTGGTCATGCCACGACGCTACGTGGCGCCTTCCATCGTGGCTGGTGCTTGACAGTCAGCGACTTGCGAGGTACTCGCGCGGTGCGCGGGTGAAGGATGCTGCGGCTCAGGTGCTGCTGCGGCTCAGGCGCCGCGCCGCTCAGGGGCCCTCGGGCGCTTCCGGCTCCGGCACGATCGAGAGGCCGCCCGGCGAGTTCGCCGACTTGCTCAGCGCGTCGAGCCAGGCGGGGTTCAGGCGGGGCGCCCTGCTGCCGAAGTACTCGAACGCGAGCGGGATGTGGGGGCTGAGCCACACCGACGTCCTGCCGAGGCCCGGACGCATCGGATCGGTCCAGGTGAACGAGAAGGGCTCGCCCCGCCGGAGCTTCGACCAGATGACCGGCTGCAGATGGGCCAGTACCCGGTCGTCGAGCGAGACGGTGAGCTTCGAGTCGTATGTGAGGGTTCCCATCGTCGCTAGCGTATCCGCCGAACGGCCCATCCCGTGAGCGGAGAGCCGCTCATCCTGCCCGGATGAAGCCTGTCACGGGGCGGCCCGGAGGGTGTGGCGGAGCATTATACGATCTTTCGGGCACGGCGTCGGGTGTTGCGCGTGCACGTGAGATACGGGGAGCCTGAATCCATGAACAGCTCAGCGATGCTTTCCGCCGAGCTGCGTGAAGCAGTGACGACGGGCGGGCTGACGGTCGAGTACCAGCCCCTCTTCGCGCTCTCCGAGGACGGTCTGCCGCTGCATCCTGTGGCCGTGGAGGCGCTGTGCCGCTGGATGCATCCGCTGCTCGGCCGCATCGTGCCGGACCGCTTCATCCCGC
Organism: Microbacterium sp. 4R-513; assembly: GCF_011046485.1. Lineage (NCBI taxonomy): Bacteria > Bacillati > Actinomycetota > Actinomycetes > Micrococcales > Microbacteriaceae > Microbacterium > Microbacterium sp. 4R-513. The sequence continues at coordinate 1,640,036 of NZ_CP049256.1, forward strand.
TCGCCGAGCGCGTAGGGCTCATCGGGGACATCGGTGCCCGGGTGCTCGAGACCGCCGGCGCCCAGGTGAGCGCGTGGCAGCGCGCGGGCCACCACGTGGGCCTGTCGATCAACGCTTCTCCGTCGCAGTTCTCCGCCGAGTTCGTCGACACCGTGGCGATCCGCGCCAAGGAGCTGGGCCTCGAACCCGGCACCCTGACGATCGAGATCACCGAGGCGCCGGCGCCCCAGCTGCTGCCGACCGTGGTCGAAGTCCTGCCGCAGCTCAAGGCCAGCGGGATCGGGATCTCGATCGACGACTACGGAGCGGGCGACGTGTCGCTCGACGCACTCGAGGACGTGCCGATCCAGGAGATCAAGATCGACCGCTCGCTCACGCAGCGATCGGATCCGGCCGCGGAGGCGGAGATCGCCGGGGTCGTCACGCGCGCGATGCGCCACGGATGGCGGGTCGTCGCGGAGGGCATCGAGACCCTCGCCGACCTGGAGCGCTCGCGGCAGCGTGGGTGCGATCTCGGGCAGGGCTATCTGCTCGGACGTCCCGTGCCGGCCGACGAGCTCGGTCGCCTGCTCGCGATCGACGACTGAGGCCCGCTCCGGCAGCAGGAAGCGCTCCGCAGAAGCGCGGCGCCGCTGCGCGAAGCCGCTTCGAGGGTCTTGGCTAGAGGTTCAGCTCGCCGTCGGCGTCGACCGTGTCGTCGGCGTGGGTGCCGGGCTGTTCGCCGGCGATGTCGAGCTGCGTCCAGGTGACCGGCATGCCGGGGGAGAAGAGCACCTCGATGCCCGGGCCGCCCCGCAGCGGGGGGATGGTGACGTACCCACCACCCGCCTTGATGGCCTCGAGGATGTCTCGCTTCAGCTCGGAGACAGGCTCGGGGAGGAAGTAGTCGCGGCCATCGACGGTGAGGCGGTTTACGATCGTCACCCCCTCAGCCTAATCACGACCGGCCCCCGGCAACGTAGGATCGACGTGATGGGTACCCTGCACTATGGCTCACCGGCGGTCGAGTTCGCGATCGACGACCGCACTCTGGCACATCTCGAGCTCGTCATCCTGGCGAAGTTCCGGCGTCGCGAAAGCGTGTCCCTCGCCCTCACCGATGGAGCGAACGAGCGACGGCAGGTCATCTGGCTGTCGACGTCGTCGACGCTCCGCTTCGAGTACGACGCCGCCATGCCGGACATCAACCGGGTGTGGCTGCAGGAGCTGGTCGAGGCATCCAACTCTCCGGGCGGTCTCCGACTCCTTCCGGAGCCCGAGCCCGCCCGAGCCACGTCAGCCTGACACCCGCCCCTTGCCCGCTCGCTTCGCGCGGTACATGGCGGAGTCCGCGGCATCCAGCAGCTCGGTCGTCGTGATGCGCGCGCCGGCCGTGGCGACACCCGCGGACGCGGTGATCGCGACGGTCTGGCTCTCGACGGCGATCGGCGCCTCGAGCGACGCGATCGCTCGCGCAGCGACGTCATGGGCGCGTTCGTCGTCGACGCCCAGGCACACGATCACGAACTCGTCCCCGCCCCAGCGCACCACGAGGTCGCTGGACCGAGCGCTCGCGGTGAGCCGCTGACCCACCGCCACGAGCACCGCGTCGCCGGCCTCGTGGCCGTGCGTGTCGTTCACCAGCTTGAAGCCGTCGAGATCGATGAAGACGACGCCCACCCCGACGACCTCTTCGGCGAGCAGCTCGTCGAGGCGGTCCTGCAGGAAGCGACGGTTGTGCAGCCCCGTCAGCGCATCCCTCCACGCGAGCTCGGCGAGTTCGGCCTGCGCCCGCTGCGCGAGCGTGGAGCGGATGTCTTCGCCGAGCTCGAGGATGTCCTCCAGGTGCGGGCCCCAGGGAGCACTCCGACCCGTGGCGCTCTCGCGCCAGGCCGAGAACGACCGCCGCGGGGAGAGGGCGTGCTCGCGGTTCGCGGCTCCCTGATCGCCGAGCCACGCGACCTCCTGCGCCACCTCGCCCCGGACGAACACGAGCCAGTCGCCGTCCTCGAGGAGGGGCACTGCAGCGAGGCCCGCTACTCCCGGGAGCTCCACCGCGAACTCCGGATGCTCGAGCGGGAGCGAATCGGAGACGAACGGTGCAGGGGGCAGCTCGTCGAGGATCCGTGACATGGACCGCTCGGAGGGCGCGGTGCCCGCGGAGTGGATGGAGCCGCCGATCCGCAGGTATGCCCCATCGGCCGGGATGACGTCGAGCACCGTCTTCACGCCGCCGACCAGGATCTCGGCGGGGACGCCTCGTCCGTACAGGGGCGCGACGATGGACGCGCGCCGCTCGCGCGCCTCCAGCTGCCGGCGCAGGCGCTTGATCTCGTTCGCCGATGCGAGCTGCATCGCCACTTGGCTCGCGAGCACCTCGATCGACCGGCGGAGCAGCGGGGGGAGGCGCCGGACGGTCCGGTGGGCGCACGTGAAGAGGCCGACCAGCTCGTCCTGGATGACGAGACCGAAGGACACGGTGGAGGCCTGGCCCATGTTGCGCATGAACTGGAGGTGGTGCGGCGACACGGCTCGGAGCTCCGTGAGCCCGAGGTCGGCGATCGGCGCCTCGGGGAGGAGGCTCAGGACCGCGAGACCGGGATCATCGGTGTCGACGATCGCCCGGGACCGCTTCTCGATGTACAGGGCGCGCGCCTGAGACGGGATGTCGGATGCCGGGAAGTGCAGCCCGAGATACGGCTCCATGTCGGGCTCGCGCTCGTCGGCCACGATCTCGCCATGCCCGTCCGGGTGGAAGTGGTAGCACATCACGCGGTCGAAGCCCGTGATCTCTTTGAGCCGCCGCGCGGCGAAGGTGCGCAGCTCGTCGGCATCGGTGAGGGGAGCGAGGTCCTGGATGGCCGTGACGACTCCCGTCCGGACGTACTCCAGGCCGGGGACGATGGGTTCGAGCTCGACCAGGAGCGGCTCGGTGCCGCGGTGCACGATGACATCCTGCATCTGGCCGTCGAACTCGACCCGCACGGGGTCGACGGCGGCGCCGTGCAGCACGGTCCACGTGAGGGTGTCGTTGCCGAGGTCGCGAAGCCTCTGGCCCAGCCAGCGGTCGGCGTTCTCGCTCGCGAGCACGACCGTCTGGGTGGGCTCGTCGATCCCGAGCAAGGTGCCGTGCCCCTGGATGCGGCCCGGCGTCCGGATCGGCTCGGTGGCGCACAGCTCGAGACGACGCTGCTCGTCGATCTGCCAGTCGCGCTCGTCTTCGCGGGCAGGGGAGATGTCTTCCACGGGGGCTCCTTCTCGCCGGATGGATCGGTGAAACCCCGGCGAAAGCCCCAAGCACCCGTGCGTTGTTCGAGCTTAGACGATTTCGTTTCACTTGGTGAACTATTCGTGGGGAACGGCTAGCGCAGGGTCACGCACGGCGCAAGGGCTTTGCTCGGAGGTGCCCGATGCGGTTCCGTCGTCAGTGGCGCAGCCGGATCGAAACCCCCGCCGGCACGACGCCGCAAAGGAGACCGCACCATGGATTCCACCACCATCATCTGGATCATCATCGCGATCGTCGTGCTCCTGGCGATCGTGGCCGTCGTCGCCTTCTTCGTCATGCGCAACAACAGCGCACGGCGGGCGGAACGCCAGCACGAGCAGGCCGAGGACCTCCGCGCGAAGGCGCGTCAGTCGGCGCTCGCCGCCCAGGAGGTCGAGGCTCGCGAGGCCCAGGCCCGCGCCGATGCCGCCACAGCTGCCGCACAGGCTGAACAGGCCAAGGCCCGTGCGGTTCAGGCGGAGGCCGAGGCGCAGCGCCACGCGGGCGACATCGACGGTCACGCCGCCGAGGCGGCCGAGCACCGCGCGAAGGAGCAGGAGATCCTCCGCAAGGCCGACGACGTCGACCCGTATGTGGGCGACGACCGCACGCCGGACGGGACCGCGCGCGGTCGCGAGGACGTGACGACGGATGCCACGGCCCGCGACCGCGACGTGCACGACGTCCGCCGCGACGACCTTCCCCCGACCGAGGTCCGCGAGACGGACCCCCGAGACGTCGATGCCCATCACGACGAACCCCGCATCGACACAGCCGGCGAGCCCGCCCCCACGACTCGCCGGAGCGGCACGGCTGACCGGCCCTGAGAAGGGTCCAGCCGGATCGCCTGACCCCGCGCCCGGGCATCTCCTCCCTGCACAGCCCGGGCGCGGGGCCGTGCTCTCTTCCCCCTCCGCGCACGTAGGCTTGTGGGCATGGTGACCGACCCTTACCAGGGGGACACCGGCCTCACGTCTCCCGGCGACGATCTCGCCGCGCGTGCCGTGGAACTCGCGCAGCGGTGGATCGCCGAGAGCGCACAGGTCGACGTGGACCCCTCCGCCGAGCGACTCGCCGGCGTCCTGAAAGACCCCAACGGGCTTCCGTTCACGATCGGCTTCGTCGACGGCGTCATGCGCCCCGAGAGCCTGTCGGCCGCGGCATCCAATCTCAGTCGCGTGGCCCCGCTCGTGCCCGACTTCCTCCCCTGGTATCTGCGCGGAGCCGTGCGCGTCGGGGGCACCGTCGCCCCCGTCCTGCCCTCGCCGGTCGTGCCGATCGCGCGGCGCGTGCTGCGCGAGATGGTGGGCCACCTCGTGGTCGACGCGCGGCCCGACAAGCTCGGCCCCGCGATCGCGAAGCTGCGCGAGAGCGGCGCCCGCCTCAACCTCAACCTGCTCGGGGAGGCTGTGCTGGGTGAAGGTGAGGCGCTGCGCCGGCTCGAAGGCATCCATGAGCTCGTCCGACGCCCCGACGTCGACTACGTCTCGGTGAAGGTGTCGGCGATCGCGAGCCACATCTCGATGTGGGCGTTCGACGAGGTCGTCGACAAGGTGGTCGAGCGGCTCCTCCCGCTCTACCTGACGGCGGCCGGCGACCCTTCGACAGGCTCAGTGCAGGCCGCCTCGCAGGGCTCGGCGACCTTCATCAACCTCGACATGGAGGAGTACCGCGATCTCGACCTCACCATCGCGGTGTTCACGCGCATCCTCGCGGATCCGCGGCTGCGCGACCTCGAGGCGGGGATCGTCCTGCAGGCATACCTCCCCGATGCGCTCGGAGCGCTCGATCGGCTGACGTCTTGGGCGAAAGCGCGCGTCGAGGCCGGCGGTGCGCGCATCAAGGTGCGGCTCGTCAAGGGTGCCAACCTCGCCATGGAGCGAGTGGATGCCGTCATGCACGGCTGGTCGCTCGCAACCTACGACTCCAAGCTCGACTCGGACGCGAACTACGTGCGGTGCCTCGACGCCGCGCTCACGCCCGAGAACACGGCGGCCGTCCGCATCGGCGTCGCCGGTCACAACCTCTTCGACATCGCCTACGCCTGGCTCCTCGCGGGCGAGCGCGGAATCCGGGGCGATTCGGCGGGCTCAGGGAAGGCCATCGCGGCGCCGCCCGGCAGCCCGAGCATCGAGTTCGAGATGCTCCTCGGCATGGCGCAGGGCCAGGTCGAGGCCGTCGCGCGCGAGGTCGGGCATGTGCTCCTCTACGTGCCCGTCGTGCGCCCCGACGAGTTCGACGTCGCCATCAGCTACCTGGTGCGCCGCCTCGAGGAGAACGCCTCGAGCGACAACTTCCTGTCGGCCGCCTTCGACCTCGCCGACGACCCGAACATGTTCGCGCGCGAGCGCGACCGCTTCCTCGCGTCTCTCGAGCGCGCCGCCGACCCGGCGCTGCGCACCGGACCGAACCGCAGGCAGGATCGCAAGGGCGCTCCCCGGCCGGCTCCCGAAGGCGGGAGCGAGGGAACCCGGGCGAGCGGGCGCATCCTTCTGCGGGACGCCGGCCCGGCCGAGGAAGACGGCCTCACCCAGGCCGTCATAGGCATCGCCCGCTCGGCGGCCTCGGACGCGGACCTCGGCGACACCCATCCGCTCGAGCAGAGCGTCGAATCGCAGCTGTTCGGCGGTCAGGCGTTCGTCGAGACGGCCGTCTTCTCCCGGCGCGAGACGGCGCTGCGCGCCGCCGGCGCGCCCGGGTTCCGCAATGCATCCGACTCCGATCCCGCGCTTCCTGGGAACCGGGAGTGGGCCCGGGGCATCCTGAGCCGGGTCGATGTGTCGACGGCCGGTGACGCCACGATCGACGCGGCCCGCGTGAGCGATTCGGAGACTCTGCAGGCGATCGTTGCACGGGTCCGGGATGGCGCAGCCGCGTGGGGCGGCAAGCCCGCGGTCGACCGGTCCGCCGTACTGATCGCGGCCGCGCGCGCGCTCGAGGCGCGACGGGGTGAACTCATCGAGGTCGCCGCCTCCGAGACCGGCAAGGTGTTCGCCGAAGCCGATGTCGAGGTGAGCGAGGCCGTCGACTTCGCCAACTACTACGCCGCCACGGCGCGCGAGCTCGACCGCGTGAGCGGCGCCGTGTTCGTGCCCGCGCGGCTCACCGTCGTGACGCCGCCGTGGAACTTCCCGGTCGCGATCCCGGCCGGCGGAGTGCTCGCCGCCCTCGCCGCCGGGTCGGGTGTCGTCTTCAAGCCGGCGCCCCAGGCCCGTCGCTGCGCGGCCGTCGTCGCCGAGGCGCTCTGGGAGGCGGGCGTGCCGCGCGACGTGCTCGCGCTCGTCGACATCGACGAGGGCGAGCTCGGGCAGGAGCTCCTGTCTCACTCCGACGTCGACCGGGTCATCCTGACGGGCTCGTGGGAGACGGCGGCCCTGTTCCGCTCGTGGCGCCCGGAGCTCCCGCTCCTCGCCGAGACGAGCGGCAAGAACGCGATGATCGTCATGCCCTCCGCCGACCTCGACCTCGCGGCATCCGATCTCATCAAGAGCGCGTTCGGGCACGCGGGGCAGAAGTGCTCGGCGGCCTCGCTGGCGATCCTCGTCGGTCCCGTGGGCCGGTCCAAGCGCTTCGCGCGGCAGCTCGTGGATGCCGCGACCTCGCTGCGGGTCGGTCCGCCCTCGGACCCGCTCGCCGAGGTCGGCCCCGTGATCGAGGTGCCGCAGGGGAAGCTCGCCTGGGCGCTCACGACGCTCGAGGACGAGGAGGAGTGGCTCGTCGAGCCCCGCCGCCTGGACTTCGGCCCCGAGACGGCCGGACGCTTCTGGACGCCCGGCATCCGCACCGGCGTGCAGCCGGGCTCCCGCTTCCACCGCGAGGAGTTCTTCGGTCCCGTGCTGGGCATCATGCACGCGTCGTCTCTCGCCCACGCGATCGAGCTGCAGAACGCGGTCGCCTACGGGCTCACGGCCGGGCTCTACACGCAGAACCCCGCCGATCTCGCGCTGTGGCTCGACCGAGTCGAGGCGGGCAACCTCTACGTCAACCGCGGCATCACGGGCGCCATCGTCCAGCGGCAGCCGTTCGGCGGCTGGAAGCGCTCGTCGGTCGGCGCCGGCGCCAAGGCGGGCGGCCCGAACTACCTCATCGGCCTCGGCTCCTGGCGTGCCACGAGCGGTTCACCGACGTCGAAGACGCTGCACCTCCGCGGCCTCGACTCGCGCATCACCGACATCATCGAGGCCGCGCAGCCGTCGCTCGATTTCGAGGCCTTCGAATGGCTGCGGCGCGCGGCGCTGTCGGATGCGATCTCGTGGGACCGCGAGTTCGGGCAGGTCAGGGACGTGTCGCACCTCGGCATCGAGCGCAACCTCTTCCGCTACCGTCCGATCTCGCAGGTCGCGATCCGGGCGACGAAGGATGCCTCGTGGCAGGCGCTCCTGCGTGTCGCCCTCGCCGGGATCCGGTCCGGCGCGGGGCTCACGATCAGCGCGCCGGTCGGCCTCCCCGGCGCGGTGCGCCGCGCGCTCGCCGACCAGCACGTGCCCGTGTTCGTCGAGACCGACGAGCAGTGGCTCGAGCGGATGACGCAGCACGAGGAGGACGGTGAGGGGCACGCGCCGCGCCCCGCGCGGGTGCGGCTCGTGGGCTCTTCGGAGTCCGTCGCCGCCCTGCACCGCGTGCTCGCTGCGGCGGTCGACGGCGACCCCGACATCGCGGTCTACGACAACGAGGTGACGACCGCCGGGCGCCTCGAGCTCCTGCCCTTCCTGCACGAGCAGTCGGTCACGATCACGGCCCACCGCTTCGGTAACCCCGACCACTGGAGCGACGAGGTCATCTGACGGCCGCGAGCTCGTCATGAGCGGCGAAGGCGGCATCCGTTCGATCAGACAGCGTTCACGGGCGTTTTCCGCACGCCGTGAGACAATGGATGCGGCGTGCCCGTGTTGCCGGCTTCTGCAGCCCCGCCGGGCCTCTGGACAGCGTCCGCCGCGCCTCCGAAGGAGCATGAATGTCCATGCAGAACACCGCGCCCCTCGCGACCGCCTCGGCTGAGAGCACCGCCTCGAGGATCCAGCAGCATCGCCGCTACCTCATGTGCCGCCCCGAGCACTTCACGGTGAGCTACACGATCAACCCCTGGATGGAGCCCGCGAACCCCACCGACACGGCGCTCGCCGTGCGCCAGTGGCAGGCGCTCTACGACACGTACCTCCAGCTCGGCCACGAGGTCCAGCTCATCGACCCGCTCGAGGGCCTCCCCGACATGGTCTACACGGCCAACGGCGGCTTCATCATCGACAACGTCGCCTACGGCGCCAAGTTCCGGTTCCAGGAGCGGGTGCCCGAGGGCCCGGCGTTCATGGACTGGTTCCGCGACAACGGGTTCGAGGTCGTCGAGCCCCGCGAGGTCAACGAGGGCGAGGGAGACTTCCTGCTCGTGGGCGACACGATCCTCGCCGGCACCGGCTTCCGCTCGACGGGCGACAGCCACCGCGAGATCGGCGAGGTCTTCGGCAAGGAGGTCGTCTCGCTCAAGCTCGTCGACCCGCGCTTTTACCACCTCGACACCGCGATCGCCGTGCTCGACCCCGTCGAGGGCGAGGGCGGCGTCGAGCGCGCGAACATCGCGTACCTCGAGCACGCGTTCGACGCCGAGGGCCAGGCGATCCTCGCCGAGCGCTACCCCGACGCGATCCGCGTGAGCGATGAGGACGGCGCCGTGTTCGGCCTCAACTCCGCCAGCGACGGCCTCAACGTCATCATCTCGCCCCGCGCGAACGGCTTCGAGGCGCAGCTGCGCGAGCGCGGCTACAACCCGGTGCTCGTCGACCTGTCGGAGCTTCTGCTCGGCGGCGGCGGCATCAAGTGCTGCACCCTCGAGCTGCGCCGCTGAAGGATCGCGCCATGACTCCCTCGCAGAGCCCGACGCTCGACACCTCCACGATCCGCATCATCGGGTCCGAAGAGCACCACGTCGCCCACAACTACCACCCGCTGCCCGTCGTGATCGCACGCGGCGAGGGCGCCTGGGTGACGGATGTCGAGGGCAAGCGCTACCTCGACCTGCTCTCGGCCTACTCGGCCCTGAACTTCGGCCACCGGCATCCCGCCCTCATCGCCGCCGCCGAGGAGCAGCTCGGACGCCTCACGCTCACGAGCCGCGCGTACCACAACGACCGGCTCGGCGAGTTCGCGACCGCGCTCGCGCGGCTGTGTAAGAAGGACCTCGTGCTCCCCATGAACACGGGGGCGGAGGCCGTCGAGACGGGCATCAAGGTCGCCCGCGCGTGGGCGTACCGGGTCAAGGGCGTCGCGCCGGAGCAGGCGACCATCGTCGTGGCGAACGGCAACTTCCACGGCCGCACGACGACCATCGTCGGCTTCAGCGACGACGCGCAGGCGCGCGGGGACTTCGGACCCTTCACGCCCGGGTTCATCAGCGTGCCGTTCGGGGATGCCGAGGCGATCGAAGCCGCGATCACCCCCGAGACGGCGGCCGTTCTGGTCGAGCCGATCCAGGGCGAGGCGGGCGTCGTCATCCCGCCGGAGGGCTACCTCCGCGCCGTGCGCGAGATCTGCACGAAGCACGGCGTGCTCTTCATCGCCGACGAGATCCAGTCCGGCCTCGGCCGCGTCGGTGAGACGTTCGCGTGCGACCGCGAGGGCGTCGTGCCCGACGTGTACCTCCTCGGCAAGGCGCTGGGCGGAGGCATCCTGCCCCTCTCGGCCGTCGTCGCCGACGAGGACGTGCTCGGGGTCATCCGGCCCGGGGAGCACGGCTCGACGTTCGGCGGCAACCCGCTGGCGTCGGCTGTGGGCGTGCGCGTCGTCGAGATGCTCGAGTCCGGCGAGTTCCAGACCCGCGCCGCGGCCCTGGGGGAGCACCTCGAGGCGAAGCTCGCCGAGCTCGTCGGCCACGGGGTGACCGGTGTGCGCATCGCGGGGCTGTGGGCCGGCGTCGACATCGATCCGGCGCGCGGCACGGGCCGCGAGATGGCCGAGCGCCTGCTTGCGCGCGGTGTGCTCGTCAAGGACACGCACGGCCAGACCATCCGCATCGCGCCGCCGCTCGTCATCCGGGCGACGGAGCTCGACTGGGCCGTCGAGCAGCTGAAGCTCGTCCTCGAGGGCTGACTTCTCGCGCTCGCCCGCGGCAATTCGCGGGTGCCACTGCGGGTGCACCGCCGGCACACGCGCTGATCGCCGCGGGGGAGACGGATGCCGCGAGCTACGCGACGGTGACGTTGAGCTGCTGCCAGCCCGTCGCGCCGTCGGGCTCGGGCCAGGAGTCCTTCTCGGTCTGCGTCTCGCCGTCCACGTTGGTCGCGCGGCAGCGGATGGAGTGCGAGCCCGCGTCGGCGCGCCACGGGATCGACCACTGCACCCACGTGTCGTCCGAGATCGCGGTGGCGAGCTGCGCCTCGCGCCAGGGACCGCCGTCGACCTGCACCTCGACCTTCGAGATGCCGACATGCTGCTGCCACGCGACCCCCGCGATCACGGTGTCGCCGGGGCTCAGCCCCTGGTTGCGCCGCGGGACGTCGATGCGGGACTGCAGCTTGACGGGGCCCTTCGCAGACCAGCCGCGGCTCGTCCAGTACGCGCTCGCGCGATCGAAGCGCGTGACCTCGAGCTCGGTCACCCATTTGGTCGCCGACACGTAGCCGTACAGCCCGGGCACGACCATACGGACGGGGAAGCCGTGCTCGGCCGGCAGGGGCTCGTCGTTCATGCCGACGGCGAGGATCGCGGCGCGGTCGGGCTCCTGCAGCACTTCGAGCGGCGTGCCTGCGGTGAACCCGTCGATCGACCGCGAGAGCACCATGTCGGCGTCGGCGGTCGGTCGAGCCCGATCGAGGAGGTGCCGGATGGGATAGCCGAGCCACTTCGCATTGCCGATCAGATCACCGCCCACGGGGTTCGAGACGCAGGCGAGGGTCGTCCAGCTCTCCTCGAGCGGGAGGCCGAGGAGCTCGTCCCAGCCGATCTCGACCTCTTGCTCGACGAGCCCGAAGATGCGAAGGCTCCACGTGGCGGGGTCGACCTGCGGCACGATCAGCGCCGTGTCGATGCGGTAGAAGCTCGCGTTCGGCGTGACGACCTGCGAGACGCCCGTCACATCGAGCTGCGCACCCGCGGGGACCGCCGGCGCCGCGATCGCGGGCTTGGGCAGGCGCAGGACGCTGCGCACGGCCTCGACCGTCCGCGATCCCGCCTGCAGCGCCGACCCCACGATCGCCGCGAGGACGCCGACCGCCGCCGCGGAACCCGTCCACACGAGGAAGCGGCGGCGCGCCTCGTCGGCCGGGCCGCCGTCGGCGTCGCCGAACTCGCGGGCCGAGGCGTCGCGGGCCGAGGCATCCCTCCGCGCGAGCCGCGTCAGGAGTCGCAGCGCGATCGCGGCAGCGACACCGGCCACGAGCGACGGCAGCCACGAGAGGCCGGTGGCCCCTGCCCGCGTCATGGCGAGCAGCGCCACGCCGACCCCGAGCGCGGTGCAGATCGCGACGCCGAACCACGGGCGACGGAGTTCGAGCATGCCGACGCCCGCCGCAGCGACGAGCAGGACGAGCCCGATGCCGACGAGCAGGGCGGCCTTGTCGTTCGTGCCGAAGAGCGAGATCGCGGCATCCTTCGCCCATGAGGGCGCGAGGTCGATGAGCACGCCGCCGACGACCGAGAAGGGGCTCGACGACGGTGCGGCGATCGCCGCGGCGAGCTCGCCCAGTCCGGCGCCGGCGACGACGGATGCCACGCCCGCGGCCGCGCCGGCGAGCAGCGAGGGCCTCGGAGCGACGCGGGTCGAGGCGACCGCCTCACGAGTCATAGCGTGAGCATACGTCCGTTCCGGGCAGGGCGGACCGGCTCAGCCGGGTGGAAACACAGCGGCAACACGCCCCCGACTAGGCTTTTCGCATGGGCGATCTGTTCGACGGCTACGGCTCCACTCTGGCGCCGCGCAAGACCGCATCAGGCACGCCTGCGTTCGACGAGATGTTCGGTTCCCCCGCCCACCCGGGCGCTCCGGTCGAGTCGCGCGACGCCTACCGCGAGCTCTACCAGGCACTCGCGCAGATGACCCAGGAGGAGCTGCGCGGGCGCACCGATTCGCTCGCCAGCTCGTACCTCGCTCAGGGCGTCACGTTCGACTTCGCCGGCGAGGAGCGTCCGTTCCCGCTCGACGCGGTGCCCCGCATCATCGAGTACGACGAGTGGTCGCGCATCGAGGCGGGGGTCAAGCAGCGGGTGCACGCGCTCGAGGCCTTCCTCGACGACGCGTACGGCCACCAGCACTGCGTGCGCGACGGCGTTCTGCCGGCCGCCCTCATCGCGTCGTCGCAGTACTTCTACCGCCAGGCCTCCGGCATCCACTCGGCCAACGGCGTGCGCATCCAGGTGTCGGGCATCGACCTCATCCGCGACGAGCACGGCGAGATGCGCGTGCTCGAAGACAATGTGCGCGTGCCGTCGGGCGTGAGCTACGTCATCTCGAACCGTCGGGTCATGGCTCAGACGCTTCCCGAGCTCTTCGTCTCGATGCGGGTCCGCCCCGTGGGCGACTACCCGAACAAGCTCCTCGCCGCGCTGCGGGCGTCCGCCCCGGCGGGCATCGACGACCCGAACGTCGTGGTCCTCACCCCCGGTGTGTACAACTCCGCGTACTTCGAGCACACGCTGCTGGCCCGGCTCATGGGCGTGGAGCTCGTCGAGGGGCGCGATCTGCTCTGCGTCGGCGGCAAGGTCTTCATGCGCACGACCCGGGGGCCTAAGCGCGTCGACGTCATCTACCGGCGCGTCGACGACGACTACCTCGATCCGCTCCAATTCCGCGCCGACTCGATGCTGGGTGCACCCGGGCTCATGCTCGCCGCTCGTCTCGGCAACGTCACGATCGCGAACGCCGTCGGCAACGGCGTCGCCGACGACAAGCTCCTCTACACGTACGTCCCCGACCTCATCCGCTACTACCTCGCGGAAGAGCCGATCCTCAAGAACGTCGACACCTGGCGGCTCGAAGACCCGAACGCGCTCGAAGAGGTGCTCGACCGGCTCGACCAGCTCGTCGTGAAGCCGGTCGACGGGTCGGGCGGCAAGGGATTGGTCGTGGGACCGGATGCCTCGCCCGCCGAGCTCGAGAAGCTCCGGCAGCGTCTGCTCGCCGACCCGCGCGGCTGGATCGCGCAGCCCGTCGTCATGCTCTCCACCATTCCGACGCTCGTCGAGGACGGCATGCGCCCCCGCCACGCCGACCTCCGCCCCTTCGCGGTCAACGACGGCGAGGATGTCTGGGTGCTCCCCGGCGGCCTCACGCGCGTCGCGCTCCCCGAGGGGCAGCTCGTCGTCAACTCGAGCCAGGGCGGCGGGTCGAAGGACACGTGGATCGTCGGCGGCTCAGCGCCGGGGCACGTGGAGTACGGACAGGGGCACGGCCTGCCCGGGCTCGTCGCCGACCAGGCCGCGACCATCACCGCGGCCATCCCGATCATCTACGACGGGCAGCCGGCGGTCACGCACTCGCCGCAGGATCGTCCGCGCTCGCGCGTCGAGCAGCAGGAGCAGCAGCAGCAGCAAGGGCCTGCCGGCCAGACGCAGACGATGGGCGGGATGACGCAGACGCAGTCGTTCGGGCGATCGATGTTCGACCCTTCGACAAGCTCAGGGACCGGATCGGCGTCGGGGACCGGATCGGCGTCGGGGACCGGCGACGGCGTCGGGGAGACGTCATGCTGAGCCGCATCGCCGAGTCGCTGTTCTGGATCGGCCGCTACATCGAGCGGTCCGATGGCACCGCCCGCATCCTCGACGTCCACCTCCAGCTGCTCCTCGAAGACCCGTGGATCGACGAAGACACGGCGTGCCGGTCGCTCCTGGCCGTCATGGGGTCGTTTCCCGCCGCCGAGATCGACAAGGTCACCCGCGAGGACGTGCTCGCGCGCCTCGCCGTCGACCGCGCCAATCCGTCGAGCATCGCCTACTCGCTCACCGCCGCACGCGAGAACGCTCGTCGCGCCCGCGAGATCGTCAGCACCGAGCTGTGGGAGTGCCTCAACACCACCAACTCGCGGATGCCTCGCCGGCTCCAGACCGAGAAGGTCCACGAGTTCTTCCAGTGGGTGCGGGAGCGCGCGGCGCTCGCCGTCGGCATCGTCGACTCCTCGACGAGCCGTGACGAGGCGTGGCAGTTCTTCACGCTGGGCCGCAGCATCGAGCGCGCCGACATGACGGCGCGCATGCTTGCGACCCGGTCGCTCACCGAGGCATCCGGTCCCTCGTGGACCACGATCCTGCGGTCGTGCGGCGCGTACGAGGCATACCTGCGCACCTATCGAGGCATGCCGAGCGCGAAGAACGCGGCCGAGTTCCTGCTGCTCGACCGGCTGTTCCCGCGCTCGATCATCTACTCGATCCAGCGCGCCGAGGACTGCATGAGCGCCATCGACCCGCGCGCCGACCGCGTCGGCCACTCGAACACGGTGCTGCGGGCGCTCGGGCGCATCCGCAACGACCTGGAGTACCAGCCGATCAGCGACATCCTCGGCGAGCTGCCGCGCCACATGGATCGCGTGCAGAAGGTGACGCGCGAGGCATCCGAGGCCATCCGCTCGCGGTTCTTCCCGACGCAGGCCGAGCCCAGCTGGATCGGAGAGATTTCATGAGGTGGCGCGCATGAAGAGGCTCCGCATCGAGCACGCCACGGGCTTCTCGTACCAGGGAGAGGTGTCGGCGTCGTACAACGAGGCGCGGATGCTCCCGAGCTCGACCGACAGCCAGTTCGTGCTCAGCTCCGCGCTCGAGATCGACCCTTCGACGTCGGTGAACCAGTACGTCGACTACTTCGGCACGCGAGTCGCCGCGTTCGACGTCCTCTCGTCGCACGCCGAGCTGAAGATCACGGCCCGCTCGCTCGTCGAGGTGCGGCCGCGGCCGATCGAGCACATCGACGTATCGTGGCAGCGCCTCGCGCAGGAGGTCGGCCGCTCGATCGACACGATCGAGCAGCTCGGCCAGAGCGTGCGCACGAAGCCCCACCCCGAGGTCGCCGACATCGCCCGGTCGATCGCGAGCCAGCACGACCACCCCGGGCGCGCCGCACACGCGATCGCTTCGGCCATCGGCGATGCCGTCGAGTACATGCACGGCATCACGGGCGTCCACTCGACGGCGGCCGAGGCGTGGGAGGCGCGCAAGGGCGTCTGCCAGGACATGGCGCACATCACCCTCGGCGCGCTGCGCGAGGTCGGGATCCCGGCGCGCTACGTCTCGGGATACCTGCACCCCAGGTCGAACGCCGAGGTCGGGCAGGCTGTCACGGGCGAGTCCCACGCGTGGGTCGAGTGGTTCGCGGGGGACTGGCAGGGTTTCGATCCCACGAACAACATCGAGATCGGCGACCGGCACGTGCTCGTCGGCCGCGGCCGCGACTACAACGACGTGCCGCCGCTTCGCGGGGTCTACGCGGGGCCGTTCAAGAGCCACCTGCACGTGAAGGTCACGATCACGCGCGAAGCCTGATCCCCGTCGTCGGACTTCCGCGCCTACTTCGGAGGTTCGGGGACGGATGCTCCGACATCCGTCCGATTCTCCGAACCTGGTGACCCGACCTCGGCCCCGGCATCCTCGAACTCGGCACGGCGCCCGCTGCCCAGCGAGAGGGTCGCGGCGAGGCCGAGCACGAGGAATCCCGCGGCGGCGAACGTCGCGTAGCGCGTGCCCTCCGAGAACGCGGCCTTCGCGTCGTCGGCGAGCGCCTCGGTCTGCGGCGACTCCGCGAGTCCCGCGATCGCGCCGCCCGCGCTGTCGACGACAGCGGAGACGACCTGGTCCCGCTGCGCGGCGGGGAGTCCTCGATCGTCGAGCTTCGCTTCGAGCACGGTGGCGGTCGTGGAGAAGAGGATCGTCCCGAGGATCGCGATGCCGAGCGCGGCACCGAGCTGGCGGGCCGTCGACTGCGTGCCCGAGGCCTGGCCGCCCTCGGCGACCGGAACGTCGACGAGCACGACGCCGGTCAGCTGCGCCGTCGCGAGGCCCACGCCGAACCCGTAGACGAAGAGCGCGGGGACGAGCGGCACCCACGAGGCATCCGGTGCGATCGCGAAGCCGACCCCTGCGATGCCGACGATCTCGGCGACGATGCCCACCCGGACGATCGAGACCGGCGCGAACCGGCCGCTGAAGGCCCCCGCGAAGCCGCTCGCCACGAACGAGCCGATGGCCAGCGAGAGCAGGATGAACCCCGTCTGCAGAGCGTCGAACCCGAGCACGAACTGCAGCCACAGCGGCAGCGCGAGGATCAGCCCGAACTCGCCGAGCGACACGATCATCGCCGCGATGTTGCCGTTGCGGAACGACGGGATGCGGAAGAGTCGGAACGCGATGATGGTCGAGCGCCCCTTGCGCCGTCGATGCAGTCCCCACGCGATGAATGCGACGATGCCGAGTCCCGCTATGGCGAAGGCGATGGGGATCGGCGAGAGCTCGAACGGCCACTCCCAATCGCCGATCGTGAGGGGCTCCTCGGTCAGCCACCAGCCGTACGTCCGGCCCTCGATGAGGGCGAACACGAGGGCGGCCATCGTCACGACCGACAGCACCGCCCCGACGGCGTCGACCCGCGCCGCGTCCCCGCGCGACTCGTCGACGGTCATCAGCACGCCGACGATGATCAGGATGCCGAGCGGCACGTTGATGAGGAACGCCCAGTGCCACGAGAAGTCCGTCGTCAGCCAGCCGCCGAGGAGCGGCCCCACCGCCGCCATGCCGCCGATGGTCGATCCCCAGACCGCGAACGCGATGCCGCGCTCACGTCCCCGGAAGGTGGCATTCAGGAGCGAGAGCGTCGTCGGCAGGATCATCGCCCCGCCGACGCCCTGCACGAAGCGCGCGAGGATGAGGGCCGTCCCGGTGGGGGCGAGCGCCGCGCCGACCGAGGCGAGGGTGAAGATGACGACGCCGATGATCAGCATCCGTCGTCGTCCCACCCTGTCGGCGACGCTGCCGAAGACGAGCAGCAGCGACGCGAAGACGAGGGTGTAGGCCTCTTGGACCCACTGCACCTCGGTCGAGGTGATCCCGAGGTCGTCGACGATCGAGGGGATCGCGACGTTGACGATCGTCGAATCGACGATGATCAGCGCGACGGCGACACTGATGAAGACGAGGCCGGCCCAACGGCGGCGGCTCGAGGCATCGGACATATTGCTAGCTTATCTAGCAATATCGCTTCTTGGGTAGACGCTCCCCAGAGTCGGGCGAGTCTCGCGGAGTCAGGCCGAGGGGGAGTCGGGGTCGAGCGCCTTGAGCATGTCCTCCTCGGCCGGGTTGTCGGCCTGCAGCTGCTCCTCGGTCGTCTCGTCACCGCCCGTCGGGGCATCCTCGCCACGGTCGGCGAGCTGCTCACCGCCGGGTAGGTCAGCGGCGAGCTGGTCGGTGCCCGCCGAGGGCTCTTCGATGGGGTCGTTGTTCGCGCGGTCGTCAGTCATAGCCCGACGGTACGACCGGCGCGTGCACCGCGTCCTGGGATTGACAAGCCGCGCGCGGTCGGCGGGTCGTCAGCGCTTCGGATCGTAGCGACGCGGCGGGTGCGTGCGCGCGACCAGATCACGGAGCGACTCGAGCGAACCGGTGACGAACCCCGCGGCCCGCGCCTGTACCAGGACGTTGCCGAGGGCAGTCGCCTCCACGGGGCCCGCCAGCACGGGGAGTCCCGCCCGGTCGGCCGTGCGCTGGCAGAGGAGCTCGTTGAGCGCGCCGCCGCCGACGATGTGGATCGTGCGGACGTCGACGCCGCCGATGCGTCCGGCTTCGATGGATGCCTCGGCGAACGCCTGCGCGAGAGACTCCACGATGGACCGCGCGTACTCCGCGCGCGTGCGCGGCGCGGCGACGCCGTGCTCGGCGCACCACTCGTCGATGCGCGCCGGCATGTCGCCGGGAGGGAGGAAGCGCGGGTCGTCGACGTCGAAGACCGGCACCTCCGACGTGACCTCCTCCGCGGAGTCGAGGAGCGTGGGGAGGTCGATGGGATGCCCCTGCCGCTCCCACGTCCGCACCGCCTCGCTCAGCACCCACAGGCCCATGACGTTGTGGAGGAGCCGGATGCGCCCGTCGACGCCGCCCTCGTTGGTGAAGTTCGCCGCGAGGGCGTCGGGCGTGAGGACGAGGTGCTCGACCTCGACCCCGACCAGGCCCCACGTTCCGCACGAGATGTACGCCGCGGCATCCGCCTGCATCGGCACTGCGACGACGGCGGACGCCGTGTCGTGCGAGCCGACCGCGGTGACCGGCGTGCCGGGAGCAGCGCCGATGGCGGCGGCGACCTCGGGCAGGAGGGCGCCGAGGCGCTCGCCCGGGGCGATGAGCGGGGGAAGGATGCCTCGCGGGATGCCGAGCGCCGCGACGAGCTCCTCGTCCCACACGCCTTCGCGGAGGAGGCCCGTGGTCGAGGCGTTGGTCTGCTCGGCCCGGGCCTCGCCGGTCAGCCAGTAGCCCACGAGATCCGGGATGAGCAGCGCCGTGTCGGCGAAGCCGAGCAGCTCGGTCGGCTCGGCTGCGAACTGGTACAGCGTGTTGAAGGGAAGGAACTGCAGGCCGTTCCGGGCGTACAGGTCGGCCTGCGGCATCCGTCCGTGGACCGCTTCGACCCCGAGGGCCGTGCGCGAGTCGCGGTAATGGAAGGGGTTGCCGAGGAGGCGTCCGCCGCGCAGGAGGCCGTAGTCGACGGCCCACGAGTCGACGCCGATGCTCGAGATGCCGGGCTCGGTGCGGAAGGCCTCGCGAAGCCCCTTCACGGCGGCGCCGTAGAGCGAGAGGACGTCCCAGTGCAGACCGTCTGCGACCTGGACGGGGTCGTTCGGGAAGCGTGCGACGGGCGTCGCGTCGAGCGTGTCGGGACCGACGTGCCCGACGATGACCCGCCCGCTCGTCGCGCCGAGGTCGATCGCCGCGACCGCGCCCGCGCTCATCGGGCGATCCCGATGGTTCCGGGCGTTTCGTCTCGCTCCGCTCGCTCAACGACCGAGGTGTTGTGCGCGGTCGTTGAGCGAGGGAGCGGAGCGACCGAGACGAAAGGCGCCGAGCGAACGAGCCGCGCCGCGCTCATCGGAGGAAGGCGGCCGCGACGCCGGAGTCGACCGGGATGTGCAGACCCGTCGTGCGGCTGAGCTCGGGGCCCGTCAGGACGAACACCGCATCCGCGACGTTCTCGGGCACGACCTCGCGCTTGAGGATCGTGCGGTTGGCGTAGAACTGGCCGAGGTCCTCTTCTGCCACGCCGTACGTCGCCGCGCGGTTGGCGCCCCAGCCCGAGGCGAAGATGCCCGAGCCGCGCACGACGCCGTCGGGGTTGATGCCGTTGACGCGCACGCCGTATTCGCCGAGCTCGACCGCGAGGAGGCGGACCTGGTGCGCCTGGTCGGCCTTCGTCGCCGAGTACGCGATGTTGTTGGGGCCGGCGAAGACGGAGTTCTTCGACGAGATGTAGATGATGTCGCCGCCGAGGCCCTGTTCGATCAGCGCTTTCGCCGCGGCCTTCGACACGAGGAACGAGCCCTTCGCCATGACGTCGTGCTGCAGGTCCCAGTCCTTCTCGGTCGTCTCGAGGAGCGGCTTGGACAGCGACAGGCCGGCGTTGTTCACGACGAGGTCGATGCCGCCGAACGCGAGGAGGGTCGCGTCGATCGCGGCCTGAACGCCCTCGGCGTCGGCGACGTTCGCGGCCACGCCGATCGCGACATCCGTCCCGCCGAGCTCGGCAGCGGCCGCCTGCGCCTTCTCGAGGTCGAGGTCGGCGACGACGACGCAGGCGCCCTCGGCGGCGAGCCGGGTCGCGATCGCCTTGCCGATGCCGGATGCCGCGCCGGTGACGAACGCGATGCGGCCCTGGTGGGTCTTGGGCTTCGGCATCCGCTGGAGCTTGGCCTCTTCGAGTGCCCAGTACTCGATGCGGAACTTCTCCTCGTCGCTGATCGGCTGATAGCTCGACAGGGCCTCGGCGCCGCGCATGACGTTTATGGCGTTGACGTAGAACTCGCCCGCGACGCGCGCCGTCTGCTTGTTCGCGCCGAACGAGAACTGGCCGACGCCCGGGACGAGCACGATGAGCGGGTCGGCGCCGCGGATCGCGGGGGAGTCCTCCGTCGCATACGCGTCGTAGTAGGCCTGGTAGTCGGCGCGGTACGCCTCGTGCAGCTCCTTGAGGCGTGCGATCTGCTCCTCGACCGACGCCGTCGCCGGCAGGTCGAGGACGAGCGGCTTCACCTTCGTGCGGAGGAAGTGGTCGGGGCAGCTCGTGCCCAGCGCCGCGAGAGGGGCGAGCCGCTCGCGGGAGAGGAAGTCGAGCACGACGTCGGAGTCGTCGTAGTGACCGACCATCGGCTTGTCGTGCGAGGCGATCCCGCGGATGGTCGGGGCGAGCGCCGCCGCCCTCGCGCGGCGTTCGGCCTCGGGCAGAGGCTCGAAGCCCGGCGCGACGGCGCCGAAGGGCTCCGCCTTGCCGTGCTCGGCGATGTACGCGGCGGCCGTGTCGATGATCCACAGCGAGTTCTGCTCGGCCTCGTCCGACGTCTCACCCCACGCCGTGATGCCGTGGCCGCCGAGGATGCAGCCGATGGCCTGCGGGTTCTGCGCCTTGATCTCCGCGATGTCGAGGCCGAGCTGGAAGCCCGGGCGGCGCCACGGCACCCACACGACCTTGTCGCCGAAGATCTTCGTCGTGAGCTCCTCGCCGTCGGCGGCGGTCGCGATCGCGATGCCCGAGTCCGGGTGCAGGTGGTCGACGTGCGGCGCGTCGACGAGGCCGTGCATCGCGGTGTCGATCGACGGCGCGGCGCCCCCCTTGCCATGCAGGCAGTAGTCGAAGGCCGCGACCATCTCGTCCTCGCGGTCGACGCCGGGGTAGACGTTCACGAGCGACCGCAGGCGGTCGAGGCGCAGCACCGCGAGGCCCTTCTCGGTGAGCGTGCCGAGGTCTCCGCCCGAGCCCTTGACCCAGAGCAGCTCGACGGGCTCGCCGGTCACCGGGTCGGTCTCGGTGCCCTTCGCGGAGGTGTTGCCGCCGGCGTAGTTCGTGTTCTTCGGGTCGGCGCCCAGGCGATTGCTGCGCGCGAGAAGGTCGGCGGCGGCGGGATTCGTCATCAGGGTTTCCTTGCGTCGTTGAGATTTCAGCGTGAGGTCTGCTCAGCCGCGGCATCCTGCGGCTCTGCGTCGGCAGCACCCGCACTTCGCCGCGGGGGAGCAGAGGGGGAGGTGTGCTCGGCCGCGGCATCCTGCGGCTCTGCGTCGGCAGCACCCGCGCTCTGCCGCGGGGGAGCGGGAGGCGTGGGGGAAGCGGTGGGCAGGGCTGCGAGGCGGGTCGCGATGCGCTCGATCGAGACGGATGCCGCGGCATCCGTCGGCCGGTTCAGATGGCCGTGGATCGTCCCCGGCTCGATGACGACCTCGACCTCGCGCCCGGCGGCGGTGAGAGTTGCGGCGAAGACCTCGCCCGAGACGCGGAGCTCGTCGACCTCGCCGTTGATCATGAGGGTCGGGGGGAAGCCCGCCAGGTCGTCGGCCGTCGCAAGGCCGGGGACGGCGAAGAGCGGCGCGTCGTCTACGGGCCCGCCGAGGTAGTTCTCGTACATCCCGAGGACGGCTTCCGGGCCGAAGGTGTCGGCCCACGGCTGGGCGTCGAGCGCGGCGCGCAAGGCAGAGTCCGGCGCGGGCTGCACGGCGAGGAGCGTCGGATACGCGAGCACGACGAGCGCGGGGAGGACCACGGCGTCGGGGGACGGCATCCGGAGAACCGCTCCGGTCACGAGGTTCGCACCCGCGCTCGCGCCGCCGATCGCAAGGCGTGCGGGGTCGACCCGCAGTCGCGCCGCATTCTCGACGGTCCAGGCCCACGCGGTGAGGACGTCATCGGATGCCGCGGGAAAGTGGACGCCGCTGCGCACGGGCACCCCGATGGCCTCCGCCCACTCCGGCGGCGTCGGGGCGAGCCGGTAGTCGACCGAGACCACCGTCGTGCCCCTCGCTGCAAGCGAGCGCGCGACCCAGTCGGCCTCCGGCATGTCGACGTCGCCCCCGGCGAAACCGCCGCCGTGCGCCCAGACCAGGCCCGTGCCGTTCGGCTCACGCGCGGGGTAGACGCGCACGAGCCCGTCGGCGGCGGAGTACGGGTCGGTTGCGGCGCTCACGCTCCCCAGCCCGCCTGCACTCCGCCGACGCGGTCGGCGGCGATCTGCTGCTGGTAGCCCGAGGCGGCGTAGGCCGCCATCGGGTCGGCGGCGAGCCCGCGCGACTCGCGCCACTCGGCCAGAGCCGGGCGCACATCCGTGTAGAAGGCATCCATGAAGACGGCGTTGGCAGCGAGCACGTCGTTCGCGGACTGGGCGGCGGCGAGAGCCTCGCGGTCGACGAGCAGGGCCCGCGCCGTCATCTCCTGCACGTTCAGCACGGAGCGGATCTGCCCGGGGATCTTGTCCTCGATGTTGTGGCACTGGTCGAGCATGAAAGCGACGTCGGGGTTGTTGAGGCCGCCGCCGCGCACGACCTCGAAGATGATGCGGAACAGCTGGAACGGATCGGCGGCGCCCACGATGAGATCGTCGTCGGCGTAGAAGCGCGAGTTGAAGTCGAACGAGCCGAGCTTCCCGAGACGCAGCAGCTGCATGACGATGAACTCGATGTTGGTGCCCGGGGCGTGGTGGCCCGTGTCGAGGCAGACCATGGCCTTGTCGCCGAGCGAGGCGACCTGCGCGTACGATGTACCCCAGTCCGGGACGTCGGTGTGGTAGAAAGCCGGCTCGAAGAACTTGTACTCGAGCACGAGGCGCTGCTCGTCGCTCAGCCGCTCGTAGATCTTGCGGAGGGAGTCCTGCAGGCGGTCCTGGCGGGCGCGCATGTCGTTCTGCCCGGGGTAGTTCGAACCCTCCGCGAGCCAGATCTTGAGGTCGCGCGAGCCCGTCTCGCCCATGATGTCGATGCACTCGAAGTGGTGGTCGATCGCCTTCCGGCGGATGGTGTCGTCGTGGTGCGTGAGGGCGCCGAACTTGTAGTCCTCGTCCTGGAAGGTGTTCGAGTTGATCGTGCCGAGCGCGACACCGAGGTCTTCGGCGTGCCGGCGGAGGTCGGCGTAGTCGTCGACCTTGTCCCACGGGATGTGGAGTGCGACGCTCGGCGCGAGCCGGGTGAACTCGTTGACCTTCGCGGCATCCGCGATCTTCTCGTACGGGTCGCGCGGCGTTCCCGCCGTCGGGAACACGCGGAAGCGTGTGCCGGAGTTCCCGAACGCCCACGAGGGCAGCTCGATGCCCTGCAGTTCGAGCTCGGACAGGATTTCGGAGGAGAGGATGCTCACGATGCGTCGCTTTCTTCGTCGGATGCGGTCACGGTGGATGCCTCGGCGCTGCGTGCCGGCGCTGCGAGCGTGATCCTCCGATGAATCGTTTCACTAACCATACGGGGCACCGATGCCCTGGTCAAGTCGAGGGTCTCTGCCGGGCCGTCCGGGGTGGAATCCGCGATGCCGGGTGATACGTTCCAACGAGCCGGGCAGAGAACCCCCGGCGGGAAGGGCCGACATGGCGGTGAGTGTGCGTGAAGTCGCGGCCGCGGCATCCGTCTCCGTCGGGACCGTGTCGAACGTGCTCAACCGGCCCGAGAAGGTGGCTCCCGAGACGGTGGAGCGCGTGCTGTCGGTCATCGACGAGCTCGGCTACGTGCGCAACGACGCCGCGCGCCAGCTGCGCGCGGGACGCAGCCGGACGATCGGGCTCATCGTGCCGGACGCGAGCAACCCCTTCTTCGCCGAGGTCGCCCGGGGCGCCGAGGACCGCGCCGCCGAGGCCGGCATATCGGTGCTGCTCGGCAACAGCGACGAATCCGAGCGGCGCGAGGGCTCGTATCTCGACCTCTTCCGTGAGCAGCGCGTCAACGGCGTGCTCATCACGCCGGCGGGCGATGACGTCGGTGGGCTGCGGGCGATGCAGGAGGCCGGCGTTCCGGTCGTGCTCGTCGACCGCGAGGCCCCTGGGACCGCCCTGCGGTCGGTCGCCGTCGACGACGTCGAAGGCGGCTTCCTCGCGGCGCGGCATCTGCTGTCGCTGGGCCGTCGGCGGATCGCCTACGTCTGCGGACCGCGGTCGATCCGTCAGGTCGCCGATCGCCTCGAGGGTGCCCGCCGCGCCGTCGGCGAGGCGCCGGACGCGGAGCTGGAGGTCGTCGAGGTGCCCGCGCTCACGGTGCTCCACGGCCGCGCGGCGGGGAGGAGCTCGTCGCCCGTCCACGCGATCGACGCCCCGACGGCGTCTTCGCGGCGAACGACCTGCTCGCCGTCGGCCTGCTGCAGGCGCTGAGCCTCATGGCCGATGTGCGGGTGCCGGGCGACATCGCGCTCATCGGGTACGACGACATCGACTTCGCCGCCGCGACGGTCGTGCCGCTGAGCTCGATCCGCCAGCCCGCGCATCTCATCGGCTACACGGCCGTCGACCTCCTGCTGCGACACCTTCAGGCGCCGGCCGATGAGCAGGAGCGGAACGTGAGGTTCCAGCCCGAGCTCGTCGTGCGGGCCTCGACAGCGGGGTGACGCGCGGAAGGTTCAGTCGGCGACCCGGATCGTCCGCACAGCCATGAACTGGCGACCGGGGAGCTCGACCCTAACCGTGCCGCGGGAAGTCCCGGGCAGGCGGTCGACCGTCATGTTCCACGTGTCGATCACATCCACGGTCCACTCGCCCTCGGTCAGCATGAGATTGCGGAAGCGCGGACGGTTGAACCCGAAGTAGCCGACGCGGTGCTCCTCGGTGCCGCCCCACGGGACGTCCCAGTCCGACACGAGCGGATCCCAGACGCCCTCCGGCGCCTCCGACTGCAGTGCGTGGAGGAATCCGATCCGCTCGGGCGACGACCCGCGCAGCTCACCGCCCTTGGACCACCACAGCACCTCGTCGGCGCCCGGCTCGGGAAGGTACGTCTCGCCGTGACCGACGTAGCCGCCGCGCACGGCGCCCTCCCAGAAGCGGCGCACCATCTCCTCGCCCGTGATGTTGCCCCAGCCCTGGTCGATGTCGCCTTCATAGGCGCACTCGTCGATCACGACGGGCTTGCCCCACCGCTCGCGCCAGTCGTCGGTGTTCTCGGCGGTGCGGTAGACATCGACGCGCTGCACGCTGACGTGCGTGATCCAGGGTCGCGAGTAGTCGTAGAACGGGCGGCAGTTGTGGATCGAGGTGAGGTGCCCGAAGGCGTCCTCCTCGCCCACGATCTCGGCGAGCCGCTCCCAGTCCGGGGTGTCCTTCGCCCAGAGGAGGTCGTATTCGTTGGCCATCGACCACCACACGTTCGCGAACGCGGCGAGCCGGCGCACGACGTAGCGAAGGTAGCGCTCGTCGACCGCGGGACCGAGGTCCGCGAAGCCCCACCGGTCGTACGCGTGGAAGAGGATGAGGTCCGCCTCGATGCCGAGCTCGGCGAGCTGCGCGATCCGCTGCTCGAGCCGCCGGAAGTGAGCGGGGTCGAACCGCGTGTAGTCGAAGCCCTCGGCGAGCGAACCGGCGAAGACGAAGTCCTCCGGCTCGTTGGCGTTGAAGAGGTAGGACTTCGGGAAGAGGCACATGCGGATCTTCGTGAAGGGCGCCTCGGCCAGGGTGCGGAGCGTCTGCTCCTGCAGCGCGTCCGCCTGGTGGGTCCACGCGTACGCCGTCGTCCCGAGAGGCAGGTGTCGCATGCCGTCGGCGTGGCGGAAGTGGAAGCCGTCGACCCGCACCGGCCCGTGCGCGCCCTCAGGCGCCGGACCTACGGCGAGGGCCCCCGTCAGCCCGTCGAGCGAGCGCGCGGTCGAGCGGGTCTGGAACGACCAGTCGCCCTCGGCATCGGCGAGGGCGCGCACGACGTAGACGCCGTCGCCGTCGTAGAAGCCGCCGACACGCAGCTGCGACCCGTCGGGCCGGCTGAAGACGGCATCGAGCTCGACATCGACGAACGGATTGCCGTGCGACGGACCTTCGAACCGCACCTCCAGAACGCCCCACTTGGCGACCGCGTCGGGAAGGACGACGGATGCCGAGCCCCGCGCCACCTCGTCGCTCTCGTACCCAGGGTCCGGCGCGATCGCCGGCGCATACGGCGCGCGCTCGACGTCGTCGCCCACCTCGGCGAGGGCGGACCAGAGCTTCTCGCGCTCGGCGGGGTCCTCGAGCGTCGGCACGAGCGCGATGAGCGATCCGAGCCGGCCGTCGCGGAACTGCGTCGCCATCGGCGACGCGGCGATCCCCGGCATCCATCGTTCGAGGATCGCGCGCGCGGCGGGGTTGTCGAGGGCTTCGCCGAACGTCGAGCGGCGGTCGAACATGGAGGGTTCCTGTCTTGGTCGTGGGTAGGAGGAAAGCTGCGTCACGCCGTCGCGGAGCGGACAGCCTCGTCGACGGCGGCGAGCAGGTCGGGCGGCGTGAACATGAGCGCCGTGCTGAGAGGACGGTTCGCGCCCCAGACGGTGTCGGTGCGCACGGCTTCGGCGCGCTCGGGATCGGCCGCCGCCAGCGTGTCGAGGACGGCGCGGTAGGCGCGGGGGTCGTCGATGACGTCGGCGAGGGATGCCGAGAGCCCGGGCAGCGCCGACGGCACCCGCCGCAGCGGCGCGGGCATCCGCCATTCGTGCACACCCGACCCGACGGCCGTCTCTTCCGAACCCCCGCCCAGGTCGACGATCGCCATCGCGTTGGCCGGAACGACCGCCCGCACGACGATGTCGGAGCCGTCCCGCCGCCATGCGACGGAGGCCTCGCCGTAGGGAGTGAGGTGGCGCGCGGCTGCGTGGTCGAGGCCGGCGAGCGGGCGCGGTGCGATGCGGATCGTGCGATAGCCGGGTTCGGCGGGTGCGAGTCCCGCGACCGTGCGGTGCAGCCAGTCCGCGACCGCGCCGAGCGCGTAGTGATTGAAGCTCGTCATCTCGCCCGGGTTGATCGTCCCGTCCGGGAGCATCGAGTCCCACCGCTCCCACACGGTCGTGGCGCCCATCGTGACGGGGTAGAGCCACGATGGGGACTCGGTCTGGAGGAGGAGCCGCTCGGCGGCGTCGAGGTGCCCGCCTGCCGTGAGCGCGTCGGTCACGAGCGGTGTTCCGACGAACCCGGTGCCGATGCGGTAGCCGCCCTCCCGGACGAGGGCCGCGAGCCGGTCGGCGAGCGACCGGCGGAGCGCAGGGTCGAGGGCGAGGCCGAATTCCAGGGCGA
The DNA here is from genome assembly GCF_011046485.1 of Microbacterium sp. 4R-513. Classification (NCBI taxonomy): domain Bacteria; kingdom Bacillati; phylum Actinomycetota; class Actinomycetes; order Micrococcales; family Microbacteriaceae; genus Microbacterium; species Microbacterium sp. 4R-513. The sequence continues at coordinate 1,667,441 of NZ_CP049256.1, forward strand.
GCGCGTACGCCGTGGGCGCATCGCTCATCATGCGGCCGGCGGGCGTCACGTACTCGGCCACGAAGGCCGCGCGGCTGCGCTCTGCGAGCGCAGCGTAGGTCGCGGCATCCGTCTCGAATCCCAGAAGCTGCGCCGCATCGGCGACCTGCCGCAGGGAGCGGGCGAGGTAGGCGCTCGCCACGATGTCGCCGTCGACCTTTGCCTGTCCGGGCTTGTCCGGCGGGGCGGCAGGATCCAGCCAGTCGCCGAGCTGCATCTGCCCCGCCCACAAGCCGCTGCCGCCGGCTGCTTCGAGCACCCGGTCCACCCAGGCCTTCATGCTCGCGTACTGGTCGGCGAGGACGCGGGTGTCGCCGAAGCGCTCGTGCAGCACGGTCGGCACGACGGTCGCGGCATCCCCCCACGCCGCCACCGGCCCGCCCCCGCCGAACGAGGGCAGCGCTGCCGGGATCACGAGTGGCACCTCCCCGTCGTTGCGCGTCTGCTCGTTCGCGAGGTCGCGCAGCCACGAGACGAGGAAGCCGTCGCAGTCGTACAGGAAGCTCGCCGTCGGCGAGAACACCTGGATGTCGCCCGTCCACCCCAGGCGCTCGTCGCGCTGCGGGCAGTCGGTCGGGATGGACAGGAAGTTCCCGCGCATGCCCCACACGACGTTCTCGTGCAGCCGGTCGAGCATGTCGTGCGAGCTCTCGAACCAGCCCGTGCGGGTCATGTCGGTGTGCAGCACGACGGCCTCGACGTCGGCGTCGGCGACGTCGGCGCCATCGATCTGGGCGTAGCGGAAGCCGTAGAACGTGAAGCGCGACTCGAGCACGTCGTCGCCGCCGGAGAGTTCGAACACCGCGGTCGCCTTCGCATTGCGGAGGGGACGGATGCCGAGCTCGCCGTCTTCGAGGACCTCGGCGTGGCGGATCACGACGTGCTGCCCCGCCTCGCCCTTCACCCGCACGCGCAGGCGGCCGACGAGGTTCTGGCCGAAGTCGAGGATCCGGCCACCGGACGGCGACGTGACGACGTCCGTGACGGGGAGCGTCGAGATGCGCCGGACCGGCGGCGCGATGCGTGCCTCCGGCACCGGCACGTTCTCGTATCCCGGGAGCGACGCCGCGCCGACCCGCGCGGGAGACCAGGTGGCGCTCGCCGCATCGGCACTGTCGTCGGCCTCTCGCGGGCTCGACCCTCGCTGCCCGTCGACGGTCGACCAGCCGGGGAGGGTCTTGCGGAGATCCTGGTGCTCGCCCGGGTAGATGCCGCTGTCGACGATCGGCCCGTCGGCGGTCGCCTCCCATCCCTCGCCGGTCGCGGCGAGGGTCTCGGTCGAGCCGTCCTCGTAGGTCACGCGGAGCTGCGCGAGAAAGGACGGCTGCGTGCCGTAGAGGCGATTCGTGAAGGTGAAGAAGCCGAACTTCTCGGTGTACCAGGCGCCCGCGATCGTCGCGCCGAGCACATTCTCGCCTTCGCGGACGAGGCCGGTCACATCGACGGTCTCGTGCACGAGCCGGTCGCGGTAGCTCGTCCATCCGGGCGAGAGCACGTCGTCGGATGCGGCCTCGCCGTTGAGCTCCGGCTCGGCCACGCCGAGCGCCGTCCAGAAGAGGAGCGCGCGGCGGACGGGACGCGCGACGCTGAACGTCGTGCGCACCAGCGCGGGCTGGGCCTCCCGGTAGGGCTCCGAAAGGCCGACGGGCTGGGCGATCCACTCGCCCTCGGCGAGGAAGCCGGCCGAGACGCCGAGCGGCTCGCTCCACGCCGTCTCGCCTTCGGCGGAGAAGGCGCGCACCGAGACCTCGCGGGACTCGCCGGCGGCGAGCGGCGAGAACGGCCAGGCGACGAGGACCGAGCCGCGACCCTCGAGTGAGACCGTTTCGATGCCGTCGGTGGCCTCGGCGCGTGTCTGGATCCACCCCGGGGCGGCGTCTTCGACGGTCCAGCTCAGGCGCGGCTCGGCGACGGCGACGACGGAGGAGTCGTCGCGCAGCTCGGCGCGGAGGGTCGCGATGCGCGCGGTGCGCGCCGCGGGCGACGCGGCCGGGGTCGAGGCATCCATCATTCGTCGTTCCCCTCGGCGAGCCAGCTCTCGACGGCGACGTCGCCCTCGACAGCGTAGACACCGATCACGCGGCCGGTGAAGGACTCCGTCACCTCGGAGGACAGGAATCGGCCGTCGATCCGGGCGAGTTCGACACGTTCGCCGTCGATCGTCGCGGCGAGGTGGAAGACGTCGCTCGTGGAGACCAGTCCGGCACCGCCCTCGGGCTCCCGCGAGGCGATGTGCAGGTCGACGTGGCCGCCCGTGAAGGGGTGACTCCACTCCTGGCACAGCCCGCCGATGGACGCGCGGGCGACGACCGTTCCACGGCCCGCCTCCAGCTCGATGCGGAACTGCTCGTCGTAGCGCACGGCGACCCCGCCGACGCCTCGTGAGACGTCCAGCCGCACGCTGACCTCGTTCGTCAGGTGCTCCTGACGGCGTCCGACGAAGACGGGCCGCGCGTCGGCGAGCGTCGAGCCGTCCGCCCGCAGCACGAGGCGACCGTCCGCGATCGTGGCGATCTCCGAGGGGAAGCGGCGCACCGCGATCCATTCATCGTCGAGAGGACCGTCGAAGCGGACGTCGACACGGGTGCCGGGCCGGGGGAGAGCTCGACGGGGGCGATGGCCGGCCAGCCGTCGGCCCACGTGACGGGAGTCGCGAAGGTCTCGCGGCCGAGTGCCGAGAAGGCCCGCGTGCCACTGCGGGGGCGCACGCCGAGGAGGACGCACAGCCAGTCGCCGCCGGGTCCGATGACGAGGTCGCCGTGGCCGGTGTTCTGGATCGGGCGGGGTGTCGAGCGCGCCGAGACCAGAGGGTTGCCGGGTGCCCCCTCGAACGGCCCCTCGGGCGACGATCCGCGGGCGATCGAGATCGCGTGGCCGCGCTCCGTGCCGCCCTCCGCGATCATCAGGTACCAGGCGCCTCCGACCTCGTACACGTGGGGTGCCTCGGGGAACATGAGACCCGTCCCCGACCACAGCGATCGCGGCTCTTCGAGCGCGCGATGGGTCTCGAGGTCGACCTTGACCTGCTGGATGCCGAGATGCGTCGGCTGATTCGGGTCGAGGTCGCCGCTCAGCGACAGGCCGGAGAAGGTGACGTACGCCTGGCCCTCGGCATCCCACACGATGTCGGGATCGATGCCCTCCAGAGTGCCCGATCCGTCCTGCTTGAGGATGAGCTCGCCGTCGCTCCACGGGCCTGCGGCATCCGTCGCCGTGAAGTGCAGCATCCCGCGTCCCAGCGCGTCCGTGATGACGAGGTGGAACTCGCCGTCGTGATGGCGGATCGTGGGCGCCCAGGCGCCGCCGCCCGTCGGCACCGCCTCGACGCCCAACTGGCCGGGGCGCGTCGCGACGTGGCCGATGAGCTCCCACGTCTCGAAGTCCGTCGAGCGGTGGATCGGGATGCCCGGCAGGTACTCGAAGGTGCTCGTGGCGAGGAACCATTCGTCGCCGACCCTCACGACCGACGGGTCGGGGTGGAAGCCGTTGAGAAGGGGGTTGAAGAGCGTCGTCACGGGATTCCTTGCGTCGTCGGGCGGCGGAGGGCGGGTCAGGCGGAGAGGATGCGACCGAGCTCGGTCGCGAGGGCGAGGGCGCGGGGGTCGGCGCCGCCGGGCCACGGCCCCCGCGCGATCGTCCACGCGAAGGTGACGCCCGTGTCGGGGTCGACGCACGCGAGCGCCCCCATCGCGCCGTCATGACCGAATGCGTCGGGACCGCCGAAGGCGAGCGACGGCGTCGGCTTCTGGAAGACGATCGAGTGAGAGCGATGCGCTTGGCCCAGCACCTCGTCGTAGCCGCGCACCTGCTGCTGGCCGACCGTCAGCACCGTGTCCTCCGAGAGGAACGGCGGGGCGCCCTCGACGCCCGTGACGGCTGCGGCGAAGAGGCGGGCGAGGCCGCGCGCCGTGCCGGTGCCCGACACGGCGGGATGGCCGAACCGCCAGCTGACCTCGTCGTTGGCCAGATCCACCACGGTGCCGGGCGAGGCGAAGACGAGCTGTGTGAGGAGCGACACGTCACCGGGGGTCGCCCCGCCGGCGGGCGGGATCATCGGCAGCGTTCGCGCCTTGCGGGCGTCGAGCTCTGGGGGCAGGCCGAGGTAGAAGTCGATGGCGTGCGGAGCCCGGATCTCCTGCTCGTAGAACTCGTGCAGAGTCCGGCCCGTGATGCGGAAGACCAGCTCGGAGGCGAGGTTGCCGATCGTGATGCCGTGGTACCCGAACGCCGTGCCCGGATACCAGTAGGGCGTCGTCGCGGCGAGCCGCTCGGCCGCCGCGTGGTGATCGAGAAGCTCGTCCGTCGTGAGCGCCGGTCGCGCCTGCGGAAGGCCCGCCTGGTGGGAGAGGAGCTGGCGGACGGTGACGTGCGCCTTGCCCTTCTGCGCGAACTCCGGCCAGTACTCCGCCACCGGGGCGTCGAGGTCGACCTCGCCACGCTCGATCAGGAGGGCGACCGAGAAGCCGATCGTGTTCTTCGTGACGGAGAAGGGCACCGTGACGGAGTCGCCGTCGAGGTGCGGTCCGCCCCACGCGTCGAGCACGGGCCGCCCGTCGTGGAACGCCGCGGCCTGGAACGAGAGGTCGGGGTCGGCAGCGAGGAATCCCTCGAGCCTGGCCACGATCTCATCGAGGCGTGCGTCGGCGCTCCCGTGGAGCGCGCCGGTGAGAGTCGCGAGTGCGGTCATGCCTCAATCGTCCACTCGAATGCGAGCGGAAGGTCGACGATGGATGCCCCGGCGCGCAGGGTGTATGCACCGGGCTCGACGATCCACTCGCCGGCCCAGTGCGCGAGACGCCGGGGCGGCACGGAAATCGACGCGGTGACGGTCTCTCCCGGCTCGGCGCTGACGGTCGCGAATCCGACGAGCCACCGCTCCGCGCGCTCGACCTCGGAATCGGCGCGCTCGGCGTAGACCTGCACCACCTGCTTGCCCGCTCGGGCGCCGGTGTTCCGCAGCGTCACCTCGAGCACGTCGCCGTCGCGCTGCGCGACGCCCCAAGACCACGCCGTGTAGCCGAGGCCGTGCCCGAACGGGAAGGCCGGTTCGGCATCCGTCCTGAGCCACGCCCGGTAGCCGATGTGGAGCCCCTCGGTGTAGCGGAGGACTCCGTCGTCGGGAGTGACCTCGGTGACGGGCACGTCGGCGAGCGCGGCCGGCCACGTCGTCGGGAGGCGTCCGCCGGGCTCCGCCGCGCCCGTGAGCACATCGGCGATCGCCGAGCCGAACTCCTGCCCGCCGAAGTAGCCCTGGATGACGGCCGACACCTGGTCCGCCCACGGCAGCACGACGGGCGAGCCGGCGTTGACCACGACGATCGTGCGGGTGCCGGTCGCCGCGACGGAGCGGACGAGGTCGTCCTGGCGGCCGGGGAGGTCGAGGTCGGTGCGGTCGTAGCCCTCGGACTCGACCTTCGAGTTGGTGCCGACGACGACGATCGCGACATCGGCCGCTGCGGCCGCCTCGGCCGCGCGGGCGATGAGCCCGTCGGGGTCTGAGTCGTCGGGTGCGATTCCGACGGTGAGCGACAGGGCGCCGTCGAGCGGTCCGCCGGCTTCGCGCGTGAACTCGGCGCGGATGCGGCGCGTCTGTCCGGCGGAGACCTCGACCGGAGCCGTGACCGACGGCGGGTTGAGGAAGGCGGCGCCGAGGTCCGTGCCCTCGATGACAGGTGTGTCATCGACGACGACCTCGCCGTCGACCGAGACGCGACCGGGGTTCCCGCCGGCGAATCCGAGCAGGACGGTGCCGGACTCGTCGGGTGTGTAGTCCGCCTCGAAGGTGACCGTGCGTGTGCGCGCGATAGGCGCGTCGCCGCCGAACCAGACGAGCGTCGTCGCGCGGCGGTCCTCCGCGAAGATCTCGGCGCCGTCGGCGTCGAAGAACGTCACGCGTGCACCCGGCTCGCCCGTCACGGGGTTCGTGAGCTGAGCGAGGGGGATCTCGGCGACGCCGTCCTGAACGACGGCGCCCCGCTCGTAGCGCACCTCTGCGTCGGGAAGAGCGCGACGGATGCCGTCGAGCGGTGTGGTGATGCGCTCCGGCAGCACGGTGGCGCTCCCGCCGCCCTGCGTCCGCGCTTCCCGCGCGTTGTGGCCGATGACGGCGACGCGGCGGAGGGACGAGGCATCCAGCGGCAGCACTCCGTCGTTCGAGAGCAGCACCGTTCCCGCGATGCCGGCTTCGCGCGTGAACGCGACGCCGTCGACCTCGCCGGGCACGAGCGGCTCGGTGCTCTCGAGCGCTCCGACGCGCTCCGCGAGGAGCAGGAGCCGGAGCACCTTGCGGTCGACGTCGGCCTCGTCGAGGCGTCCGTCGCGCACGGCCTCGACGAGGTCGTCGTAGGCCGGTGCGGGGCCGGGCATCGCGAGATCCTGCGCGGCCGGGATCGCGTCGAGCGAGCGGACGGCGGTCCAGTCGCTGATGACGACCCCGTCGAAGCCCCACTCGGAGTTGAGCGGCGTCTCGAGCAGGTCGTTCTCGGTCATCGTCACGCCGTCCACCGAGTTGTAGGCGCTCATGATGGTCCAGGCGCCGGCCTCGACGGCGCGCTCGAACGGCGCGAGGTAGAGCTCGCGCAGGCTGCGCTCGTCCACCTCGACGTCGACGGTGAAGCGGTCGGTCTCGGAGTCGTTGGCGACGTAGTGCTTGGGGCAGGCGCCCACGCCGTTCTCCTGGAGCCCCCGCACGTAGGCGGCGGCGAGCTCGGCGCTCAGCTCGGGGTCCTCGCTGAAGCACTCGAAGTGCCGGCCGCCGAGAGGCGAGCGGTGGAGGTTGATCGTGGGTCCGAGCACGACGTCCACGCCCTTTCGACGGGCTTCGGATGCCGCGGCCGCCCCGTACCGGTAGGCGAGGTCGACGTCCCACGACGCCGCGAGCGCCGAGCCCGACGGGAGGTTGAGCGAGGGCTCGCGCTCGTCCCACCGCGGCCCGCGGACGCCGGCCGGCCCGTCGGAGAGGGTCATCGCGCGCAGCCCGATCTCGGGCAGCGGCACGGTCGTCCAGAAGTCGGCGCCCTGCACCAGGGCGGCCTTCTGCTCGAGGGTGAGCTTCTCGAGGAGCGGGACGAGGTGCTCGACCGTCGCCGGGTGGGTGGTCGTCGCGGGGGTCGTCATGCTGCTGCTTCTCCTTGCGTGGTCTGCGTCTGCTCGTCGAGGAGAGCGCGTCGCGCGGCGCGGCGCTGTGCCTGCTCGTCGGGGTTGGGAACGGGTGCGGCGAGGAAGAGCCGCTGCGTGTAGGGGTGCTCGGGCCGTGCGGTCACCTGGTCGCCGTCGCCCGTCTCGACGAGCTCACCGCGGTACATCACGGCGACACGGTGGCTGATGTGGCGGACCACGGCGAGGTCGTGCGAGATGAAGAGGTAGGCGACGCCCGTGCGCTCCTGGATCTCGATGAAGAGGTCCAGGACGCGAGCCTGTGTGGACAGGTCGAGAGCCGAGACCGGCTCGTCGCAGACGATGAGCTTGGGGTCGAGGGCGAGCGCGCGGGCGATCGCGATGCGCTGGCGCTGCCCGCCGGAGAACTCGCGGGGGAGCCGGCCCGCGGCGTTGCCGGGGAGCCCCACGCGGTCGAGCAGGTCGCGCACGCGCGCCCTCGCCTCCTTGCCGGCGACGCCGCGCGCCGTCAGCGGCTCGGCGAGGATCTGCTCGATCGTGAGCGACGGGTTGAGCGACGAGTACGGGTCCTGGAACACGACCTGGATCTCGCTGGACAGGTCGCGCCGCTGCCGGCGGTTCAGGTGGCCGATGTCGCGGCCGTCGTAGGTGATCGTCCCGCCGGTGACCGGCGCGAGACCGAGGACGGCGCGGCCGAGGGTCGTCTTGCCCGAGCCGGACTCGCCCACGAGGCCGACGGTCTCCCCGGGACGGATGTCGAGCGAGACGCCCTTGAGGGCCCGGAAGGGCTTCACGCGGAATCCCTTGGCGGGGTATTCGACGACGAGGTTCTGGACGTCGAGAAGAGCGCTCATGACGGAACTCCCTGGGAGACGGTCCCGGCCCGCGAGCCGGTGGTGGTCAGCGGCGGCCGGGCGGGACCCTCGTCGAGGATCGCGTCCAGCAGCGACTGCGTGTACGGGTGGGATGGGTTGCCGAGGATCGTGCGCACGGGGCCCTGCTCGACGAACAGGCCCTGCTGCATGACGGTGACGCGGTCGCACAGGTCGGCGACGACGCCGAAGTTGTGTGTCACGAGGAGCATCGCCATGCCGCGCTCCCGCTGGAGGTCCCGCAGCAGATCGAGCACTTCGGCCTGCACCGTGACGTCGAGGGCCGTCGTGGGCTCGTCGGCGATGATGAGGTCGGGGTCGGTCGAGACGGCGCCCGCGATCAGCACGCGCTGCGCCATGCCGCCCGAGACCTCGAACGGATAGGCGTCGAAGGTGCGCTGCGGGTTGGGGATGCCGACGCGCTCGAGGAGCGCGAGCGACCGCTCGGTGGCCTCCTTCTTGCTGAGGCCCAGGTTCTTGCGCAACGGCTCGACGAGCTGGAAGCCGATCTTGAACGACGGGTCGAGGTTCGACATCGGCTCCTGCGGGATGTAGCCGATGCGCTTCCCCCGGATGCCGTTGAAGACCCGCTCCGATGAGTCGGCCAGCTGCGTGCCCTCGTAGTCGATCGACCCGCCCGAGACGTGGCCGCCGCTCGGGAGGAGCCCGAGCACGGCGAACGCGGTCTGCGTCTTGCCGGAGCCCGACTCGCCGATGAGGCCGTGGATCTCGCCCTTGCGGATGTCGAGCGAGACGCCGTGGACGACCTCGATGTCGGCGCCCTCGGGCTGCTGGTATGCGACCCGGAGGTCCCGGATGCCGAGCACGACGTCGCGCGGGTTCTCGGCCGTTCGCGGGTCGTCGGGGTGCACGATCGTGTCGCCGAGGACGGGGAGCTCCGTCGAGTCGTCGATGGGCGCGGCATCCATCCCGCTCGTCGAGAGCGACGTGGTGACGGCGGCGATGGAGCCGGTCGCGGACGAGACCGCGCGACGCCGGCGTCGGCGGACGGTCGCGGTGCGCTCGAGCACGTCGCGCATGGCGTTGGCCAGGAGCGTCAGGGCGATGCACGTCGTGGCGATCGCGAGGGACGGCCACACCATGAGGAGGGGGGCGCGGTAGATGTTCGCGAAGCCGTCGTTGAGCATCGAGCCCCACGTCGGGACGCTCATGTCGCCCAGGCCGAGGAACTCCAGTCCCGACTGGATCGCGATCGCGATGCCCGCGATGATCGCCGTCTGGATGATGATCGGGGCACGCACGACCGACAGGATGTGCCGGCCGATGATGCGCGTGTCGGAGAGGCCCGAGACGCGCGCGGCGTCGACGTAGAGCTCGCTGCGCACGCCGACGACGGCGGCGTAGACCAGGCGGTAGTACGCGGGCGAGAGGATGATGCCGAAGATGAGCATCGCCCACCACACCGAGGGTCCGAGGACGGCGCGGGCGGCGATCAGGATCACGATGCCGGGAAGCGCCATCACGAGCGAGGTCACCCACGACGCGACCGAGTCGAACCAGCCCTTGAAGTAGCCGGCGATGAGGCCGCTGACGACGCCGATGACGAGCGACGTGACGATGGCGACGGATGCCGCGGCCAGCGTGACCGACGTCGCCCAGAGCAGCCGCGACAGGACGTCGCGACCCGCGCTGTCGTTGCCGAGCAGGTGCTCGGCGCTCGGCGGCGCGAGGACGAGCTGCAGCGAGGCCTGGTTCGGCGGGTACGGGGCGATGAAAGGGCCGATGACGGCGATGAGCACGACGAGGGCCAGGTAGACGAGCGCGATGAGGCCGACGGGGTTGCGCACGAGGCGCCGGAACAGCGAGGTCCGGACGTGCGGCGTAGGCACCGCGGGAGGAACTTCGATGGCGGTCATGACAGTCGGACCTTCGGGTTGAGCGCAGCCTGCGCGAGATCGATGACGAGGTTGACGATGATGACGATGACCGCGAAGGCGACGACGAGGCCCATCATCACGGGGATGTCGCCCTGGAGCCCGGCCTGCACCGTCAGCTGACCCATGCCGGGAAGCGCGAAGACCTGCTCGACGATGACGGCACCGCCGAGCAGTCCGATGAACTGCACGGCGAGGATGGCGAGGGCGGGGCCGCCGGCGTTGCGCAGCACGTGGCGGTATACGACGCTGTTGACGCTGAGCCCGCGACTGCGGAGTGTGCGGACGTAGTCGCGCGACATCGCGTCGATCATCGAGCCGCGTATCTGCTGCGTGACGGCCGCGATGGCGCCGAGCGCGAGCGCCGCGATCGGGAGCGTCACCGATGACAGCCACCCGGTGAACGACGTCGTGAGGGGGACGTACCCCGTCGCCTTGAACCAGTGCAGGTTGATGGCGAAGATCAGCACGAGGTAGAGGGCGATGAGGAAGCCCGGGATGGCGAAACCGAGCACCGAGATGACCTGCACGCCGCCGTCGACCCAGCCGCGGCGACGGGCCGCGAGGACGCCGAGCACGACCGACACGATCGCCGTGACGATGGTGGTGCCGATCACGATCGAGAGCGTCACTGCCACGCGGCCGGAGAGGCTGACCGACACCAGCTGACCGTTGAACCACGAGCGGCCGAGGTCGCCCGTGAGGGCATTGGTGAGCCAGTCCCAGTACTGCACGACGACAGGACGGTCGAGGCCCAGCTCGTGCGCCTTCTGCGCCACGAGCTCCGGGGTCGCGTTCTGGCCGAGGATCCGGCGGGCGATGTTGGCGCTGTCCAGGTACAGCAGGCCGAACGCGAGCGCCGAGATCACGAAGAGGAGGATGACGCCGGCGAGGATGCGTCGGACGATGAACGTGAGCATGATTCGCTCCTGGTCTCAGTGGTGAGAGAAGAGGGATCCGGCCCGCCCGTGCGATCGACGGGCGGGCCGGATGAACCGCTACTGCTTCGGCTGGAAGTCGTAGATGTTCGGGTAGGCGTTCGTCGGGAGCATCTTGACGGTCGTGTTGGCGTCCGTCGCGACGCTGCCCTGCACGCGGTAGAAGGGGGCGAACCAGGCCTGCTCGACGATGTACTTGTTGAGCTCGCCGGCCACCTTGGCCTGCGTGGCCTCGTCGCCGAACTGGATCTGCTTCATGTACTCGTCGACCTTCGGGTCGTCGTAGTGGAACGGGTTGAACACGGCGGTCGGAGCGATCATGAACTGGATCAGCTGCCAGTCCGGGTTCTGCTCGAGGGCCATGAAGGATGCCGGGTACTTCGGCGCGAGGAGGTCCGCGATGAAGTTGTTCGGCGCGACCTCGGTCGGCTTCACCGTGATGCCCGCGTCCGCGAGCTGCTGCTCGATGAGCGTGTAGGTCGCGGCGCCGAGGACCGAGACGGTCGGCATCGAGATCGTGACGCCGTCTGGGTAGCCGGCCTCCTTGAGGAGCTCCTTGGCCTTCTTCGGGTCGTAGGTGTAGTAGTCGTCGAGCTCCGGGTCGTACGCCTTGCTGGTCTTGGGGAAGACCTGGGTCGTCACGGTGCCCTTGTCGGCGGCCGCCGCCTTCAGCATGCCCGCGCGGTCGATCGCGTAGTTGATCGCCTGGCGCACCTTGACGTTGCCGAGCTCCGGCGACATCGTGCCGGCGCGGTCGAGGAGAAGCAGGCCCTGGAAGTCGAGCTCATTGGCGTTGACGGTCCAGCCCGAGCCCTCGACCTCGGCGAGGTTGTCGTTGTTGACGAGCTTCACCCCGTTCGCCTCGCCCGCCTTGATGGCGTTGAGGGCCGCGGTGGGGTCGCTCAGGACGTTGACGACGACCTTGTCGTAGTGCTGGACGTCGGGGTTCCAGTAGTCGTCGTTCTTCGTGTAGACGTAGCTCGTGCCGGTGACCGTGGCCGAGGTGTCGAGCTTGTAGGGGCCCGAGCCGACGGGGGTCGTTGCGACGTCGGCGCTGTCGAGCGATGCCTCGCTGCCGACAAGGCCGGGATCGCGGGTGAGGTAGTTGAGGAACGCCGGGTCGGGTGCGCTCAGTGTGATGACGACGGTCTGGTCGTCGGGTGCCTGGATGTCGGCGACGCTCGAGAGGTAGCCGGCGTCGGGTGATGTGCCGTCCTTGAAGCGCTGCAGGTTCTTGACGACGACCGCTCCCGTGAGCTTCGAGCCGTCGGTGAAGGTGACGTCGTCGCGCAGCGTGAGCGTGAGGACCGTGTTGTCGTCGTTGTACGACCACTCGGTCGCGAGCCACGGCTCGATCGTGTTGTCCGGCGTCGCGAGGAGGAGCGTGTCGAACACCGTCTGGTAGAACGGCGCCCGGTTGCCCCACTCGGCACCGGCCGGGTCGAGGGTGGTGGGCGCGAGGATCGCACCCAGCGTCAGCGTGTCACCGCCGGCACCGCCGGTGGAGCCCGCATCGCCGCTTGCGGCGCATCCCGTGAGGGCGAGGGCTGCGACCGCGACTGCGGCTGCTGTGGCCTTCCATCGGAACATTCTTTGTCCCTTTCATCGTGCGGCGATGCCCCTGCGGATCGCCCTGGCGGGAGACGCTAACAAGAAATCCGAGCGAGCGCTAGGTTTTCGCAATAAAAATCTAGCATTCACTAGGAATTCGTTATAGAACGGAGGGGAAGGGACGTCGGGGGAGCGCCGAAGAGGGCCGCTCTGCGAACGGATACGGTGATGCCATGACGGACAGCACGGCGGTGACCGCCAGGCGCAAGCCGCGCGGCGAGTACGCGAAGAGCGAGGCGAAGCGGCAGGCGATCCTGGACGCGGCGCTCGAGGTCTTCGCCGAGTCCGGCTACCGTGCCGGCTCGCTGCGCGAGGTCGCGCAGCGCGTCGGGATGAGCGAGGCAGGGCTCCTGCATCACTTCCGGAGCAAGAGTGCGCTGCTCATGGCCGTGCTCGACCACCGCGACGACCTCTCGCGGGCCGTCGTCGACTTCGACCAGCCCGACGGCGTCGAGGCGCTCCGGGGACTCGTGGTCCTCGCGAGGCGCAACGCCTCCACCCCGGGCGTGGTCGAGCTGTACTGCACCCTCTCGGCCGAGGCCACCTCGCCGGACCACCCGGCACACGACTACTTCGTGCGCCGTTACATCTATGTCCGCGAGAGCATCGGCACGGCCTTCCGGCGCATCGCGGACGCCGGCCGGCTGCTGCCTGGCGTCGACCCGCACCGTGCCGCCGTGGCGACGGTCGCCCTCATGGACGGTCTGCAGGTGCAGTGGCTGCTCGATCGCGAGTCCACCGACATGGGCGAGGCGCTCGACGAGTTCTTCCGCGGTTTCGTCTCGGGCTTCGACCTCGAGTCGATCGAGCAGGCGCTGGATGCGCAGGCCGCCCAGTTTGCGGAGTTCACCGAGGTGACCCACGCCGCGCAGCGGGATGCCTCGTCCGGGCCGGCTCCGTCATCCGACAGCGACGAGGCATCCGCGTGATCCGCCTTCCGTTCGCCGACGGGTGGACCGTCGGCCCGAAGCTCGGCGCGTTCGAATCGCCCGAGCCGGGTCAGGAGCCCCGGCCCGTGCGGCTGCCGCACGACGCGCTGCGCGACCTCGAGCGCTCCGCCGATTCGCCTCAGGGGGTGCACGCCGGCTACTACCCGGGCGGCGTCTTCGAGTACGCCAAGACGTTCGACGTACCGGAGGAGTGGCGCGAGCGGAGCGTGCAGCTCGAGTTCGAGGGGGTGTACCGCGATGCCGCCGTCTTCCTCAACGGCGAGTTCGTCGCACATCGCCCGAACGGCTACACGGGCTTCGTGGTCGAGGCCGACGCGTACCTGCGCTTCGGCGAGACCAACCGCATCACCGTCGAGGCGCGCGCGCACAAGGACAGCCGGTGGTATTCCGGCGCTGGCATCTACCGTCCGGTGCACCTCCTCGTGAGCGAGCCCGTGCACATGCCGCTCGACGGTGTGCGGGTGACGACGCCCGACATCGACGCCGAGCGCGCGATGGTCGCCGTCGCGACGACCGTGCGCAACACGACACGGCACACCCGCGAGACGCGGGTCGAGTGGTCCGTGGTCGCCCCGTCGGGCGATGAGGTCGCCGCCGGCACCGCGCCCGTCACGGTGCTCCCCGGCGAGCCCGCGACCGCCCGCGTCCGGCTCGCGGTCGACGAGCCCGCGCTGTGGAGCACCGACACGCCAGCGCTCTACACGCTGCACACCACTCTGAGCGGTATCGACGGCACGCTGCTCGACACCGATGAGACCCTGTTCGGCATCCGGACGCTCCAGGTCGACGCGCGGCACGGCCTGCGGGTCAACGGCGAGACGGTCAAGCTCCGCGGCGCATGCGTCCATCACGACAACGGCCCGCTCGGTGCGGCGACCATCGGAGCGGCCGAGGATCGCCGCATCCGTCTCCTCAAGGCGGCCGGATTCAACGCGATCCGAAGCGCGCACAACCCGATCAGCCGTGCGATGCTCGACGCCTGCGACCGCCACGGTGTGCTCGTGATGGACGAGCTCACCGACGTGTGGACCGAGTCGAAGACCGCGTTCGACTACTCGCTCGCCTTCCCGGACTGGTGGAGGACGGATGCCGCGGCGCTCGTGGCAAAGGACGTCAACCACCCGAGCGTCGTCATGTACTCGATCGGGAATGAGATCCTCGAGCTCGGCACGCCGATCGGAGCGGCGTGGGGACGGCGACTCGCCGAGGAGCTCCGCCGTCTCGACGACACGCGCTTCATCACCAACGGGATCAACGGCATCATCGCCAACCTCGATCGCATGTCGGACGCGCAGGCCGAGCTGACCGACAAGGATCCGAACACGATGATGGCCGAGATGGGGGAGCAGATGGCCCTCATGAACGCCTCGGACCTCGTCTCGCGATCGATCGAGGAGTCCGCGTCGGTGCTCGACGTGGTCGGCTTCAACTACGGCGACTCGCGCTATGAACCGGATGCCGCAGCCTACCCGCACCGAGTCATCGTCGGCTCCGAGACGTTCCCCGAGCGGATCGACGCGCTCTGGGCGCTCGTCGAACGCTTTCCCCACGTCATCGGCGACTTCACCTGGACCGGCTGGGACTACCTCGGCGAAGCGGGCATCGGGCGCGTGGATTACACCGATGTCGAGGGCTATGCCCCGACCGGCACCGCCGGCCCCTACCCCTACCTCCTCGCCGAGTCGGGGGACATCGACATCACGGGCCACCGCCGCACGGTGTCCTACTGGCGCGAGATCGTCTTCGGCCTGCGCCGAGCGCCCTACATCGCGGTGCACCGTCCGCAGCACTTCGGCCGCCCGACGGCGCGCACGCCGTGGTCGTGGGACGACTCCGTGGCCTCATGGTCGTGGGACGCCGAACCCGGCGCCCCCGTCACGGTCGACGTGTACGCCGCCGCCGACGACGTGGAACTGCTCCTCGACGGCAGGTCGCTGGGCGTCGCCCGCGTCGGCGAGGACAAGGGGTTCCTGGCCAGGTTCCAGACCGAGTACCGGCCCGGCGAGCTGACGGCGATTGCGCGCCGCGACGGGGTCGAGACCGCCCGGCACGTGCTCCGCACTGCGGGCGGCGACCTCCGGCTCGCGGCCCGCGTCGAGCAGGACGGGGTGGGGACGGATGCCGATTCCCTGGCCTTCGTCGGGATCACGCTCGAGGATGCGAGCGGTGTCGTGCCGTGCGACCAGGACCGCCGCATCACGGTCGAGGTCGAGGGACCCGCCGTGCTGGCGGGTCTCGGCACGGGCCGCGCCCGCACTGAGGAGTCGTTCGCGGGCCCGTCGGTCACGACCTATGACGGGCGTGCGCTCGCGATCATCCGGCCGACCGACGCGGGCACGATCACCGTGACCGTCTCGGCCGAGGGCCTCGGCGAGGCATCCGTCGTCGTCACCGCTTCCTGACCGGCGCCGGAAAAGCTGCGACCGCTGCACGAGACGGCGCAGCGGTCGCAGGGTTCGGGGGGCGCTCAGGCGCTGCGGCGCTCGGGCGCGGGGACGGGCGACGTCCGGGGCTCGCGGGGGAGGCGGATCGGCGTCGTTCCGGCGACCTCGTCGCTGAACTCCGCCGGGGCCGGCGCGATGACCCGGACGGGCAGCGTCTCGTCGATCGTGAGGCGGAACCGGCGGGACTCGTGGCGGCGGACGCGGCCGGAGGCCAGCATCCAGACCGCTCCGATCGAGAATGCGACGAGCGCTGCGACCGCACCCAGCAGGATCGCGACTCGCGGCCCGTAAGTCGCCGCGACCCAGCCCACGATCGGGGCGCCGATCGGGGTGCCGCCCATGAGGATCGCCATGTACAGCGCGAGGACGCGACCGCGGAGGGCCGGATCGGTCGTGGTCTGCACGTAGCCGTTGGCGGTCGTGAGGGTGGTCACGACGGCGAATCCGGTGACCATGAGGGTGACGGCGTAGAGCCAGTACGTCGGCATGAAGGCCGAGACGGCTCCGGCGACGGCGAACAGCGCGGTACCTGCGACGACGACGCGGATGCGGGCGCGGTCGCGGCGCGCGGCGAGCAGGGCGCCCGTGAGCGAGCCGATTGCGAGGATCGAGCTCAGCAGGCCGTAGCCGTCGGCCTCCTGGCCGAACTCGATCGCCATCGTCGATGCGAAGATCGGGAAGTTCATGCCGAAGGCGCCGAGCAGGAAGACCATCGCGAAGGCGACCATGAGGTCGGGGCGCTTGCCGACGTAGCGGAAGCCGTCGGCGAGGCGGCCGGCGCCGGCGTTCTTCGAGCGGGGGACCAGTTCGCCCGGGCGGATGAGCACGAGGGCGACGAGCATGGCGAGGAACGTCACTCCGTTGACGAGGAACACCCACCCCGTGCCCACCGCGACGATGACGACTCCCGCGACCGCGGGGCCGATCATGCGGGCGCCGTTGAAGGATGCCGCGTTGAGCGCGACCGCATTCGACGCGTTCTCGCGCGAGACGACGTCGGAGACGAACGCCTGGCGGGCGGGGTTGTCGAAGGCGGCCACCATGCCGAGCGCGAAGGCGAAGGCATACATGAGCGGCAGGGTCATGACGCCCATGAGCAGCAGGATGCCGATCGTGACGCCGAGCACGAGCAGCAGGCTCTGCGTGACGGCGAGCAGCTTGCGTCGCTCGAAGCGGTCGGCCACCCAGCCCGTGACGCCGACGAGCAGCAGCGGGGGAGCGAACTGCAGCGCCATCGTGATGCCCATGGCGCCCGCGTCGTTGTCGGTGAGCTCGGTCAGCACGACCCAGCTGAGCGCCGTGGCCTGCATCCACTGGCCGACGTTGGAGATGAGCGCGCCGAAGAACCAGACGCGGTAGTTGAACACCGAGAACGAGCGGAACATCGCGCTCACAGCGACGCCACCTCCCGCATGACCTCGGCGGCCTCGAGGAGGATCGCCCGCTTCTCGGGGGGCAGGCTCGAGATGGCTCCTTCGAGCCACGCGTCACGTCGGCGCACGGTCTCTTCGACGACGTCGAGGCCCTCCTCGGTGAGGGCGATGTTCACCTTGCGGCGGTCGATCTCGTCGGGGGTGCGGGTGAGATACCCGGACTCCTCGAGGCAGTTGACCGTGCGGTTCATCGACGGCGCTGAGACGCGCTCGCGCTCGGCGAGCTCGCCCAGCGTGTGGCGGCCGTGCATCTTGAGCGTCGCCAGCACCGCGAACTGTCCGTCGCTCATCGAGTCGATCGCGCGCTGTGCGCGCAGACGCCGGGCGAGGCGGAAGGTGGCGATGCGCAGTTCGGATGCTTCGGTCGCGAGCTCTGGTGCCGGCGCTTCGGCGGTCGCAGTCTTCTTCATCCTGATGTTTAGCATAGCTTATTAGCCTTGCTAAGTAAAGGTCGAGCGGTGAGAGATGCCGGGGCGCGGCATCCCTCACCTGCCTAGACTCATCCGCATGCCCGAGTTCATCGATGTGCACGGCATCGCGATCGTCTACGACGTTCATCCCGCGAAGACCGAGCCGCGCGCCGTCGTGCAGCTGCTGCATGGCGTGGGGGAGCACGTCGGCCGTTACGCCGCGCTCGTCGAGCGGCTCGCCGCAGAGGGCTACACGGTCTATGCCGACGACCATCGCGGCCACGGCCGGACGGGGATGAAGCAGCACGGCTCGAAGGACAAGCTCGGCCGCCTCGGTCCCGGCGGGCACCGCGCCGCCGTCGCGGCCGTGTGGCAGTTCACCGAGCTCATCCGCGCCGAGAACCCCGGGCTGCCGCTCATCCTGCTGGGGCACTCGTGGGGCTCGTTCCTGTCGCAGATCCTCCTCAACGACCACCCCGAGGCGTACGACGCGGTCGTCCTGTCTGGCTCTGCCCTGCGTTGGCCCGGCTCGCTCAACGCCGGGAACCTCAATGCGCCGTGGAAGGCGAAGGATGCCACGGGCACCGAGTGGCTCTCCTCCGACCACGCCGTCGGGGCAGCCTTCCTCGAAGATCCGCACACGACGAGCGTGCCGCTCGCCCGGCTGTTCGGACCCGTCGAGGCTGCGCGCCTGTTCGGGCGTCCGCGTCGCAACCTGGGCCGCGACATCCCGGTGCTCCTGATGGTGGGACGCGACGACACGGTCGGCGGCCCGCAGAGCGTGCACCGCCTCGCGGATGCATATCGGACCCGCTCGGGCCTCACCGACGTCACCACCCTCGTCTACCCGGGCGCGCGGCACGAGATCTTCAACGAGGTCATGCAGGAGGATGTGCGCGGCGACCTCGTCCGCTGGCTCGACGCGCGTTTCCCTGCCCGCGACTGACGGATGCCGCCGCCCGGCCGCGGGCAGCGGCGGGCGGGTCCGCCGGCAGGGAGCCGGGGTGGGGGCTCGCCGCGCGGACAGCGGCGGGCGGATTCCCCGACACGCCGTCGCGGGGCCGACCGTGCCGGCGTGTCGTCGAATCTCTCCGCCGTTGTGCGGTGAGGTGCCGTGCGGTGCGGCCCCTTCGCTGTGCGAAGCCAGAGGGCGGATGCCGCAGCGCGGCGCCGCTTGTCCATTGACGTGCGGCGGGTCGACGGGCCATCCTGACTCTTAGCGGTGTGGTGGGAGCGCTCCCACGAGGCCGCAGCCGCCGACACGGATGTCGGCGGCAGTCGACGGCGACGCACTTGGAGGACACGCATGACCTCGACATCCCCCCGACCCCGACGACTCGCTGTGGGGCTGACGGCCCTCCTGGCGGGCGCGCTCGCGCTGCCTCTCGGCGCGGGTGCCGCCGCAGCGGCCGAGCCGGATCTCGCCGGTTCGACGCTCTATGTCAATCCCTTCAGCACGACGCTCGAGGCCGCGCAGTCGCTCTCGGGCCAGGCTCGCGACGACGCCCAACTGCTCGGCAGCATCCCCTCGGCCGAATGGTTCACGAAGGGGACGCCGGCGGAGGTGGAGGCCGCCGCCCGTGCCTACGTCGACGGCGCGACCGCCGCGGGAGCCATGCCCGTGCTCGTCGCCTACAACCTGCCGTACCGCGACTGCTCGCAGTACTCGGCGGGCGGCGCCGCCGACACCGCCGCGTACGAGGCGTGGATCGACGGACTCGCGGCGGGCATCGGCGATCGCGCTGCGACGGTGATCCTCGAGCCGGACGGGCTCGGGATCATCCCCTGGTACACGAACCTCGACGGATCGCAGGAGTGGTGCAAGCCCGCGGAGGCCGACCCGGCGACGGCCGCCGCGGACCGCTTCGAGCAGCTCGGCTACGCCGTCGACGCGCTCGGCGCGCTGTCCTCGACCAACGTCTACCTCGACGGCACCCACTCGGCGTGGCTCAACGTCGGCGACATCAGCAACAGGCTGATCACCGCGGGCGTCGAGCGCGCCGACGGGTTCTTCCTCAATGCGTCGAACTACCAGTTCACGGCCAACCTGTCGGCGTACGGGCGCTGGATCTCGTCCTGCATCGAGTACGTCACGGCCGTCAAGCCGGGCGCCTTCGGCGACTGCGGCAACCAGTACTGGAACGGCGGCCCGGCGACGAACTGGTCGGGCGTCGCGATGTCGAACTACGGCGAGTGGACCTCGGCCAACCCGGATCCGGCCCTCAACACCGCGGGCGTCGACTCGCGCTACGCGTCGATCCTGGGCGGCGTCCAGCCGACGACGCACTTCGTGATCGACACGAGCCGCAACGGCGTCGGGCCGTGGCAGGCGCCGGCCGGCGTGTACTCCGACCCCGAGGACTGGTGCAACCCGCCGGGACGTGGCCTGGGCGCGCGACCCACGACCGAGACGGGCGACAGCCTCATCGACGCCTACCTGTGGATCAAGGTGCCGGGCGAGTCCGACGGCAAGTGCTACCGCGGCACGGGCGGCCCGCTCGACCCGGAGCGGGGCATGGAGGACCCGGCGGCGGGCCAGTGGTTCCCCGAGCAGGCGCGCGAGCTCATCGCCCTCGCGAACCCGCCGCTCGCGCCCCTCGACTGCCACGTCGCGTGGGACGCCTCGGGCGCGGGCAAGGCCGCATCGGTCCGCCTGCGGGTCGACGGCGCGGCCGCCGGCGAGCCGTGGACCGTGTCGTTCGTCCTCGCGGGCGACCAGAAGGTGACCAAAGCCACGCACGCGACGGTGGCTCAGACCGGGCACGCCGTCTCGGTGACCGGGTCGGGTGCCAAGCCCGGCAACGCCCCCGACGCCGTGCTGAGCGTCAAGGGTGCGGCCGAGCAGCCGTGGATCTTCTGGCTCGACGGGCGGGCGTGCACCTCGGACTGACCCCCGAGCACAACGGCGGAGATTCCGCCCGACGCGCCGGGGCGAACCCGGCGCGTCGGCGTGAATCTCCGCCGTTGTGCACTCAGTCAGGGGGATGGATGCCGGGGGCCGGCCATGCCGGGCCGCCGGCCGTGCCGAGGGTCAGCCGCGGGCGCGGCGGTTCGGCGTGCGGGAGCCCCGGCGGATCTCGGCGACCGTGCTGCCGGTCGTGAACTTCTGCGCCGCCGACGCGGGGCGACCGGCACCGGACTGACCCGAGCGCTTCGCGCCCGAGGGCTGCTGCTTCGCGGAGTGCTGCGTGGGTGCCTGCTGCTTCGACACGGCGTCGCCGGAACGGCCGGCGCCGGCCTGACGGCCGCCCTGGCGCGCGGGCTGCTCGCTCGCCTGTCCGGCACCGCCGCGACCGCCGCGGCGACGACGGGAACCGCCGTCGGTCGAGCCGACCGAAGAACCGCCGCGACCGGCCGACGCGCCGGAGCGCTGACCGCCGCCACGCTGCCCCGCCGGGCGCTGGCCGCCCTGCTGGACGGGGGCGGCGCTCGGCGCGACGCGCGGCGCGGGGTCGCCGACGAGTTCGGCGACGGACGAATGGTCGGCCGTGACGGGCTCGAGAGGAGCCGCGACCTGCGCCTTGCGGAGCAGGTCCTTGACCTCGCCGCGCTGCGCGTCGATCGCGACCGTGACGACGACGCCCTCGGCGCCGGCGCGAGCGGTGCGACCCGAGCGGTGCAGATACGCCTTGTGCTCGACGGGCGGGTCGACGTGGACGACCAGCTCGACCTCGTCGACGTGGACGCCGCGCGCGGCGACGTCGGTGGCGACGAGCACCCGGACGCCGCCCTTGTCGGCGGGGGCGCCGAACGCGGCGAGGTTGCGCTCGCGCGCACCCTGTCCGAGGTTGCCGTGCAGGTCGACCGACGGGATCCCGGAGGCGGTGAGCTGCTTCGCGAGCTTCTTGGCCTGGTGCTTGGTACGGGTGAAGAGGATGCGGCGACCGCGGCCCGAAGCGAGGTGGCGCACGAGCTCGGACTTCTCGTCGGCCGAGACGACGAAGACCCGGTGGGTCATCACGCCTTGGGGAACCGACTCCTCGTCGACCTCGTGGAGCACCTCGTCGCGCAGGAAGCGGCGGACGAGGCTGTCGACGCCGCGGTCGAGCGTGGCGCTGAAAAGCATGCGCTGGCCGCCCTGGGGCGTCGCGGTGAGGATGCGGGTGACACCCGGCAGGAAGCCGAGGTCGGCCATGTGGTCGGCCTCGTCGAGCACCGTGATCTCGACGGCGGAGAGGTCGACGACCTTCTGCTTCATGAGGTCTTCGAGCCGGCCGGGGCAGGCCACGACGATGTCGACGCCCGCGCGGAGCGCCTGCTCCTGCGGCTTCTGGCTAACGCCGCCGAAGATGGTGGTGACGGTGAGGCCCGAGACATCCGCCAGCGGCTTGATCGTCGCGGCGATCTGCGTCGCGAGCTCGCGCGTCGGAGCGAGCACCAGGCCGCGCGGGCGGCCGGGCGTGCGGCGGGCGGCGAACGCCCCGGAGAGGCGCGCCACGAGCGGGAGCGCGAACGCGATGGTCTTGCCGGAGCCGGTGCGGCCGCGGCCGAGGACGTCGCGGCCCGCGAGCGAGTCGGGGAGGGTGTCCCGCTGGATGGCGAAGGGCTGGGTCTTGCCGGTGGCGGCGAGGACGGAGGCGAGGGCCTCGGGAACGCCGAGGTCGAGGAAGGTAGGCATACGTGTGCTTTCAGGAGGAGCGCGCAGGCGAACACCGGCGCGAGAGGGGGCGATAGCGCAGCCGCGTTCGATGGGGCAGCACTCTGGATCGCCGATCGAAAAGACGTCCGGGGCTCAGAAGGCCCGGAATCAGGACGTCGACGCAGCGGCAGAAGCCGCACACCCAGGCTATCAGTCGCCGAGCAGGCCAAGCTGTACGCGGTCCCAGGCGCCGCCGGGCCCGACCCGCTCGGCTCTAGGCTGAGGGCATGCACGGCGAATACAAGGTGCCCGGAGGAAAGCTCGTCGTCGTCGACCTCGAGGTTCGCGACGGCAGGATCGCCGACTTCCACCTCGCGGGCGACTTCTTCCTCGAGCCCGACGATGCGCTGCTCGACATCGACGCTGCTGTGAACGGCCTTCCTGCCGAGTCGGATGTCGCCACCATCGCCGCCGCGGTCCGCTCGGCGCTCCCCCAAGGAGCGCAGCTGCTCGGGTTCACGCCGGAGTCGGTGGGCACCGCCGTGCGGCGATCGCTCGTCACGGCGCCGGGCTGGCGCGACTTCGAGTGGGAGGTCGTCCACGACAAGCCGGTCTCGCCGCGGATGAACCTCGCGCTCGACGAGGTGCTGACGACTCGCGTCGGCGATGGTCGCCGCAAGCCCACGCTGCGCATGTGGGAGTGGGACGAGTCAGCCGTCGTCATCGGCTCGTTCCAGTCGTATCGCAACGAGGTCGACCCCGAAGGGGCCGAGCGCCACGGGTTCGACGTCGTCCGTCGCATCTCCGGCGGGGGAGCCATGCTCATGGCGGCGAACTCGATCGTGACCTACTCGCTGTACGTCCCGGCATCCCTCGTCGCGGGAATGACCTTCGCCGACTCGTACGCGTTCCTCGACGACTGGGTGCTGCAGGCGCTGCGCTCGCTCGGCATCGAGGCGACCTACCAGCCGCTCAACGACATCGCGAGCCCGCAGGGCAAGATCGGCGGTGCGGCGCAGAAGCGGCTCGCGAACGGCGGAGTGCTGCATCACGCGACCCTGAGCTACGACATGGACGGCCAGGTGATGACCGAGGTGCTGCGCATCGGCCGCGAGAAGCTCAGCGACAAGGGGACGGCGTCGGCGGCCAAGCGCGTGGATCCGCTGCGCAGCCAGACCGGCCTCTCGCGCGAGGCGGTCATCGAGCGGTTCATCGACACGTTCTCCAACCTCTACGGCGCGGTGCCGGGGCATATCACCGAAGAGGAATACGCCGAGGCCGAGGCGCTCGTGGAGTCCAAGTTCGCGACCGACGCGTGGCTGCACCGGGTGCCGTGAGCGCTCCGTCGCCGGGCCGCGTGTGGATCCACGAGGGCGACAATCTCGAGGTCGTGCGCACCTTCGCCGACGGCTCGTTCACCCTTGTGTACCTCGACCCTCCGTTCAACACGGGCCGCGTGCAGCAGCGCGCGGTCGAGACGGCACGCACCGCGCAGGCGCCGGGTGGCGAGGCATCCGTCGCTCCCGAACAGCAGACGACGGATGCCGCGGCCATCGTGCGACGCGGGTTCCACGGACGCGAGTACGAGCGGCTGCGCGGCGACCTCCGCGCCTACGACGACCGGTTCGACGACTACTGGGGGTTCCTCGAGCCGCGGCTCGCGGAGGCGTGGCGGCTGCTCGCCCCCGACGGCACGCTGTACCTGCACCTGGACTATCGCGAGGCCCACTACGCCAAAGTGCTCATGGACGCGCTGTTCGGGCGCGAGCGCTTCCTCAACGAACTCATCTGGGCCTACGACTACGGGGCCAAGACCCGCAAGCGGTGGCCGACGAAGCACGACACGATCCTCGTGTACGTCAAGGATCCGGCGAGGTACTGGTTCGACTCCGAAGCGGTCGACCGCGAGCCGTACATGGCGCCCGGCCTGGTGACGCCCGAGAAGGCCGAGCGCGGCAAGCTCCCGACCGACGTGTGGTGGCACACGATCGTCCCGACGACGGGCCGCGAGAAGACCGGCTACCCGACGCAGAAGCCCGAAGGCATCCTGCGCCGCATCATCCAGGCGTCGACCCGGCCGGGCGACAGAGTGCTGGACTTCTTCGCGGGGAGCGGCACGACGGGCGCCGTCGCGTCGGCCCTCGGACGCGATGCGGTGCTCGTCGACGACAACCCCGAGGCGATCGCGATCATGCGCGAGCGGATGCCGCATGGCATCGAGACTCGCTGCGAACCGGACTGAGTCCCATCCGAAGTCGATCACGTAAAAGGCATGTGTCGGACTTCCTGACGCTCTGGTCAAACTCCCAGGTTTGCGGTTAGCCTTCCCTCAATCCCACCGGGTTCCACCGGAGGGGAGTCGCGCTTTCTCGCCAGCCCCCAAGCAGTGCAGGAAGTGGGCTCGTTCCGCATGCCCATCCCACAAGGAGTGTCATGAGCCATACCCCCACTCGTCTGTCTCGATTCGTGGTTGTGGGGGTGACGCTGACAGGACTGCTTGTGGCCGGCGGCGCCGCGCCCGCATTCGCGGCACCTGACGCCGACGACCTGTCGCCCTCTTCGGCGTACGCGCTGAGCGCGGACGACCAAGTGCTTGGCGCGAAGTCGGCCACCGGCCGCCTCGCGCAGAGCGACCCCGAGCTGCTCGCCCGGACTGACGCGGCGGTCACGCCCGTCATGGTCAAGGTCGACGTCGATCCCGTCGCGTCGTACGCGGGCGGCATCGACGGCTATGCCGCGACGAGTCCCGAACTCACGAAGGTGTCGATCGCCGATGGCAGCGCGGCCATCGAGAAGTACACCGCGTTCGTCGAGCAGAAGATCGCGGCTGCGCAGGCCGAGGCATCCGCTCTCATTCCTGGCGCCCGCATGCTGGGGACGCACGCGACCGTCTATGGCGGTTTCGGCATGATGATCCCCGCGAACCGCGCCAAGGATCTGCTGCAGCTCTCGAGCGTCGCCGCCGTGCAGAGCAACGAACTGCGTCAGACGGCCGAACAGACGACGACTCCGGATGCCGCGCCCGACGCGACTCCGGACGCCACGCCCGAGACGACGCCCGCGCCGGAGGCGACAGTCGCCCCGACCCCCGGCCCGTCCCAGACACAGGCAGCGCCGGAGCAGACGGCCGACCCCCGGGCCCAGGCGCTCGCCGACGTCGAGCTGCCCCCGACGACACCCGCGACCGATGCGGATGCGACGACCTTCATCGGGGCGGACGCCGTCTGGCCCGGCCTCGGCGGACGCGATCACGCGGGTGAGGGCATCATCGTCGGCGTCATCGACACCGGCATCTGGCCCGAGCACCCGATGCTCGCCGACAACGGCATCAAGAAGCCGGCCGGCGGACCGTGGGCGTGCGAGTTCGGCGACGGCACCGTCGGCGCGGCCTTCGCGTGCAACGACAAGCTCATCGGCGCCTACGCCTTCCTCGACACGTACCAGGCCGTCGCCTCGGAGCCAGCAGGCGCTGACGCGTACTGCAGCCCGGCCCTCTGCTCGGCGCGCGACGCCGAGGGGCACGGCACGCACACCGCCACGACGGCGGCGGGCAGCTTCGTCGACTCGGCCGAGATCTTCGGCGTCGATCGCGGCGCCATCAGCGGTGTCGCACCCGGCGCATCGGTGATCGCCTACCGCGCTCTCGGCCCCGAAGGCGGGTACGAGGAGGATCTCGTCGCCTCGGTCGACCAGGCCGTGCTCGACGGCGTGGACGTCCTGAACTACTCGATCAGCGGCAGCGCCGATCCGTACGACGCGCAGGAGATCGCCTTCCTCGACGCGTATGCGGCGGGCATCGCGGTCAACGCCTCGGCGGGGAACGACGGACCGGGCGCCTCGACGGCCAACCACGGCAGCCCGTGGACGACGACGGTCGCGGCATCCACCTCCGACCGCTCGTTCACCTCGGCCCTCGTTCTCGCCTCGAGCGACGGGCAGACGCTCGTCGAGCCCGGCGTCACGATCACCGACGGCGTCTCCGACGTCCCGGTCGTGCTCGCCACGGCGGTCCCGGGCTACACGGGCGGGGCGCTCTGCGAGGCGCCGTTCGCGGCGGGCTCGCTGAGCGGCAAGGTCGTGCTCTGCATCCGCGGCGGCAACGGCCGGGTCGAGAAGGGGTACAACGCGGCTCAGGGCGGCGCGGCCGGCATGATCCTCGTCAACCCCGAGGTCGCCGACGTCGAGACGGACAACCACTTCCTGCCGACGATCCACCTCGCGGGACCGGATGACCCCATCCTGGCGTTCCTCGAATCGCACCCCGGTGTCACGGCGACGTGGGCCGAGGGGCAGGCGACGAAGGACAAGGGCGACGTCATGGCGGCGTTCAGCTCGCGCGGTCCGATCGGCGACTTCCTGAAGCCCGATGTCACGGCGCCGGGCGTGCAGGTCATCGCCGGCAACACGCCGACTCCGATCGATCTGGCGAGCGGACCCGCCGGCGAGCTCTATCAGGCGATCGCGGGCACGTCGATGTCGTCGCCGCACTCGGCCGGCGTCTCGGCACTGCTGATGGCGGCGCATCCGGAGTGGACGCCGGGGCAGGTGAAGTCGGCTCTCATGACCTCATCGGTCCAGGATGTCGTGAACGTCGACGGCAGTGCCGCCGGTGTGTTCGACCGCGGTGCGGGCTCGATCCGGGCCGACCGGGCGATCGCGCCGGTGCTGACGATCAGCGACAGCGCGGAGGACTTCGCGGCCAGTGCGTCCGACGCCCTGCACCGCATCGACCTCAACATCCCGAGCGTCTACCTCGACCCGCTCCCCGGCGCGGTGTCGACGAAGCGCACCGTGACCAACGTCAGCGGCGGCACGCAGTCCTTCTCCGTGAAGGCGACGGGTGCCGACGGCCTGCGGATCACCGTGTCGCCGTCGAAGTTCACGCTCGCGGCGGGCAAGTCGAAGTCGATCACGGTCATCCTCGACGGGCTGAACGCCGAGGACGGCTGGCACGAGGGCCAGATCACCATCACGCCGACGAAGGGCAACAAGGTCGTCCTGCCGGTGGCCGCGAACGTGGGCGAGGCGCAGGTCTCGCTCTCGCAGACGTGCGATCCGACGACGATCCAGCGCGGCAAGACGACGACGTGCACCGTGACGGCGGCGAACTACATGCCGGTGCCGGTGCAGGCGACGATCGACGCGGTGCCCAACCCGCTGCTGCACCTGCAGTCGGTGACGGCTCCCGCGAAGAAGAAGGCGCTGTCGGCGTCGTGGACGGGCACGCTCGACCCGGCGATCCCGCCGACCGTGACGGGCATCGAGCCGACCGAGGGCCTGGGGTACGTCCCACTGGCCGGCTTCGGCGGCACGCTCAACCTTCCGCTCGCCGATGACGCGATCGTCAACGTGAACGTCCCCTCGTTCTCGTACGGCGGCGAGTCGTACCAGCGGGTGGGCGTCACGTCGAACGGCTACCTCGTCGTCGGCGGAGGGACGTCGGAAGACGTCCTCTCCAAGCCCAACGGCATCCCGAACCCGGCGGCGCCGAACAACGTGCTCGCGCCGCTGTGGACCGACCTCAACCCCGAGGCGGGCGGCAAGGTGAATGTCAACGTCCTGAGCGACGGCACGACGGATTGGATCGTCGTGGAGTGGGCGGACGTCCCGACGTTCAGCGGCAACGGCACGAACGCCTTCGAGATCTGGATCCAGCTCGGCGAAGAGAGCGTCTGGTACTCCTACGGGGCAGACGCTGTGCCGGACACGGCGACGGACGGCCTCACCGGCGCTGAGAACCGCGACGGCACGAGTGGGGTCGCGTTCAGCGGCTTCGCCTCGGCCGACGACGAGCTCGCCGTCCAGACGGCGGGCCCGCAGGCCGGCGGCACCGTGACCTTCGACTACACCCTGAAGGGTCTGCTCCGGGGAACGTGGTCGACGTGGGTCTCGCTCCGGTCCGACGCGCTGCGCGCCATCCCGATGGAGCAGACGAAGATCACCGTCAAGTAAGCATCGCCAAGAAGGAGAGTGGATGCCGCAGCCCGCGGCATCCACTCTCCTTCTGTCGTGTCAGACCAGCGCGCGCACGCTCGCGTAGCCGTCGGGCTGCAGCTCGGGGGTCGACGGATCGCCGCCGAAGACGCGCGTCTGGCCCTGCGTCCACGGCGTCCAGCCGGGGTCGCCCTCGCGCACGAACGCCGCCGCGGCGCTGTGGAGCTCGGCCGCGAGCGACCGGGGAGGGCTGTCGCCCGCGATCTCGGTGACGCCGGGTGCGTCCAGGCAATCGAACCAGTACGGCACGTCCAGGCAGTGCAGCGCCCACGTCCGGGTGGGTGACGCCCATGAGAAGCGGTAGGCCCACGTCGGCGCATCGCCTGCCGCCGCGACCCGCGCCTCGGCGACGCGCACGACGCCGGAGCGGAAGACACGATCGGTGACGAAGCGGCCGAGCATCGCGGCGGTGCCCTTGCGGCGCTGGGGGCGATTCGCGGCGAGATACGCCCGGCGGGACTCCCGCGGGAGGCGGAGCTTTGCGAGGGCTAGCCCGACCGGGACGAGCCGGAGCTTGCTCTTCGCCGAGTCGGTGGCCATCGTGAACTCGTCGTCGGTCGTCCCCAGGACGAGCGGCTTGTCAGCGCCGACGCCCGACCGGATCGCGGCCACGGTCGACTGCGTCAGCAGGTCGCCGTCGATCGCGGGACCCCACGGCAGGCCGTCCTCGAGGATCGCGTGGACACCCGCGAGCGGGTCCTCCGGGTTGGGATTGGCGGCCTTCTCCTGCAGGGAGTGGAGGTGCTCCTCGCTCACCGACGCGAATCCGTCGCGCGTGGGCGTGACGCCCGCGAGGTTGGCGAGCTTCGCCGTGAGCGTGCGCGACCGCTCCGCCGTGACGTCGCCCAGCGCGGGGGACAGCGCCCACGCGGCGTGGAAGAGATGCTGGGCTGCGGGCATCCCGAGGAGGGTGAGGACTGCGCCGCCCCCGGCGGACTGACCCGCGATCGTCACGCGGCGGGGGTCGCCCCCGAACGCCTCGACATTCGTCTGCACCCACTCCAGCGCGGCGAGCCAGTCGCGGACGGCGCGGTTGCTCGGCGCACCCGGGATGGTGCCGAAGCCGTCGAAGCCCAGGCGGTACGAGATCGTGACGGTGACGACGCCGTCGCGGTTGAACGCGCGGCCGTCGTACCAGGGGCTCGCCGGCGAGCCGGCGACGTATCCGCCGCCGTGGATGTAGACGAGCACAGGAAGCCGCGCGTCCCGTTCCCCGGGTCGCGGGGTGAAGACGTTGACGTTGAGGGTCGACTCGCCTGGGACCGACGGCTCCGGGATGAGCGTCGGGCCCATATCGCCGCGCTGCGCCGTCGCGCCGTTCTCCAGTGCGTCGCGGACGCCCTCCCACGGCTCGGGCGGCACAGGCGCGCCGAATCTCAGGTCGCCGACGGGTGCCTGGGCGAACGGGATGCCGAGGAACGCCGCCGAGGCGCCGGGCGCACCCGGCTCGCCGCGCCAGAAGCCGCGCACCCGGCCGGGTTCGATCTCGACGACGGGGTCGGGGGAGGTGGAGGTCGCGGGGTCGCTCACGGACGTTCTCCTGTCGTCGTCGGCCGGGGATCGAGGGCGTCGAAGAGGGCCGAGACCGTTGCCGCCATGTCGATCGAGGGGTCCTGCATCCACTGCAGCTGCAGCCCGTCTGCGACCGCCTGGAAGACGCGCGCCAGCGCCTCGGGGTCGATGCGGTCGGTGAGCTCTCCGTCGGCCTGCTGCGTGCGCAGCACCTCGACGAAGGTGGTGCGGAGCGATCCGCCGCGCTCGAGGAAGTACTTGTGGGCAGGATGCTCCGGATCGGCCGCGTCGACCGCCATGCGGGAGAAGAGCTGCACGAGCCCCGGGACCTCGGCGTTGTGCCGGATGATTCCGATGAAGCCCTCGCGCAGCCCCTCGGGTGTCACGGCCTGAGTCTCGCCTCCGAACTGCCGGGAGTCGAGCTCGTCGCGCTTGCGGAGGATCTCGGTGAAGAGCTCCTCCTTGCTGTCGAAGTAGTGGAGAAGTCCCGCCTGGCTGAGCCCCACGGCGTCCGCGAGCTCCTTCACCGACGCGCCCCGGTACCCCTCGCGGGCGATCACCTCGAGGGCGCGCTCGAGGATCTCCTCGCGCTTCGCGACACCCTTCGCATAGGAACCCCGTCGTGCCATGTCACGAGTAAACCGAACAATGCTTGATTTTCCAAAACCGAATAACGTAAGGTTTTGGCGCGCTTGCTGCCCGCCGACCGGCGGAGGGGATTCGAGGAGCGGATGACGGATGCCGCGGCATCCACCTCCCTTCGTCCTTTCCCCTCCGCCGGCCCGGCGGAGCGGAGGATCAGCTCTTCACGAAGGCGAGCAGCGCCTCGTTCACCTCGTCGGCGTGGGTCAGGAGCATCCCGTGCGGGGCGCCCTCGATCTCGATGTAGGTCGCGTCCGGGAGCAGCTCCTTGAAGCGGCGGCCGGTCGCGTCGATGGGAAGGATGTTGTCGGCGGTCCCGTGGACGATGAGTGCCGGCACGTCGATCTTCGGGATGTCGGCGCGGAAGTCCGTCGGCCACGACAGGGGAGAAGCGACGATCGCGCGATTGCCCATCTGGTTCGCGACCTCGACGCTCGCGTCCACCGCCTCCTGCGAGATGCGCGAGCCGAGGTTCTCGTCGAGGTTGTAGAAGTCCTTGTAGAACCCGGTGAGGAACGCCCACCGGTCGTCGGCAACGGACTGGGAGATGCCGTCGAAGAAGTCCTGCGGTCCGGCGCCGTCGGGGTTGTCGTCTGTGATGAGCAGGTACGGCTCGAGCGATCCGAGGAACGCCGCCTTGGCGACGCGATAGCTGCCGTAGTTGGCGATGTAGCGCGCGACCTCTCCCGTGCCCATCGAGAACCCGACGAGGATCGCGTCCTGCAGGTCGAGCTCGACCATGAGGGCGTTGAGGTCCGAGGCGAAGGTGTCGTAGTCATAGCCGCTGCCGGCCTTCGTCGACTGGCCGAAGCCCCGGCGGTCGTACGCGATGACGCGGTAGCCCGCGTCGAGCAGCACCGCGGCCTGCTTCCCCCACGATTCCCCGTTGAGCGGGAAGCCGTGGATCAGCACGACCGGCTGGGGAATGCCGCCGCCCTTCTGGCTGGGTGCCTGGTCGGTGTAGTAGATCTTGATGTCGACCGAGTTCTCGGTCCCGACGGTGATGTACGCCACGATTCCCTCCTGTCCGAGGACGGATGCCTCGGCTCCGCCCTCGACGTTAGGCGGGCGCCGCCCGGCTCGCCAGCACTTGCGTGGAGTAGTCCACAGGTCTATCGCACGCGTTCACTCGCGGGCTTCCGGCTGGTTCATACTGACCGGATGTCCATCCCCCCGCCCTCCGATGGGACCGGTGCCGCAGCGCCGGAAGCGCCGGAGTCCTCGCCCGCCATTCCGCCCGCCGATGCCTCCGCCCCGGACGGGGCTGTGGCGCCCGCCTCACTCGCCGATGCACCCGTGCCGGACGAGGTCGAGGCGCCTGCACCGCCCGCCGCGACGGCATTCGCCGCACCGTACGGTCCGGTGCCGCCCGACAGCGCCGCCGCGTTTGCGCCGGCCGGCTACGCTCCGGCTTCCGGGTACGGCGCGGAGCCGGGATACCCGGCACAGCCCGGATACGGTCCGGGTGCCGGATCTCCTCAGGCGCCGGGCTACTTCGGTCCGCCGCCGCACGGATACCCCGGCCCGCCGCCCGCGTCGGGCCTCGCGACCGCGGCGCTCGTGCTCGGCATCCTGTCGCTCGTCTTCTGCTGGCTGCCGCTCCTCGGCATCGCCCTCGGCATCGTCGCCGCCGTGCTCGGGAACGTCGCCCGCTCGAAGGGGCAGCGCAAGGGCTTCGCGCTCACCGGCATCATCACGGGCGGAGTCGGGATCTTCGCCTCGATCGCGGCCTGGATCATCTCGTTCGCCGTGCTCATGAGTCTCGCCACCTCCGCGGAGGACACGGCCGACTCCGCGCCTGCTCCCACGGTGGCGGCGGAAGAGGCTGAGGCCGACGCATCCGACGGTGCGGCCGCCGACCCTGGTTCCGGGGACACGGCGGACAGCGGGGTCGATCTGTCGAGCTTCCAGCCGCTCGACGAGGCGGGCTTCGCGGCGCTCACGGCCGACCCGGGTGCGCACTTCGGCGAGAACCACATCCTGTACGGAGAGGTGCGCCAGTTCGACGACGCGACGGGCGATTGCCAGCTCATGATCGGCGTCGACGAGAGCCAGCAGGAGCATTGGGAGTACTACGACGAGTCCGCGATCGCCTGGGCAGCCTCGAGTGAGTCCCTGACCGAGGGATGCCCCGAATTCGTGGGCGTGGAGGAGCTCGCGCACGTCAAGATCTGGGTGCGCATCCTGGGCGTGACGACCGTGGAGTTCGACGACGGCACAGCCGAAGACCTGCTGTCGCTCGACGTCCACCAGGTCGAGTCGCTGCCTCCGCTGCCCTGAGCGTCGAGCGGCGCTCCTTCGGGAACCGGTCGGGTGAGCCGCGGTCCGGATGGTGCGATCCGGCCGGGCGGCCTCGCCGCCTGGTGAAGGGGCGCCTCAGGCGTCGCGCCGGGCGCCGGCCGAGGGAGTCACCGTGAAGACGTGCGGGGCTTGGAAGCCGGACTCCTCGAAGGCGGCGGTGGCGGCATCCGTCACCTTCTCGACGTCCTCGCGAGCCACCAGGGCGATCGCGGCACCGCCGAAGCCGCCCCCCCGTCATACGCGCGCCGACGGCACCGGCGGCGAGGGCCGCCTCGACCGCCGTGTCGAGCTCGGGAACCGAGATCTCGAAGTCGTCGCGCATCGACACATGGGATCCGACGAGCAGCTCGCCGATCGCGCGCGGGCCCTCTTCGCGGAGCGTCCGGACCGTGTCGAGCACCCGCTGGTCCTCGGTCACGACGTGCCGCACGCGGCGGAACGTGACGTCGTCCAGCAGCTCCTTGGCGCGGGGCAGGTCGTCGACGGTGAGATCCCGGAGTGCGGGGACGCCCATCGTCCGTGCGCCGAGCTCGCACGAGGCCCGGCGCTCGCCGTAGCCGCCGGTCGCGTGCGAGTGCTTCACCTTCGTGTCGATGACGAGGAGCTCGAGGCCCGCCTCGGCGAAGCCGAGATCGACGACGTTGGCATCGAGGCTGCGGCAGTCGAGGAAGATCGCGGCGTCGGGCTGCCCGAGCATCGATGCCATCTGGTCCATGATCCCGGTCGGAGCGCCCACCGCCTCGTTCTCGGCGAGGCGGCCGGCCTGCGCGAGAGCCACGCGGTCGAGCCGGAGGCCCCACGTCTCGTCGAGCGCGGAGGCGACGGCGCCCTCGATCGCCGCCGAGGACGACAGGCCCGCGCCCACGGGAACGCTCGAGGCGATGGCGAGGTCGACGCCGGTCACGGCATCCGGCGCGACGCCCGTCGTGCGCAGGAGCGCCCAGGCGACTCCGAGCGGGTAGGTCGCCCACTCGGGCAGTTCGCCCCGGCGGTCGGGGAAGAGGCCGTCGAGCTCCGCCAGCGCCACGTCGGCCACCGAGTCGTCGAAGGTCGACGTGACGCGGATGCGTCCGTCGGCTCGCGCGCCCAGGGCGACGTAGGTGCGGTGCTCGATCGCGAACGGCAGCACGAAGCCGTCGTTGTAGTCCGTGTGCTCGCCGATGAGGTTCGCGCGGCCAGGAGAGGACCACACTCCCGTCGGCTCGGCGCCGGTCAGCTGGACGAAGAGGGAACGGGCGTCGGCCTCTGGGGTGGTGCTCACAGGGTCACTCCTTCGACGGCTTCGCGCAGCCGCGCGGCCGAGGTCTCGGGCGGGACGTCGCCGATCCAGGCCCCCATGGCGGCCTCGGACCCGGCGAGGAACTTCAGCTTGTCCGCAGCCCTTCGAGGGCTCGTCAGTTCGAGGTGCAGGCGCACGCTGTCGCGTCCGACGTGGACGGGCGCCTGGTGCCACGCCGCGATGTACGGGGTGGGGGTGTCGTAGAGTGCGTCGACCCCGCGCAGCAGGCGCAGATACAGGGGTGCGAGCTCGTCGCGCTCGGCATTCGTCGTCTGTGCGAAATCGGCGACGTGGCGGTGCGGGAGCAGGTGCACCTCGAGGGGCCAGCGGGCGGCGAACGGCACGAATGCCGTCCAATGCTCGCCGGTGAGGATGACGCGTTCCGATGCCCGCTCGAACTCGAGGATGCGCTCGAAGAGGTCGGGCGACGTCCGGTCGACCGAGTCCAGCAGCCGGGTGGTGCGCGGCGTGATGTACGGGTAGGCGTAGATCTGACCGTGCGGGTGGGGGAGGGTCACACCGATCGCCTCGCCGCGGTTCTCGAACGGGAACACCTGCTCGACGCCGGGCAGGGCCGAGAGCTCCGAGGTGCGGTCGGCCCACGCCTCGATGACGGTCCGCGCGCGGGTGACCGACAGCGTGCCGAACGAGCCGGAGTGCTCGGGGCTGAAGCAGACCACCTCGGTGCGGCCCACGCTCGTGCGCGTGCGGCCGAGGCCGAGGGCCTGCAGGTCGTCGAGCCCGCGCGGCGGGTCGTCGGCGGCCGGCGCACCGTCGAACGCCTCGGCGAGGGCGGGCCCGAAGGACGGCGACTTGTTCTCGAAGACGGCGACGTCGTAGCGCGATGGGATCTCGCTCGGGTTCGTCGGCGTCTGCGGCGCCAGCGGGTCGAGCTCGGCGGGCGGGAGGAACGCCCGGTTCTGGCGCGCCGCAGCGACCGAGATCCAGTCGCCCGTCAGCACGTCGAGGCGCATCGTCGCCGTCGCCGGCCGCGGGTCGAGGGTGCGGGCGTCGACGGCACGCTCGGCGCCGAGCATCGTGCCGGGGTCGTCGAAGTAGATGAGCTCGCGGCCGTCGGCCAGTCGGGTGGAGCGCTTGACCACGCCGGCGCCGAGGGGCTGGGGCGGAACGTTGACCGTGTTCACGTCAACACGGTAACACCCGACTGTGTTATCGTCAACATGAAGAAGGAGGCGGATGTGAACAGACGCGTCTCGATGGCGGATGTCGCGGCCGCCGCCGGAGTCTCCGGGCAGACCGTCTCGCGGGTGGTGAACGAGAGTCCGCGCGTCGATCCCGCTACCCGGGCGAAGGTCGAATCGGCGATGAAGCGTCTCGGGTACCGCCCGCATCGGGCCGCACGCGCTCTTCGCACGGGGCGGACGCAGACCGTCGGACTCGTCGCGTCGACCCTCGCGACGGTCGGCAACTCGCGCATGCTCCAGGCGGTGGCGGATGCCGCGTCCGCTCGCGGCTATTCACTCGTCGTCGTGACGCTCGGCGGCGCCGACTCCGACATCCAGGGCGCGTTCGTGCGCCTGCGCGACCAGGGCGTGGACGGCGCGATCGTGCTGAACGAGGCGACGGACTTGGTCCGGGATGCCTCGCCCCCCGCCGACATCGCACTCGTCGTCGTCGACTCGGCAGCCGACGACCGGTTCGGCGTCGTCGTGACCGACCACGCCGGCGGCGCGCGGGCGGCGACGGAGCATCTGCTGGGTCTCGGGCACGCGACCGTTCACCACATCGCCGGGCCGGCGGGCTCGTTCGCCGCGGCCGAGCGCGAACGGGGGTGGCGCGAAGCGCTCGCGGCGGCCGGAGCCGAGGCATCCGTCCCTTCCCGCGGGGATTGGAGCGCCGCGTCCGGCTACGAAGCGGGCCTCGCGCTCAGTGACGACGTCACCGCCGTGTTCGTCGCCAACGATCAGATGTCGCTCGGGGTGCTTCGTGCGCTTGCCGATGGCGGCCGCCCGGCTCCCGCCGTGAGTGTCGTGGGGTTCGACGACGTCGCCGATGCCGCGGACTACCGGCCGCCGCTCACCACCGTGCGGCAGGACTTCGACCGGCTCGGCGAGCGGGCCATCGCACTGCTCGTCGCGCGCATCGAGGAAGGTGCCGCCGCCTCCGCCTATGAGGCGATCGATGCCCAGCTGGTCATCCGGGCGAGCACCGCGACTCCGCAGAGCTGACCCGGCCCGGGAGAGGCTGCCGTCCCGGCGCGGCGAGACTCTCAGGCGCGGAAGAACTCGTTCGCGCGGCGCGTGTAGAGCAGCAGGATGCCGATCACGGCGAGTGCCGCGCTGATCACGGCGCTGATCACGACCCCCGGCCCGAAGCCCGTGAACATCGCGATCACGGCGCTCACGAGGTTCAGCACGAACACGATCGTGACGATGACCCGGGCGGCGGTGTTGCCGCCGAACAGGCCGAAGCTCACGAGGATCGTGACGACGCCGATCGCGATCGCTACCCAGCCCGCCCAGTCGTCGCCGGCCGGCGGGTTCAGCAGGGTGAAGATGCCCTGGATGGTCGTGAGGGCGCCGTTGATCCAGGCGATGAGCGCCACCAGGGTGACGCCGAAGGGACGACCGTTCGCTGCCATGGGCCACAGGCTAGCGAGCGGGTCGACGGGACCGCTTCACCCGCGAGGGGTGAAATTCACTCGGCGCTGCGGCGGGCCTCCCAGCCCGTGCGGACCATCTCGTCGACGGTGTACCGGTTCGCCCAGTCGAGGTCGCGCGCCGCCAGCTCGCCGGTGGCGACGATGCGGTCGGGGTCACCGGGGCGGCGCGGGCCGATCGCCGGCGTGAAGGCGATGCCGGTGACCCGAGCCATCGCGTCCATGATCTGCCGCACCGACAGCCCGTTCTGGGAGCCGAGGTTGTACGCCGCCTCGATCGGCTCGCCGGCCGCCAGGCGCTGCGCCGCGACGACGTGTGCCGCCGCGATGTCGGCGACATGGACGTAGTCGCGCACGTTCGTGCCGTCCTCGGTGTCGTAGTCGTCGCCGTTGATGCGCGGAGTCCGCCCCGCCAGGAGCGCCTCGAAGACGAGCGGGAAGAGGTTGTGCGGGCTCGTGTCGTACACCTTCGGGTCGCCCGAGCCGACGACGTTGAAGTAGCGGAGCGACGTGTGGCGAAGGGGATGCTCCGACTCGGCCGTCGCGACCGCCTGGTCGCGCAGCAGCCACTCGCCGATGAGCTTCGACTCGCCGTACGGCGACGCGGGGCGCTTGGGCAGGTCCTCGGTCACGAGGGGCACGTCGGGCGTGCCGTAGACGGCCGCCGAGGATGAGAAGACGATGTTCGCGACATCCGCCGCCTGCATCGCCTCCAGCACGACGCGCGTTCCCTCCACGTTCTGCGCGTAGGTGTGGAGGGGGC
Organism: Microbacterium sp. 4R-513; assembly: GCF_011046485.1. Taxonomy (NCBI): domain Bacteria; kingdom Bacillati; phylum Actinomycetota; class Actinomycetes; order Micrococcales; family Microbacteriaceae; genus Microbacterium; species Microbacterium sp. 4R-513. The sequence continues at coordinate 1,704,839 of NZ_CP049256.1, forward strand.
GCTGCACCGAGACGCCGGCGTACTTGTAGCCGGCGACGTGGATGACCCCCTCGACGCCGTTGTCGCGGAGCGTCCGCTCGACGAGATCGCGGTCGAGGATGGTGCCCCGCACGAAGGGCACGCCCTCTGGGACGAATCCGGCGTGACCGCTCGAGAGGTCGTCGATCACGACGGGAGCGAGGTCAGCCGCTGCGAGAGCACGTACGACGTGTGCGCCGATATAGCCGGCGCCGCCGGTCACAAGCCAAGACATGCTCCCATTGTGCCCGGTCGTCCGGCGCCCTCATCACGGCCGGTGCGCGCCGGGGACGATCCGGCGTGCCGCGACCGTAGACTCGGCTCGATGACCGACACGACGGTCGACGCGGGGATCGCACGGACGCGGACGTCCGCTCCGACGCTCCACGACGTCGCGAAAGCCGCAGGGGTGTCCCTCGCGACCGCGTCGCGCGTGCTCAACGGGTCGACGCGCAAGGTCGCCGAGTCGTACCGCGAGCGCGTCGAGACCGCCGCCGAGAAGCTCGGCTACACCGCGAACCTCTCCGCGCAGGCGACGGCCAAGGGCACGTCGGCGATCATCGCCGTCCTCGTCGCCGATATCGCCGACCCGTACTTCGGTCTCATCGCCGCCGGCGTCGCTCGCGGCGCTGACGAAGCGGGTCTGGTCGTCACGATCGCGATCACCGACCGGGATGCCTCGCGCGAGACGCGCCTCGTCCGAGCGCTCCGCGGGCAGCGACCGCGCGGGCTCATCCTCGCCGCGTCGCGGAGCACCGAGTCGTCAGCGCCCGAGCTGCAGCACGAGCTCGACGCGCTCGCTTCCGCCGGGGGCCGCGTCGTCGCACTCGGGCCGGGAGCGGGCGATGTACGCACGGTGCTCATCGACAACGTCGACGGCGCGCGCCTGCTCGGTGCCGCTCTCGCGCAGCGCGGATACCGGTCGGCCATCATCCTGGCCGCGCAGGAGGGCGTGCGCACCTCCGACGACCGCATCGCGGGCTTCACCGACGGCTTCGGCGCCGGGGGCGGCGCGGTCGACCGCATCTACCGCGGCGCCTTCACCCGAGAGGCCGGCGAGCGGCTCATGCGCCAGGCCCTCGACGACGGCGTCGAGCCCGGCACCGTCGTCTTCGGCATCAGTGACATCGTCGCGATCGGGGCCCTCACGGCCGTGCGCGAGGCCGGGCGCGAGGTGGGCGCCGACATCGCGCTCGCCGGGTTCGACGACATCCCCACGAGCCGAGATGTCACGCCCGAGCTCACGACGGTGCGGGTGCCCCTCGAGGACGTGGGGTACCAGACGCTGCGCGCAGTCGTCGACGAGACGTGGCAGCAGGATCCCGACAGCATCCGTCTCGAAGTGCTCGTCCGCGCGAGCACGCCCGAGCGCTGACCGGTGGTCGCAGAGGCTCGGTCGGCGGTCTTCGCTCCCGACAGCTTTAAAGGGTCGATCGGCGCGGCCGCGGCGGCCGCCGCGCTCGCCGCAGGGTGGGGGTCGGTGCGTCCGGCTGACCTCATCGTGCTCCGCCCGGTGGCCGACGGCGGAGAGGGCACCCTCGACGCGTTCGCCGCGGCCGTCCCCGGCGCGCAGCGCATGTCGGTGGTCGTGAGGGGGCCGGACGGGCGGGCGACGGATGCCTCGTGGCTCCTGCTGCCGTCGACTCCCGAGGCTTCTCTCGGCACGGCGGTCGTCGAGCTCGCGTCGACATCGGGCATGGAGCTGCTCGGCGACCGCCGCCTGCCGTGGGACGCCGACACCACGGGCTTCGGCCAGGCGATCGTCGCAGCCCTCGACTCCGGCGTCTCACGGCTCGTCCTCGGCATCGGCTCGAGCGCGTCCACCGAGGGCGGAATCGGCCTGCTCACGGCGCTCGGTGCGCGATTCACGGATGCCGCCGCAAACCCCGTCGCGCCGGGAGCGCGCGGACTCCTCTCGCTCGCCGACGCCGACCTCGAGGGTCTTCGCCCGCTTCCGCCCGGCGGCGTGCTCGTGCTGTCGGATGTGACGAATCCGCTACTGGGGCTCGCGGGCGCGGCGGCCGTGTTCGGCCCGCAGAAGGGCTTGGGTCGGGACGACGTTCCGCGCGTGGACGACGGTCTGTCCCGGCTTGCCGGACTGCTGCCGGCCGATCCCCAGACGCCCGGGGCCGGCGCCGCGGGCGGGACGGGCTTCGCCCTGCTCGCGTGGGGTGCGCGGCTCGTGCCCGGCGCCGCCGAGGTGGCGGAGCTCGTGGGTCTGCGCGACGCGCTGGCTGAGGCATCCGTCGTCATCACCGGCGAGGGGTCGTACGACGGTCAGTCGGCCGCAGGCAAGGCGCCCGCCCACGTCGCCGCACTCGCTACCGAGAGCGGGGTCCCGGTCGCGCTCGCCGCAGGACGGATCACCGAGGATGCCTCGACCTCCGCCTTCGCCGCGACCGTCTCGCTCACCGACCTGGCAGGGTCGACGACGGCGGCCCTCCACGAGCCCGCCCGATGGCTGCGCGAAGCGGGGGCCGTGCTCGCCCGCTCGCTCTGAGCCGCCCGTTGTTCGGGCCGCCGAGCCGACGCCCGACTACCTCGAGGCCGGCGCGACTTACGCGCTCCCGAGCGCCTCCGACACGACGGCACGAGCCTCCGCCTGCACCTCGGCGAGGTGCTCCGGGCCGCGGAGCGACTCGGCGTAGAGCTTGTAGACGTCCTCCGTGCCCGACGGGCGGGCGGCGAACCAGGCGTGCTCGGTCTGCACCTTCAGCCCGCCGATCGCGGCGCCGTTGCCCGGCGCGTGCGAGAGCTTGGCGGTGATCGGCTCGCCCGCGAGCTCGGTCGCGCTCACCGCTTCGGGCGCGAGCTTCGCGAGCTGGGCCTTCTGGGCCGGCGTCGCCGGAGCATCGACGCGCTGGTACGCGGACGCCCCGAACTCGCTCTCGAGCTCGGCGTAGCGCTGCGAGGGCGTCTTGCCCGTCACGGCGAGGATCTCCGACGCCAGGAGGCACAGGAGGATTCCGTCCTTGTCGGTGGTCCAGACGGTGCCGTCCTTGCGCAGGAACGAGGCGCCGGCCGACTCCTCGCCGCCGAAGGCGACAGAGCCGTCGAGCAGCCCGGGCACGAACCACTTGAAGCCGACCGGCACCTCGAGCAGGCGGCGCCCGAGCGACTCGGCGACCCGGTCGATGATCATCGACGACACGAGGGTCTTGCCGATCGCGGCATCCGTCGGCCAGTCCGGCCGGTGCGAATACAGGTAGTCGATCGCGACGGCGAGGTAGTGGTTGGGGTTCATGAGCCCCGCGTCGGGCGTCACGATGCCGTGCCGATCGGCGTCGGCGTCGTTGCCGGTCAGCAGGTCGTACTCGGCGCGGCGGCCGATGAGCCCGGCCATCGCCGACGGCGACGACGGGTCCATGCGGATCTTCTCGTCCCAGTCGAGCGTCATGAAGCGCCACGTCGGGTCGACGTCGGGGTTCACGACCGTGAGGTCGAGGCCGTAGACCTCGGCGATGAGCGCCCAGTACTCGACGGAGGCGCCGCCCAGCGGGTCGGCTCCGATGCGGATGCCGGCGTTGCGGATGGCCTCGACGTCGATGATGTTCACAAGGTCGCGGACATACGCATCGCGGAAGTCGTACTCGCCGAGGCTGTCTGCGTCGATGTCGGCGAAGGGCTTGCGCTTCACTTCGGCGAGGCCGCCCGCGATGAGAGCGTTCGCACGGTCGGCGATCCAGCCCGTCGCGTCGGTGTCGGCGGGTCCGCCGTTCGGCGGGTTGTACTTGAATCCGCCGTCGCGGGGCGGGTTGTGCGAAGGCGTCACGACGATGCCGTCGCTGCGGCCCGGATCGTCGGCCGCGCGATCGCGGTTGTAGGCGAGGATCGCGTGGCTCAGCGCCGGCGTCGGCACCCACGAGTCGCGCGAGTCGACGCGCACGTCGACGCCGTTCGCGACCAGCACCTCGATGGCGCTGCGCTCGGCGGGAAGCGAGAGGCCGTGCGTGTCGCGGCCGAGGAACAGCGGTCCGCCGATGCCCTGCGCCGTGCGGTAGTCGACGATCGCCTGAGTCGTGGCGAGGATGTGGTCCTCGTTGAAGCTCGTGCTGAGGGACGACCCCCGGTGGCCGCTCGTTCCGAAGGCGACGCGCTGCTCGGCGATCGAGGCATCCGGCTTTCGGTCGTAGTACGCGGCGATCAGCTCGTCGATGTCGATGAGGTCGGATGCTTCGGCGGGCTGTCCTGCGCGGCTCATGCGTCCAGTCTGTCACCGGCGACGGAGGTCGCAACGACTTGCGTCCGGTCTCGGAGACCCGCAACGGAATGGAACCGGCTTAAGTCCCGGTATCACGGGCATGGCTAGGCTGTGACGGTGACCGACGAGCCCCCCCTCGACTCCGCGGCCGTCCGCCGGCGCACCTACAGCTATCTGGGGCCGGCGGGAACGTTCACCGAAGCGGCGCTCGCGCAGGTGCCGGAGGCCAGGGGCCAGGAGTGGCGGTCCGTCCGCAACGTCGGCGAGGCGCTGTCCGACGTCGTCGAGGGCCGGTCCGACGCGGCGATGATCGCGATCGAGAACTCCGTCGACGGCGGGGTGTCGACGGCTCAGGACGCCCTCGCAACGATGCCGGGCCTGCGCATCGTGGGGGAGTACCTCGTTCCCGTCGACTTCGTGCTCGTCGGCCGCCCGGGCAGCGCGCTGGAAGACGTCTCGCTCGTCGCGGCGCATCCGGTCGCCTACGCGCAGTGCCTGCAGTGGCTGACCCGCACCCTGCCGGCCCACGCGCACGTGCCCGCGTCCAGCAACGTCGCGAGCGCGATGGGACTTCTCGACGGCACGAGCGATGCGGATGCCGCGATCGCCCCGCCCGGGATCCTCGAGCACCACGAGCTCGAGCTGCTCGCCGAGAAGATCGGCGACAACCTCAACGCCGTGACGCGGTTCGTGCTCGTCTCGCGCCCGGTCGCGGTGCCGCCGCCGACAGGCGCCGACAAGACCTCCCTCATCGTCGAGCTGCCGGACGACCGCCCGGGGGCCCTGCTCGAGATGCTCGAGCAGTTCGCGACGCGCGGCATCAACCTGTCCCTCCTCGCCTCGCGCCCCATCGGCGACTCCCTCGGCCGGTACCGCTTCGTCATCGACGCCGATGGACACATCCAGGACGAGCGCATGGCCGACGCGCTCCTGGGCCTGCGCCGGTTCAGCCCCAAGGTGATCTTCCTGGGCTCGTATCCCCGCGCGGACCGCGCGATCGTGCGCTACCCCGACCGCTACTCCGACGACATCTTCATCGAGGCCCGCGACTGGCTGCGCGGGCTCCTCAGCGGAGAGCCGGAGGCCTGACGGGTGGTCGAGGTGCTGCGCTATGCGGCATTCGTCGATCCGCGGCATCCCGGCGGCGGCAATCCGGCGGGGGTGGTTCCGGATGCCTCGTCCCTCACGGACGCCGACATGCAGGCGATCGCGGCCGACGTCGGCTACTCCGAGACGGCGTTCCTGACGGGCAACACCGGCAAGGGCGCGACCGACGATGGCGAGACCGGTGCGACGGCGCGCGGCATCCGGTACTTCTCGCCCATCGCCGAGGTGCCCTTCTGCGGCCACGCGACCATCGCGACCGCGGTCCTGCTTGCCGAGCGCGAGGGAGCCGGGCGGTTCGTCTTCGCGACGCCGGTCGGAGACGTCACGATCGACACGGCGCCCGATGACGGCGGCACGATCTGGGCGACGTTCACGAGCATCGAGCCCGAGGTCCGGCCGTTCGATGAGCCGGTGCTCACCCGGCTCAGCGAGCTGCTCGGGCTGACCCCGAAGGACATCTCACCCGGGTTCCCGCCGCGCATCTCGTTCGCCGGGAACCGGCATCCCGTCCTGGTCGTCGAGAGCGGCGAGGTGTTCGACGGCGTCTCGTTCGATCCGGCGCGCATGCGGGAGCTCATGGATGCCGAGGGCTGGGCCGGCACCGTCACGCTCGCCCATCGCCTCGGCGATACCGAATGGGAGGCGCGCAATCCCTTCCCCGTCGGAGCGATCACCGAGGACCCCGCGACCGGTTCGGCAGCAGCGGCCTTCGGGGCTTACCTCCGTGCGCTCGGCGACGTCCCGGATGGCGGTCGGCTGACGATCCACCAGGGCCGCCACGTCGGACGCCCGAGCCTGCTCCTCGTGGACATCCCCGACGAAGGCGGTATCGGCGTCTCGGGGACGGCCGCCCCGATCACCTGACCGGTGGACCCGCTCAGGCAGCCATCTCGACTCACCCGCACCCCGTGACGGGCGGCTCGCCCCGCTCACGAGAGGAACCATGTCGGCTCCCGACCTGTCCCACCGCTTCCGGAGCGTCGAGCTCCGACTGCTCGACCCCTCAGGGGCGCCCGTCGTGCGCGGCCCCGTGACGGTCGAGCAGACGCGCCACGCGTTCGGCTTCGGCACCATCGGCTTCGACCTCTCGGCGGACTACGAACGGCTGATCGAGGAGTGCCTGGATGCCGGCATCCGGATCGACGCGATCGGCCTTCAGGGGCCTTCTCGATCGCACTCGACGCGTCGGGCCCGATCGACGTGCGGCTCACGAACTGAGTCCGCCGCACGCGCGACGCGTACGGCAAAGGGCGGGTCGACGAGACGGCCGACCCGCCCTTCGGGCCCCTGCCCGCCTCCCGACCGCGCTCCCGCCGAAGCGGGGACTCCCCTCGGGCGACGCGCCGTTCCCAAGCCGACGTGATGGCGGGGCCACACCCCGGCAGAACAGCTTTCCGGGGAGCGACGAAGCTCCAAGAAGAAGGCGCTTATCATCTTCTAATTGGCCTCTATGAGGATCGTATCTCCGCAGAATGCAGAGACGCATCACTCACGCCCCCCGTTCAGGGTTTGCGGGGCGGGGTCCCAGGAACCGGGTACTCGACCGTGTCAGCCCGCGAGGAGTTCCAGCGTCTGAGTCCGACCGGCCGCGGCATCCGTCGTCTCATCGTCGTAGGCACCAGCGATGGGCGAGATCATCACCTCGTCGACCTTGTAGCGCGCCGCGAAGTCCGCCAGCTCGCGACGGACGGACTCGCCCGTCCCGACGAACCACTTCGCGCGCGAGCCGGCCATGATCTGCTGGCCGATTCCGTCGAATTCGGATGCCGCAGCCTTCGCCTGCTCGACGGTCTCGAGCGGAACGAGCGGCTTGTTCTGGCGGAGCCGGGCCATCATGCGCAACTGCGGCAGCGCCCTCTCCTCGGCCTCTTCGGCCGTCGGCGCGGCTATGGCGTTGGCCGTGAGGAAGGTCACCGGCTCGGGGTGCGCCTCGCTGGGGCGGTACTGCTCCCGGTACAGGGCGAGCGCGCGCTCGAGGCCCTCGCCGGAGAAGTGGTTCGCGAACACATACGGCAGTCCGAGCGATGCGGCGAGCTGAGCCGAGTAGTCGCTCGAACCGAGGAGCCAGACCTCGGGCGCGCCGGTGGCCGCCGGTGTCGCATGGATGTCGTACGTGCCGCCCGAGGAGAACTGCACGCTGGCTCCCTCGGCGCTGACGAGCGACATGATGTCGCGGACGTGCTCGGGGAAGCGCTCGACGTCGCTCGTCGTGCCCGACATCCGCAGCAGCTGCGTGATGACGGGGTCGCTTCCGGGTGCACGGCCGATCCCGAGGTCGATCCGCCCCGGTGCGAGCGCCTCGAGCGCCGCGAACTGCTCGGCGACGACGAGCGGCGAGTGGTTGGGAAGCATCACGCCGCCTGACCCCACCCGGATCCGGGAGGTGCGCGTCGAGGCTGCCGCGATGAGCACGGGCGGCGTCGTCGATGCGACAGCGGGCATGTTGTGGTGCTCCGCGAACCAGTAGCGCCGGTAGCCGAGCTCATCGGCACGCTGCACGAGGGCGAGGGATGCCGCGACCGCCTGCGCGCTCGTCTGCCCGGCGCGCACCGGCACGAGGTCGAGGACGGACAGGGCGGGAGCGGGTGCGGAGGACATCACGGAGTGCAACCGGTCGCTGCGCCCGCCGTATTCCTCGGGGGGCGAGCCCTCGACCGGGGCGCGGTAGCCCCGTCCCGCCGCGTCAGGCGGATCCGCGCCAGACGACGGGGCACTCGAGCACGCGACCGCCCGTGTCGCGGTCATCCCCGTGGAGCTGCTGCAGGACCAGTTCCGCGGCGGCGCGGCCCAGGTCGCCCGCCGGCTGATGCACCGTGGAGAGCGGCGGATCGCACCGCATGGCCCACGAGCTGTCATCGAATCCGACCACGCCGACGTCATCCGGGATGACGCGGCCGGCGTCCTGCAGGACGGCCATGGCTCCCGCAGCGACGGCGTCGCTCGAGGCGAAGACGCCGTCGATGTCGGGGGAGCGCTCCAGGAGGGCGCGCATCCCCGCCTGGCCGTCGGAGTAGGAGTAGAGCGGCACCCGCTGCACGAGCTGCGGGTCGAACCGGTTGCCGAGGGCGTCGACGAAGCCGGCGAGGCGGTCCGAGCCCGAGTCGCGGTCGAGGGCTGCGGCGATCATCCCGATGCGCCGGCGCCCGGTCGCCACGAGGCGGCTCGTGATCTCGCGCGCAGCTCCGCGGTTGTCGATCGCCACGTAGGCCGCGTCCCCGATGTCGCGCGGGTGCCCGACGAATGCCGCGGGCAGCCTGAGCTCGGCGATGGCGCGGGTGATGGGGTCGCCCACGCGGGCCGACACGATGATGACGCCGTCGATGAGACCGCCGCTCAGATAACGAGCGAGTCGATCGATGTCGCGCGCGGAGTCGGCGATGAGGAACGACAGCTGATAGTCCGCCTCCGAGAGCGCGGCGTTCGCGCCGAGGAGGATCGACCCGATGTTCGGGTCTTCGACGAACAGCGAGTGCGGCTCGTGCACGATGAGGCCGATCGCCTGCGAGCTCTGCATGACGAGGCTCCGCGCTGCGCGGTTGGGGACGAAGCCCACCTTCGCGATCGCCGCCTCGATCGCTTCGCGCGCCTCTTCAGAGACGTAGGGCTGCCCGTTCAGGACGCGGCTGACGGTGCCGCGCGAGACCCCCGCCTCCGTCGCCACATCCTTGACGGTGGCGCGTTTGCGCCGGCCCGTGATCTCCACGAACCTCATCGTATGTGCACGAGCACAGTCGGCGCAGGAACGGTTGACACGTGATTCCGCGCATGCCACTCTGTACACGTTCACAGAAACCTCGACGTGGAGTTTCGCGGCGCGGGCTGTGCACGTTCACAGACTGAGGAGACCATGACCACGTCCGCCCGCCCGTTCGTGCACGACGGCATCGCGTTCGGATGCGATTACAACCCCGAGCAGTGGACGCCGGACGTGTGGGATGAAGACATCGCCCTCATGCGCGAGGCCGGTGTCGATCTCGTGGCGGTCAACATCTTCGGCTGGTCGCACCTCGAGCCGCGGCCCGGGGAGTTCGACTTCCGCCGACTCGACGACGTGATCGGACGGCTGCACGAGGCCGGGATCCGCGTCAATCTCGGCACCGGCACCGCGTCGCCCCCCGCGTGGCTCACCCGCATGCATCCCGACATCCTGCCGATGGCGGAGGACGGCACCCGGCGCTATCCCGGCGGTCGCCAGGCGTGGTGCCCGAGTTCTCGCCCCTTCCGGGAAGCCGCGCTGCGGCTCGCCGAGCGCGTGGCCGAGCGGTACGGCGACCACCCCGCGGTGGCGCTCTGGCACGTCTCCAACGAGCTCGGCTGCCACAACGCGCTGTGCCACTGCGACGAGAGCGCCGCCGCCTTCCGACGGTGGCTGCGCAACCGGTACGGATCCCTCGACCCGCTCAATCGAGCATGGGGCACCGCATTCTGGAGCCAGACGTACGGCGATTGGGACGAGATCGGCACTCCGCGCGCGACGCTCTCGAGCCGGAACCCGGCGCAGGCGCTCGACTTCCACCGCTTCAGCTCGGATGAGCTCCTCTCGTACTACCGGGCCGAAGCGGACGTCATCCGTTCGCGCAGCGCCGTCTCGATCACGACGAACTTCATGGTCACCGCGCACATCGAGAACCTGGACTACTGGTCCTGGGCGGCCGACATGGACATCGTCGCCAACGACCACTACCTCGATCACCGCCTCGACGACCCGAACTCCGAGCTGGCCTTCGCGGCCGACCTCTCACGCGGGCTGGCCGGAGGCGCTCCGTGGCTCCTCATGGAGCACTCGACCGGAGCGGTCAACTGGCAGCCGCTGAACAAGCCGAAGGCGAAGGGCGAGATCCTCCGCAATTCGCTCACCCATGTCGCTCGCGGCTCGGACGGCGTCTGCTTCTTCCAGTGGCGCGCGTCGGTGCAGGGCAGCGAGAAGTTCCACTCGGCGATGCTCCCGCACGCGGGCACCGACACGGCCGTGTGGCGCGAGGTCGTCGAGCTCGGCGGCATTGTCGACCGGCTGGGCGAGGTCGCGGGCTCCCGCGTCGAAGCCGAGACGGCGCTCGTCTTCTCGTGGGAGTCGTGGTGGGCGACGCAGAACGACTCGCGTCCGAGCAAGGCGCTCGGCTACCTCGACCAGGTGCACTCGGCCTATAGCGCGCTGCACTCCCTCGGACTCACCGTCGACATCGTGCCACCGGGCGCCGACCTCTCGAGCTACCGGCTCGCGGTCGTCCCGGGCCTGCACCTCGTGCGCGAGTCCGAGGCGGCGGCTGTCACGGACTGGGTCGCCGACGGCGGCACGGCGCTCGTCACGTTCTACAGCGGCACCGTCGACGAGGACGACCGGGTCTGGACCGGTGGCTACACCGGTCCCTTCCGTGAGGCGCTCGGCATCCATGTCGAGGAGTTCGCCCCCGTCGAACCCGAGACGGCCCTGCACCTGAGCTCCGGGGCGACGGCGCACCTCTGGTCGGAGCGCTCGCGGGCGACGACGGCCGAGGTCGAGGCATCCTTCGCCGACGGCCCTTCGGCGGGACACCCGGCCGTCACCCGCAACGCATGGGGGAGCGGCTCGGCCTGGTACCTCGCGACCCTTCCCTCGCCGGCGGACTACCGAGCGCTCATGGCCCGTCTCGCCGACGAGGCGGGCGTGCGCCCCCCGGCCGTCGTCCACGGCGGCGACGGCGCCGTCGACATCGTGCGCCGGAGGGGGACGGATGCCTCGTACCTCTTCGTCGTGAACCACGGCTCGGCGCCCATCGTGGTCGAGGCCGCGGGCACCGAGCTCGTCTCGGGCGCCCTCATCGCGCGCTGTGCAGAGGTGCCCGCGGGCGCCGTGCGCATCATCAGAGAGGAGGCGGCAGCATGACCGCCACAGGGACCCTCGTGACGGAGCGCGGTCGGCGGGCGGTGCCGCCCGCGAGCCGCCGACGACGCATCCCGCACAAGGGGGCGATCCTCTTCCTCATCCTCCCGTTCGCCGTCCTCTTCGTGCTCTTCTACCTGCTCCCGATCGGCTACGCGGTCTGGCAGTCGCTGCTCGTCGTCGAGCGCGAGGGCACGTTCGGCGAGGCGCGAGAGGTGTTCGGGGGGCTCCAGCAGTATCTGATCGTCTTCCAGAACGTCGCCTTCTGGACCTCCGTCGGGCGCGTGCTGCTCTTCGGCATCGTGCAGGTGCCCGTCATGCTCGGCCTCGCACTGCTGTTCGCACTGCTCCTGGACTCGCCGCTCATCAAGGGCAAGAAGTTCTTCCGGCTCGCCTTCTTCGTGCCGTACGCCGTCCCCGGTGTCATCGCGGCGATCATGTGGGGCTTCCTCTACTCGCCGAACCTGTCGCCCTTCAAGGCCCTCACGAGCAGCGTGGACCTGCTTTCCGCCGACTGGGTCCTGTGGGCGATCGCCAACGTCGTCACGTGGGTCTTCGTCGGCTACAACATGCTCATCATCTACTCGACGCTCCTCGCGATCCCGCAGGAGATCTACGAGGCGGCGCGCATCGACGGCGCGGGGCAGGCCCGCATCGCCTGGTCGATCAAGATCCCGCTGATCCGCCCGGCGCTCGTGCTGACCGCGGTGCTGTCGATCATCGGCACGCTCCAGCTCCTGGCGGAGCCGCAGACCTTCCGGGCGTTCAGCTCGGCGGTCACGAGCACGTACACGCCGAACATGACGATCTACGCCACGAGCGCGGTGCCGAACGTGTCGCTCGCCGCAGCGTTCTCGGTCGTGCTGGCACTGGCGACGTTCGTCCTCTCGTTCACATTCCTCAAGCTGAGCCGACGGGGAGAGCGCGCATGACCGTCTCGGACTACGCCGACACCGCCGACACGCGGGTCATCACGACCGGGCGCCGCGCGGGGCGCTCCGCCGGCGCAGCGACCGGCGGGCCGCGCGAGAGCATCCTCTCGCGCACCGGCGCCATGATCGTCATGGGGGTCTTCACCCTCTACTTCCTCATCCCGCTCTGGTGGCTCCTCGTGGCCTCGACGAAGAGCCGCGGGCAGCTCTTCTCGACCAACCCGCTGTGGTTCGCCGACCCGCAGTTCATCGAGAACGTCACCGGGCTCTTCTCCTACCGCAACGGCGTCTATCTCAAGTGGCTGCTCAACAGCGTCCTGTACGCCGGAGTCGGAGGTGTGCTGGCCACCGTCATCGCCGCGATGTGCGGCTATGCCCTCGCGAAGTACCGGTTCCCCGGTCGTGAGGCGATCTTCAACACGGTCCTCGGCGGGGTGCTCGTCCCGGCGACGGCGCTCGCCCTGCCGCTGTTCCTCCTGTTCAGCCGGATCGAGCTCACCAATACCTACTGGGCGGTGCTCCTGCCCAGCATCGTGAGTCCCTTCGGCGTCTACCTCGCGCGCGTGTTCGCCGAGGCATCCGTCCCCGACGAGCTCATCGAAGCCTCCCGCCTCGACGGGGCGGGAGAGATCCGCACCTTCTTCACGGTCTCGATCCGGCTCATGATGCCGGCGCTCGTGACGGTGTTCCTCTTCCAGTTCGTCTCGATCTGGAACAACTTCTTCCTGCCGCTCATCATGCTCCGCAGCGAAGAGCTCTTCCCCGTCACGTTCGGCCTCTACGCCTGGAACTCGACCATCAACCAGTTCCCCGAGCTGCGCACCTTCGTGCTCGTCGGCTCGCTGCTGTCGGTCATCCCGCTGATCGTCACGTTCCTCTTGCTTCAGCGCTACTGGCGCACCGGACTCGGAACCGGAGCCCTGAAGTGAGAACCACCCGTCGGCCATGCCGGCGGCCAACCGAGAGAGAGAAGAAATGCAGCACATGAGACGAGCGGTCACCGTTGCCCTGCTCACCGCGGGCGCTCTGGTGATCGCGGGATGCTCCGCCTCAGGCGGCGGCGACGGCGGTTCGTCGGCCGGAGCGTGCGAGCCGGCAGGCGAGGACGTCAAGCTCACCTTCACCTCGTGGATCCCGGGAATCGAGGACGCCGTCGCCATCTGGAACGAGGCCAATCCCGACATCCAGGTCGAGGTGCAGACCGGGCCGTCGGGCAACGCCGGCACATACCAGAACTTCTTCAACCAGCTCGAGGCGGGCAACGCCCCGGATCTCGGCCAGATCGAGTACGACGCGCTGCCCAACTTCCGCGTCCAGGACGGTCTCGAGAACCTCGCCGCGTGCGAGGACGTCGTCAAGGCCAAGGACCAGTTCGTCGATTGGACGTGGAGCCAGGCGACGCTGGGGACGGATGACGAGGTCTACGGCATCCCGCAGGACTCGGGCCCCATGGCGCTGTTCTACCGCAGCGACCTGTTCGAGCAGAACGGCATCGCCGTCCCCACGACGTGGGACGAGTACAAGGCCGCGGCGGAGAAGATCCGCGCGCTCGGCGGCTACATCACGAACTTCTCGCAGACCGACATCAACCAGTTCGCGGGCTTCGTGTGGCAGGCCGGCGGGCAGTGGTTCGCGAATGACGGCGACGAGTGGAAGGTCGAGCTGACGAGCGACGAGTCGGAGAAGGTCGCCGACTACTGGCAGGACCTCATCGAGAACGACCTCGTGTCGACCTACCCCGCGTGGACCGACGAGTGGAACAACGCCTATAACTCCGGCGAGGTCTGGACGTGGAACTCCGCCGTGTGGGGCGCGAACTCGATCTCGAGCGGTGCGCCCGACACCTCGGGCAAGTGGTCGGTGGCTCCCGGTCCGCAGTGGGAGGCCGGCCAGTCCGCGGCAGGCAACTGGGGCGGCTCGTCGATCGCCGTCTTCAAGGGCACGGACCACCTGTACGAGGCGGCCAAGTTCGCCCTGTGGCTCAACACCTCGGATGAGGCGCTGACGTCTCTCAACAAGACGGCCGCCATCTATCCCGCGACGAAGGCCGGCCTCGACCTGCCGGCGCTCCAGCAGGGTGTCGAGTTCTACGGCGGACAGAAGATCTACGAGGTCTTCGCGGAGGCCGCCAGCGAGGTCGACCCGGACTTCGTCTGGGGCCCCACGATGACGCAGACCTACGCCGACGTCTCGGACGGCTTCAAGGCGGCCGTGTCCGGGTCTGGCACCCTCGCCGACGCGCTCGGCAAGGCGCAGGACTCCACCGTCGCGGCGCTGGAGGCTCAGTCCATCCCCGTCGCGAAGTAGCCCGCATCACGCTCCGCGCCGCGGGAGTCGAGCTCGCCCTCGATTCCCGCGGCGCGGTCGTGCGTGTGCGGCCTCACGCGCGGGTTGCGCGCTTCACGCGCTCGTACGCCGCCAGTGCGGCGTTCCGCGTCTCCTTGAGATCGACGATCGGCTGGGGAGGCTCGTCGCTCCCGTACTCCGGAGCCCAGCGGCGGATGTAGGTGCCGTCGGGATCGAACTTGCCGGCCTGCAGTTCGGGGTTGAAGATCCGGAAATACGGGGCGGCGTCGGCGCCGGAGCCGGCGACCCACTGCCAGTTGAACGGGTTGTTCGCGCCATCCGCGTCCACGAGCGTTTCCCAGAACCACTCCTCGCCTCGCCGCCAGTCGATGAGCAGGTTCTTGATGAGGAAGGATGCCGCGACCATCCGCACGCGGTTGTGCATGTAGCCCGTGTGCCAGAGCTCCCGCATGCCGGCGTCGACGAGCGGGACGCCCGTCCGCCCGCGCTGCCACGCCTCGAGTCGCGACGGCTTGAGCCGCGGCCACGGGAACGCGTCGAACTCGCGACGCAGATTGACGGTCGCGAGATCGGGTGCGTGGAAGAGCGTGTGCCAGGCGAACTCGCGCCAGCCGAGCTCCGACAGGAAGCGACCGCCCTCGCTGCCTGACTTCGTGGCCTCGTGCCAGACCTGGTACGGGCTGACCTCGCCCCACCGGAGTCGCGGCGAGAGCAGAGAGGTCGACTCCGCCGCCGGCTGGTCGCGCGCCTTCGCGTATCCGCCCAGATCCTCGTCGAGGAACTCCTTCAGTCGTCGCCGAGCGGCCGGCTCGCCAGGCTCCCAGCGCTCCCGCAGGCCTCCGGCCCAGTCGGGGTGCTGTGGAAGCAGGGCCCAGTCGTCGAGCTCCTCCGTGTCGAGTGCCTGCGCCGGTCCGTCGATCGACCGCGGCTCGGCAAGCGGCGCGCGCGGCGACGACAGGGCGAGACACGCGCGCCAGAACGGCGAGAACACCGAGAAGTGAGTGCCGGCTCCGGTCTGCACGGTCCACGGTTCGAAGAGGACGGATGCCGCGAACGACTCCACGACGACCCCCTCGTCGCGGAGCCCTGACTTGAGTGCGGCATCGATCTCACGCTCGGGCGCGCCGTAGCGGCGGTTCCAGAAGACGGCGCCGGCCGCGGCATCCGTCACCGTCTCGCGCACCACCTGCTCCGCCTGGCCCCGCCGCAGCACGAGGGTGCCGCCGCGCTCGGCCAGGCGGTCGCGCAGTGACGCGAGCGACCCGTGCAGCCACCACCGAGCGGCGCCGCCCAGCGGGCGGATCCCCGGCGACTCCTCGTCGAGCACGTACAGGCCGATGACCGGCTCACCCCGATCGACAGCGGCACGCAGCGCCGGGTTGTCGGCGAGACGCAGGTCGTCCCGGAACCACACGATGGACGGCGACGGCATGCAGGGATGCTAACCGCGCTCAGGCACGGCGCGGCGGTCTTGACAGGGAACGGATGCCTCGCTTTCACCGCTTGCGCAACCATGCAAGTTCTTGCGTACACTGAGCGCATGTCGAAGCGTCTTGCGGAAGTTGCGCGCAAGGTCGGCGTGAGCGAGGCGACGGTCAGTCGCGTGCTCAACGACAAGCCGGGCGTCTCGGACGCCACGCGGCAGGCGGTGCTGACGGCGCTCGACGTGCTCGGGTACGAGCGTCCGACCAAGCTCCGCGGAGAGCGGGCACGGCTCGTGGGTCTCGTGCTGCCCGAGCTGACGAACCCGATCTTCCCGGCGCTCGCCGAGATCATCGGCGGCGGCCTGACGCAGAACGGCTACACGCCCCTCCTCTGCACGCAGAATGCGGGCGGCATCACCGAGTCGGACTACGTCGATCTGCTCCTGCAGCAGCAGGTGTCGGGCGTCATCTTCCTCGGCGGCAACTACAGTCAGGCCGACGCCGAGCACGCCCATTACGAGCGGCTGCGCCAGGTCAATCTCCCGACCGTGCTCGTGAACGCGCGCATCGCCGAGCTCGACTTCGCGACGGTGTCGACGGATGACTCGGCGGCCGCCGAACAGGCGGTCCTGCATCTGCACCAGCTCGGCCACCGGCGGATCGGCATGCTCCTCGGCCCGCTCGACCACATCCCTTCGCAGCGCAAGCTCGCAGCTGCGCGCCGCCTGCTGGAGCGCCTCGGCGGGGATCTCGACGATGACATGGTCGTGCGAGGGCTCTACTCCCTGGAGTCCGGGCAGGCCGGGGCATCCCGCCTCTTCTCGAACGGCGCCACCGCCATCGTGTGCGCCAGCGACCCGCTCGCCCTCGGAGCGGTGCGCGCCGCTCGCAGGGCCGGCCTGCGCGTGCCGGGCGACGTGTCGGTCGTGGGCTTCGACGACTCGGCGCTCATGAGCTGCACCGAGCCTCCGCTGACGACCGTGCGCCAGCCGATCGAGTCGATGGGGCGGACAGTGATCGAACTGCTGCTGTCGCAGATCGCCGGCACGACCGAGGCAGGCGACGAGCTGCTCTTCGAGCCCGAGCTCGTGCTCCGCGCCTCGACGGGTCCCGCGGCCGGCTGACCCGGCGGGGCCGCCCGTCGGCTCGGCGCGTTTCGTCTCGCTTCGCTCGCTCAACGACCGGGAGCGGTCGGCGCGTTTCCTGCCGCCCCGCCCCCGCCCCCCGCCCCCCGCCCCCGGTCGTTGAGCGAGGGAGCGGAGCGACCGAGACGAAACGCGCCGAGCCTCCGATCACGGCCGAGGTGAGCTGCGGAATCGACTTCTTGCATTGATTCATACAAGACTTGCAACTTACGCAGGCTGAAGCTACATTCATCGCAACGAGAGTTTCCCCCGCCACCTCGAGGAGCCCCGTTTGGACACCGACGTCCTGACCGCACGCCACGCCGTGGCCCCGAGCGACGCAGATCCGCTGTGGTGGCGTTCCGCCGTCATCTACCAGGTCTACGTGCGCAGCTTCGCCGACGGGAACGGCGACGGCACCGGCGACCTCGCGGGCGTACGCCAGCGGCTCGGCTACCTCAAAGACCTCGGCGTCGACGCGATTTGGTTCAACCCCTGGTACCCGAGCCCCATGGCCGACGGCGGGTACGACGTCGAGGACTACCGCGACATCCATCCCGAGTTCGGCACGCTGGCCGAAGCCGAGGCGCTGATCCGCGAGGCCCTTGCCCTCGGCATCCGCACGATCATCGACGTCGTCCCCAACCACATCAGCGATCGGCACGAGTGGTTCCGGGCGGCGCTCGCCGCAGGTCCCGGCAGCCCCGAGCGCGAGCGGTTCTGGTTCCACCCGGGCAAGGGCCGCAACGGCGACGAGATCCCCACGCACTGGGTGTCGAGTTTCCAGGGTGAGACGTGGACCCGCACCACGAACCCCGACGGGACGCCGGGCGAGTGGTACCTGCACATGTTCACCCCCGAGCAGCCCGACCTGAACTGGAACCACCCCGACGTCCGACGCGAGCACGAGGACATCCTGCGGTTCTGGTTCGACCGCGGGGTGGCCGGCGTGCGCATCGACTCCGCGGCGCTCCTCATCAAGGACCCCGACCTGCCCGAGGTGGGGGAGAAGCCCGACCATCCGACCGAGGATCGCGACGAGCTGCACGACGTCTACCGCTCGTGGCGGGCGATCGCCGACTCGTACCCCGGCACGCGGGTGCTGGTGGGTGAGATCTGGGTGCCCGACATCGAGCGGTTCACGAAGTACCTGCGTCCCGATGAGATGCACACCGCGTTCAACTTCGACTTCCTCGCGCGGCCGTGGGGTGCGGCATCCTTCCGCCAGTCGATTGAGCAGACCCTCGCGGCCCATGCGCCCGTCGGCGCCCCGAGCACGTGGGTGCTCTCCAACCACGACGTCACCCGACCGGTCACGCGCTACGGGCGGGAAGACACGGCGTTCGCGTTCCTCAAGAAGCGGTTCGGCGTGCCGACCGATCCCGAGCTGGGACTGCACCGCGCTCGCGCGGCGGCGCTTCTCGTGGCCGCGCTCCCCGGCAGTCTCTACATCTATCAAGGCGACGAGCTCGGCCTTCCCGAGGTCGAGGACCTGCCGCTCGCGCTCATCCAGGACCCCATGCACTTCCGTTCCGGCGGTGTGGATCCGGGAAGGGACGGATGCCGCGTTCCGCTCCCCTGGACGGGTGATCGCGCGCCGTTCGGCTTCGGCCCGGCGGGCACCCAGACGTGGCTGCCCCAGCCCGCGGCCTGGAGCGCCCTCACCGTCGAGGCGCAGGAGCACGACCCGCACTCGACGCTCAATCTCTACCGCGCCGCGCTCCGCCTCCGCCGCGAGCTGCCCGGACTCGGCGACGGCCCGCTCACGTGGGTCGAGACCCCCGACCCCGACACCCTCGCGTTCCGCCGGGGCGACGACTTCGTCTGCGTCGTCAACACCGGCGACAGCGCCATCGACCTGCCCGCCCACGAAGAAGTGCTCCTCTCGAGCAGCGCACTGGACGACGGCGCCCTCCCGGGCGACTCGGCCGCCTGGCTGCGCGCCCGTCCCGTCACCGCCACATAGCCCCCCGAGGCTGGCGCGCCGAAGAGAGGCCGGCGCGGCATCCTCATCACGAAAGGAAAGACGATGAAGTCACCAGCACGTGTCCTGCTCGCCGGTGTCGCCGCAGCGGCGACCATCGGCGCCCTCGCGGGTTGCTCCGCAGCAGGAGGCGACAGCAGCAGCGGCAAGACCGAGCTGCGCGTCGCGACGTTCCCGCCCGGCGCGGACGCCGCCGCCTACGAGGCGTTCGCCGCGCAGGAGAGGCAGTTCGAGAAGGCGAACCCCGACATCGACATCATCGGCGTCGAGTACGAGTGGGAGGGCCCGACCTTCGCCGTTCAGCTCGCGGGCGGGAGCCTGCCCGACGTCTTCACCGTGCCGTTCACCGACTCCAAGACGCTCATGGAGAACGGGCAGCTGATGGACGTCACCGACGAAGTGAAGGATCTCGGCTACGAGGACAGCTTCAACCCGATCATCCTCGACGGCGTCAAGGACTCCGACGGCCGCATCTACGGATTCCCGCGTCAGGCGTACGCGATGGGTCTGCACTACAACCGCGACCTGTTCGAGCAGGCGGGCCTCGATCCCGACCAGCCCCCGACCACGTGGGACGAGGTGCGCGAGTACGCGAAGAAGATCTCCGAGGCCACAGGTAAGGCCGGCTACGCCGAGATGGCCACCAACAACACGGGCGGCTGGCAGCTCACGGCGCAGACCGTGGCACGCGGCGGCCGCACGCAGACCGACAACTCCGACGGCTCGGCCGAGTCGACCATCGACAACGACGCGACGAAGGCGGCCCTGCAGTTCCTGCACGACCTCAAGTGGGAGGACAACTCCTTCGGATCCAAGATCGACCTCGACTGGGGCACGATCAACCAGGAGTTCGCCGCCGGCAACATCGGCATGTACACCTCGGGCTCCGACGTCTACACCGCGCTCGTGCGGGACTTCGGCATGGACCCGTCCATCTACGGCCTTACGGTCGTGCCCGTCGAGGGCGACGACCCCGGCACGCTCGGCGGTGGCGACATCGCGGTGATCAGTCCGACGGTGGACGACACCACGAAGGCTGCAGCGGTGAAGTGGATCGACTGGTACTACATGCAGAAGCTCCTCGACGAGGACGCCGCCGTGCAGGACGCCAAGACCCTCGCCGACTCCGACCAGGCCGTCGGGACGCCGGTGCTGCCGGTGCTGAGCCGTGAGCTGTATGAGAAGTCGCTCGAGTGGATCGAGCCCTACATCAACGTGCCGCGCGACCAGATGAAGCCCTTCACCGACGCGATCTGGGACCAGACGCCCGTGGGCGAGCCCAAGAAGAAGACGCAGGAGATCTACGCCCTCCTCGACTCCGTCGTGCAGACGGTGCTCACCGACCAGAACGCCGACATCGACGCCCTGCTCGCCCAGGCGCAGACCGACGCGCAGGCGAAGCTCGACGAGTGAGCGGATGCCGCGGCCCGGCCGACCCGAGACGGCCGGGCCGCGGCATCCCGCCGCTTCTGGTCCCCGAGCTTGTCGAGGGGTCGAACCTCGAGCGGCACGGGACGACACTTCGACGAGCTCAGTGACCGGAGATCCACATGACCATGACCACCCAGCAGCGGCCGGCCGCGGCATCCGTCGCCCCTGCCGCCGCGCCGCTCGCGAAGCGCCGAAGGCGGCGCACGCCGCTCACCTGGTACCGCGGCGGGGGCCTGTGGAACCTGCTCTTCGTGCTGCCCATGGTGTTCGTCTTCTTCTTCTTCTCGTGGCGCCCCATCGTGCAGTCGGTCGTCATGAGCTTCGAGAAGACCAACCTGATCGTGTCGTCGTGGGTCGGCTTCGACAACTACATCGCGGTCATGACCGACCCCGAGCTCGGCCGCGCGATCGTGAACACGATCTACTTCGCGCTGCTCGCGCTGCTGTTCGGGTTCCCGATCCCGCTCTTCATGGCCGTGCTCATGAGCGAGGTGCGGCGCGGGAAGGGGCTGTACTCGGCGCTCGCGTACCTGCCGGTCGTCATCCCGCCGGTCGTGGCCGTGCTGCTGTGGCGCTTCTTCTACAGCGCCGACCCGAACGGCGTCTTCAACACGGTGCTCGGGTGGTTCGGCATCCCGCCCCAGCCGTGGATCCAGTCGGCCGTGCAGGCGATGCCCTCGCTCGTGCTCGAGGCGACGTGGGCCGCGGCCGGCGGATCGATCATCATCTACCTCGCGGCGCTCCTGTCGGTGCCGCCCGAGCTGTACGACGCGGCGGAGGTCGACGGCGCGGGCATCTGGCGCAAGGTCTGGCACGTCACGATCCCGCAGCTGCGCGGCATCCTCTTCATCATGCTGATACTGCAGGTCATCGCGACCGCGCAGGTGTTCCTCGAGCCGTTCCTGTTCACGGGGGGCGGGCCGGCGGGAGCGACCAAGACGATCCTGCTGTACATCTACGACAAGGCCTTCCGGAACAGCCTCGGCGGCGACTACGGCGAGGCGACCGCGGTCTCGGTGCTGCTTGCGGTCGTGCTCGGCATCCTGTCCTGGCTGTACTTCCGGCTCACGAACCGCTGGAGCACGCAATGAGCTCGATCCTGAAGTGGCCGGACGCGCCCCGGTTCCTGAGCTTGTCGAAGGGTCGCGGCGTGGTCCCGCGCCGGCGTCCCCGGCGCTCCGGCATCGACGACGAGTCGGTCCGCACCGTGGTCTCGGACTCCGAGCGACGCCGCCCGGGCACGCGCTGGGGCATGCGCCTCGTACACGTCTTCCTGTTCGTCTCGCTCGTCGTCGCGGGGCTCGGGCCGATCCTGTGGCTGGCGAAGTCGGCGGTGACTCCCACCCAGGACACGCTGACGCAGCCCTTCGCCCTGTGGCCGAACGGCATCGACTGGGCGAACCTCTCGGCGGCGTGGAACGACATCCACATCGACCAGTACTTCTTCAACACGATCGTCATCGCGGCGGGCGCCTGGGTGTCGCAGCTGTTCATCGCCACGACCGCGGGCTACGCCCTGTCGGTGCTGCGACCCCGATACGCGCCCATTCTCAACGGACTGGTGCTCGCCACGCTCTTCATCCCCGGCGTCGTGCTGCTCGTGCCTCTCTATCTCACGATCGTGCACCCGCCGCTCGTCGGCGGCTCGCTCCTCAACAACTACCTCGCCGTCTGGCTGCCGATGGCGGCGAACGCGTTCAACATCCTGATCGTCAAGCGCTTCTTCGACAATCTGCCGCGCGAGGTCTTCGAGGCCGCGAAGACCGATGGGGCCGGACCCTTCCACCTCTTCTGGTCGGTCGTGCTCCCGATGTCGAAGCCGATCCTCGGCGTCGTGTCGGTCTTCGCGATCATCGCGGCCTGGAAGGACTACCTCTGGCCCATGCTCGTGCTGCCCGATCCCGCGGTTCAGCCGCTGTCCGTCCGGCTTCCGGCGGTGCAGAGTCAGACGGAGCTCGACGTCTTCCTCGCCGCGCTCGCCATCGCGACGCTCATCCCGATCGCGATGTTCCTGATCTTCCAGTCGGTGTTCCTGCGCTCGGCGGGGCTCGGGGGAGCGGTCAAGGGCTGACGGATGCCGCTGCCGGCGCAGCTGCTAGAGACCGGCGACGTCGTGGTTCTTGGGCACCGTTATGTCGAGGCCGGCGGGCACCACGCGAGCGCGCACGCTCACCGCCTCGCCGAACTCGTCGCCGTCGAGCTGCACGAACTGCGGCTCGGTCGCGCCGACCTCTAGCTCGGCGCCTCGGGCGTAGCGCACCGCGTTGTCCCGGGTGCGCAGCGCCAGCACTCGCCGGCCGGCGCGGAACTTCCGCAGGAAGCTGTTGTCCCACGCGACGCGGCGCCAGACGAAGATCCACCCGAGCGGCCCCTTCGGCTGGAAGACGACGATGTCCATCGAGCCGTCCGTGACGGATGCCTCGGGAATGAGCTCGAGCCCCGCCGGAAGTGAGCCGCAATTGGCGAACAGCACGCTCTGCACCCGCGCGGAGTGCAGCCGGTGACCCGCGATCTGGTACATGATCCGGAACGGCTTCGCGCCGGGGAGCGACCTCGCGGCGCCGTCGACATAGGCCACCCAGCCCACCGACTTCTTGAGCTGCGGGTTGGTGTTGGCGATCATCGCCGCGTCGAGGCCCATGCCGCCCATGACCACGAACGCGTACTCCTCGGTCTTGCCGTCACGCCGGCGCAGCGCCGCGAACCCGATGTCGACCCCGATCGTGTCGCCCTCGAACGTCGCCCGGATCATGGTCTCGGCGTTGTCGAGCGGCAGCCGCAGGTTGCGCGCGAGGAGATTGCCCGTGCCGCTCGGCACGATCGTCAGGGGCACACCGCTGCCGCTCATCGCCTCCGACACCGCCCGCACCGTGCCGTCGCCGCCCGCTACGAGCACCGCGTCCACCCCGACTTCGAGCGCCTGGCGCGTCACATCGTCGCCGAGGTCGTCGACCGTCGTCTCGTAGAACAGCGGCTCTTCCCAGCCCGCCTCGGCCGAAAGCCGCTCGACCGACGCGCGAAGAGCATCGGCATCCACCTTGATCGGGTTGTAGACGAGCGCCGCCTTGGGATTCGGACGCTCCTCGCCTCCGCCCATCGGCTTCGTCTCGCCCTCGGCTCCCACGCGCCGGGCCTCGCCGGTCTCGCCGTCGGTCGTGTCGGAGGAGATGTCCTCGGGCTCGCGGATGACCTCGTCGGGCTCGGCGGCTTCGGCCGGGTCGGGGGTGGTGTCACCCGCCTCCCCGTCGACGGATGCCTCGGCATCCGTCGCCTCGTCGCTCGACTTCGCGTCACCCGATCCCGCGTCAGCGCCATCATCGGAGGGGCCGTTCTGGACGCCGGTGCCGACCTCGTCCGCGAGCTGCTCGGCGTCGGCGCGGATCTGCTCCTGCGACACCCTGATCTCACCCGTCTCGGGTCCGTCGGCGTACAGGGCGTCGGAGGGGTGCGGCGGATCCACCGGGCCGGTCGTGCCCTCGGGGCGAGTGGTCTCGTCGTCGGATCCGGAACCCGCTGCCATGGGTACCACCATAGGGGTCGGCATCCGAGCGCGGCCTAGACTTGTCGGATGATCGATCCCGCCCTTCTCCGCGAGAATCCCGAGCTGGTCAAGCGCTCGCAGGAGGCCCGGGGGGAGTCGCCCGAGACGGTCGACGACGCCCTCGCCGCCGACCGCGCCCGTCGCGCCGCCATCACGGCTTTCGAAGAGCTGCGCGCGTCGCAGAACGCGCACGGCAAGCGCGTGGCACAGGCGCCGAAGGAAGAGAAGGCGGGCCTCGTCGCCGAGGCGAAGGAGCTCAGCGAGCGGGTCAAGCAGGCGCAGCACGCGGTCACGGCTGCCGAGGAGGCCGCCGACGCCGCCTTCGCGAAGCTCGAGAACATCATCATCGACGGTGTCCCCGCCGGCGGCGAAGCCGACTTCGTCACCCTGCGCACGCACGGCGAGCCCGTGCAGTTCGACTTCGAGCCGCGTGATCACCTCGAACTCGGCGAGCTGCTCGGCGCGATCGACATGGAGCGCGGCACCAAGGTCTCGGGCAGCCGCTTCTACTTCCTGACCGGCATCGGCGCGCGCCTCGAGCTCGCCCTCATGACGCTCGCGCTCGATCGAGCGCTGCAGGCCGGGTTCACGCCGATGGTGCCGCCGACGCTCGTGCGTCCGGAGGTCATGCGGGGGACCGGATTCCTCGGCCAGCACGCCGACGAGATCTACCACCTCGAAGAGGACGACCTCTACCTCGTCGGCACGAGCGAGGTGCCGCTCGCCGGCTACCACATGGACGAGATCCTCGACTTCGCGCGCGGACCGAAGCGCTACGCGGGATGGTCGACGTGCTACCGGCGCGAGGCCGGCTCGTACGGCAAGGACACCCGCGGGATCATCCGCGTCCATCAGTTCAACAAGCTCGAGATGTTCATCTACACGACACCCGATGATGCCGAGGCCGAGCATGATCGCCTCGTGGCGATGCAGGAGGGGATGCTCCAGGACCTCGGTCTGTCGTACCGGGTCATCGACGTCGCCGCCGGCGACCTCGGGTCGAGCGCCGCTCGCAAGTTCGACGTCGAGGCGTGGGTCCCCACGCAGAACGCGTACCGCGAGCTGACGTCGACGAGCAACTGCACGACGTACCAGGCGCGTCGCCTCGACATCCGCTACCGCACGCCGTCGGCCGACGGAAAGGGCGTCGGCAAGACCGCCAACGTCGCCACGCTCAACGGCACGCTCGCCACGACGCGCTGGATCGTCGCGCTCCTCGAGACGCATCAGCGCGCCGACGGCTCGGTCACGGTGCCTGAGGTTCTGCGGCCCTACCTCGGCGGTCTCGAAGTTCTGGAGCCCGTCGCGTGACGGAAGCCCACCTACCTCCCACCGGCAGCGTCAAGGTCGTCAAGCCGAAGAAGGCCGCGAAGCTCGTCGAAGAGATCGCCCGCGACACCGAGAGCCCGGATGTCGCGACGGACCGTCTGCTCATCGTGCTCGACATCGACGGCACGATCCTGCTCGAAGACGAGACGCTGTCGCCGGGCGTCGCCGATGCCGTCGCGCACGCCCAGCGCACGGGCCACGAGGTGATGCTGGCGACCGGACGCTCGTGGGAGGGCACCCGAGGCATCCTCATCGCCCTCGGCATCGCGCCCGAGTTCGTCGTGTGCTCGAACGGGGCCGTCGTCATGCGCCGCCTCGACGGCGACGAGTACGAGCGGTTCCACATCGAGACCTTCGACGCCACCGAAGTGCTCACGCTCCTCCACGAGCACCTGCCCGACGCGCGCTACATGGTCGAGCTTCCCGACGGGCGTCGGCTGTACACCGAGCGCCTCGCGGACTGGAACCTCAGCAACGCCGACCGCGTCTCGTTCGAGGAGCTCACCAAGCGGCCGGTGTGCCGTGTCGTCGTCGTGTCGCCCGGCCATGAGGAGCAGGACTTCGTCGACCTCGTCGCACGCATCGGCCTCAACCAGGTCTCGTACGCGGTCGGGTGGACGGCCTGGCTCGACATCGCGCCGAAGGGCGTCGACAAGTCGACCGCCCTCGAGCGCGTGCGCGAATGGCTGGGCTTCGACCCCGCGCACGTCTTGGTGATCGGCGACGGGCGCAACGACGTCGGCATGTTCCAGTGGGCCCGCGAGCACGGCGGCCGAGCCGTTGCCATGGCGCAGGGTCCGCAGGAGGTCCGGGATGCCGCGAGCGAGGTCACCCGATCGGTTGAGGCCGGCGGCGTCGCCGAGGTGCTCCGCAACCTGTGACGCGTCCCCCACCATCCCGCGCTGGGGACGGTGAGGGCGGAAGGTCATCCCCGGCGAGTGCGGCGCCGATCGACGGCTCGCACCGCGATCGTCGACCCGATGATCGCGACGATCCCGATCACGAGCGCCACGGCCAGCGCGGTGAAGCCGCCGAGGGTCGATGAGATCGTGGCGCCGACGAGGGCGTAGCACGCGGTCGCGGTGTACCAGATCGATCCGCGGGTGATGACGACGAAAAGCACTGCCGTGCCGGCGGCTGCCGCGACGACGAGCAGCTGCCACGTCGTGCCCCACGCGCCTTCGATGGGTGCGCCGGTCGCCTGCACGACTGTGGCGACGTTGAGGTAGAGCGCCATGGAGGTCCACCCGGCATACAGCCCCTCGGACAGGTGCAGAACCATCCGGTCGAGGCGTCGCCATCCGGCGATCTCTTCCCGGTGGGCACTGATCCTCCGCCACGCGATGACGTGGGCGCCGACGATGACGACGAACACCACGAGAGTCAGCGGAGACTCCTGACCGAGGGATGCCGCCGCCAGCCACACGCCGAAGCCGGCGTAGACGACGCTCAGGGGTAGGACGAGACGATCCCTCAGGGGCGATTCGCGCACCGCCGGGCGGAGCTGCAGGACCGACCACAGGATGCTCGCCGTGATGATGAGCCCCCAGATCGAGAACATCGCCCCCGGCGGGATGAGGGGCGAGAACTCGACCCCGGATTGCAGCTGATTGGGGGACCACAGCGTGAAGGCCACATTCGAGACGAGCTGGCCCATGGCGAAGAAGACCACGCACGCCCGATCCACGAGACGGCGGTCGACACGGACGTCTCGACGCGTTCGCGATGCTTCCGCGGAAGATGACATCGGATACCTCGTTCCCTGCGGGATCGACTCTCACGGAGACTCCCGCGGACCGCCCGATCGGCCCGAGGGAGAAGAACTGCGCCTCGATGGTGTGTTCCGCGATTCGGCCTCATCCGGATGCACCCCTCGAACATCCGGCCTGCATAGTGTTCGCACAGCCCATTGGCAGATACTGATGTATAAACTGCAGTTACTGTAACTTGTGCGAAAGGACACGCATGCCCGAGACAACCCGTCCACCCCTCGTCCACGAGGGGGGACAGCATCCGTCGCCCGTCGTGCGGGCGGTCGACGTCACCCGTACCTATGGACGCGGCGATGCCGCTTTCCACGCGCTCCGGGGTGTGAACCTCGAGGTCCGCCGCGGCGAGTCGCTCGCGATCATCGGCAAGTCCGGTTCGGGCAAGTCGACGCTGATGCACCTGCTCGCACTGCTCGACCGTCCCACGAGCGGACGCATCGAGATCGACGGGCGCGACGTCGCCGGTCTCCGCGAGCGCGAGACGAACGCCCTGCGCAACGCGCAGTTCGGCTTCGTGTTCCAGCAGTTCTTCCTCACGGCCGGGCAGACCGTGTTCGAGAACGTCAGCCTTCCTCTCGTCATCGGCGGCATGCCGGCCAAGGAGCGGCGGCGCCGGACGATGGACGCGCTGACCGCGCTCGGGATGGCCGACAAGGCCGACAATCGCGCCAACGACCTGTCGGGCGGCCAGAAGCAGCGTGTCGCGATCGCGCGGGCACTCGTGAACGACCCGTCGGTCATCTTCGCCGACGAGCCGACCGGGAATCTCGACTCCGCGACCGGTCAGACCGTGGAGGAGATCCTCTTCGGGCTGCAGCGGGAACGCGGCATCACACTCGTCGTGGTCACCCATGACGCC
The DNA here is from genome assembly GCF_011046485.1 of Microbacterium sp. 4R-513. Lineage (NCBI taxonomy): Bacteria > Bacillati > Actinomycetota > Actinomycetes > Micrococcales > Microbacteriaceae > Microbacterium > Microbacterium sp. 4R-513. The sequence goes on from NZ_CP049256.1 coordinate 1,732,725, forward strand.
GACCTCGCCCGCCGCTGCGATCGCACGATCACGATCGCGGACGGGCTCGTCGCCGGGGAATCCGTCTCGGACGAGCTCGCGACCGAGGGGGCGAACCGATGAGGACCGCAGACATCCTGCGCGCCGCCGCGCGCAACTCCTTCCGCAGCAAGCTGCGGACGACGTTGACCGTGCTCAGCCTGTTCGTCGGTGCGTTCGCCCTGACGCTCACGACCGCGCTCGGAGCCGGCGTCAGCGACTACGTCCAGCGTCAGGTCGCGACGCTCGGCGCGAACGACATCCTCCTGGTGTCACCGGCTGCGACGACGTCCACGTCCGACGGTCCGACCGAGTACGACCCGAACGGGCGTCAGCAATCGGGCCAGGCGACGCCGCTGACCTCGGGAACACTCCTCAATCAGGCTGACGTCGACACGATCGAAGGCATCGACGGCGTGCGCCGCGTCGAGGCGATCGACCAGATCTCGGTCGACTGGATCGAGGCATCCAGCGGCGGCACGCGCTACGAGGTCGACATCAACCCGACGTCCTCGATCGGGCAGAGCGACCTCGTCGCCGGCGAGCAGCTCGACCAGGATTCCTCGGAGGCCCAGATCGTCCTGCCTGAGGACTACGTGGGCGCCCTGGGCTTCGAGGACGCGGATGCCGCGATCGGCCAGAAGGTCAGCCTCGGATACACCGACGCCGAGCAGGCGCAGCAGCAGGTCGAGGCCACCGTCGTCGGTGTCGCGCGTGCGAGCCTCTTCGCCGCCGGTGCCGGGACCAACTCGGCGCTCACCGCAGAGGTGGCGGATGCGCAGGCCGTTCCGGGGCAGCCCCGCGCCTGGCCGATCGCTGTCGCGTATCTGGACGGGTCGGGAAGCGGCGGAGCAGTGACCGACGACGACATCGCCGCCGTGAAGTCCGACCTCCAGGCCGACGACCTCGCCGGGCAGACGATCGAGGATCAGCTCGGCGTCGTGCAGACGGTCATCAACGGGATCATCGGGGTGCTGAGCGCCTTCGCCGTCGTGGCGCTGCTGGCCGCATCCTTCGGCATCGTCAACACGCTGCTCATGAGCGTGCAGGAGCGCACCCGCGAGATCGGCCTCATGAAGGCGATGGGGATGTCGAACGGGCGGGTCTTCGCGCTCTTCAGCCTCGAGGCCGCGGTCATCGGGCTGCTGGGAGCGACGATCGGCGCCCTCGCGGCGATCCTCGTGGGGTCGGCGATCGCGAACGTCGCGGCCGACACCCTGCTGGCCGATCTTCCGGGCCTGCAGATCCTGCTGTTCGATCCGGTCAACGTGATCGCTGTGATCGGCATCATCACGGTCATCGCATTCCTGTCGGGCGTCCTCCCGGCGCGTCGGGCGGCGCGCCAGAATCCGATCGAGTCGCTACGGTACGAGTGACCCCAGGAGCGCAGATCATGTCGACCCCACCTCCTCCGCGGCGACGCGACGCCGTCGCGAAGACCGCCGCGATCGAGCGAGCCGCCATCGATCTCGTGATCGAGCACGGCTACGACTCGGTGACGGTCGACATGATCTGCGCCCGGGCCGGCGTCAGCCAGCGCACCTTCTTCAATCACTTCCGGACGAAGGATGCCGCGGTCATCGGCGCCGGTCCTCCATCGATCGACGAGCGGGCGGCGCGGGAGTTCATCGTGTCGACCGGACCACTCCTGCTCGAGGCGGCCCAGCTGATCCGCATCGACCCCGGTGCCATGGCCGCCGACCCCGAGCTCCTCGCCCGTCGCATCCGAGCCGTCGGGACCAACTCGGTCCTGATGGCCCGGCAGATGGAGCGGCTTGCCGGGCTCGAGCAGGAGCTCGCGGAGATCATCCATCTCCGGCTGAGGACCCAGTTCCCGGGGGAGGACGAGTCCCGGCTCGCTGTGCAGGCGGAGCTCACGACGCATATCCTCGCGGGGGTCATGCGATACATCGGTCAGTCCTGGGCCAAACAGGTCGAGGCCGGTCAGGCGCCGCAGATCGAGCCGTCGGCGATCGGCGAGGTGCTCGCCGCCACTCTCGCGAAACTGGGGTGACGGCGACTCTCGGCGGGTCCAGGGTTGGAACTTGCGTTACTTGTGCCGCAGTGACTAGACATTTCGTAACGTCTGTTACATGATGGGACCGGCGCTCACCGTCGAGCTCCCACGAGAAAGGTCCACCGATGGCAATCCTCACCCCCCGCCTGCGCCGTGCGGGTCTCGCGACCGCCGCGCTCGCCGCCACAGGCATCCTCATCGCCGGCTGTACCGCAGCCTCGGGCGCCGAGAACGGCTCTGACGAGGGCGCGTCCGCCGCCCCTGTCGACATCCTCGGCACCGACATCTCCGTCGACGAGGACGCGCGCGCCCTGCTTCCCGACGACATCGCCGATGCCGGTGCCGTCAAGGTCGCGACGGATGCCCCGTACGCTCCGTTCGAGATGTTCGTCGAGGAGGGCTCCGAGGAGCTCACCGGCGTCGATGTGCTCCTCGGCCAGGCGATCGGCGCCAAGCTCGGCATCGACTTCGACTTCGCCCAGCAGGGCTTCGACGGCATCATCCCCGCCCTTCAGGCCGGCAACTTCGATGTCGCGATGTCGGCGATGACCTCGAGCGTGGAGCGCATGGATGTGCTGACCTTCGTCGACTACTCGGCGTCGGGCACGGGCATCCTGACCCGCGCGGGAAACCCGGACAAGATCGAGACGTACCTCGACCTGTGCGGCAAGGACGTCGCGGTGCAGACCGCCACGAGCCAGGTCGACCTCGTCAACGAGGTGTGGCAGGACGACTGCGAGGCGGAGGGCCTCGAGCCGGTGAAACTCAGCGAGTTCCCGTCGGATTCCGACGCTCAGCTCGCGATCACCGCGGGCAAGGCCGTCGCTTCGCTGCTCACGAAGCCCAGCGCCGGCTACGTCGCGAAGACGACGAACGACGGCAAGACGTTCATGGTCGTGGAGGACTCCACCGCGCCGAACGGCTACGATGCGACGCTGAACGGCATCGGCGTCCTCAAGGACAACGAAGCGCTCGCCGAAGCGATCCAGGCGGCACTCCAGAGCCTCATGGACGACGGAACGTACGAGGCGATCCTCGCCGAGTTCGGCGTGGAGGGCATCGGCATCGACGAAGCGACCATCAACGCCGCCAAGTCCTGACCCGACCCCGGTGCGGCCGCCGTCGCGGTCGGCCGCACCGGGTTCTCCGCGGGAACGCGCCACGCCGCCGCCGCCCGCAACCGATCGACCGCATCATCATGAACCTGAACTCACCGAGGAGCATCATGGCCGCACCGTCGCCGCAGGTCGTCACCCCGACCGCGGAGAACGCGTCGGAGCCCCGCCGCCCCGCGCCCATCACCGCAGTGCCGCTGCGCCACCCGTGGAGGTGGGTGTCCGGCATCATCGTCGGACTCGTCGCCGCCTCGCTCATCCTCGCCTTCGCGCAGAACCCGAACATCGACTGGCCGACCGTCGGCGAGTACCTCTTCGCGCCGCTGACGCTCCAGGGCCTCGCGACCACGATCTTCCTCACGGTCGCCGCCATGGTGATCGGCCTCGGCGGCGGCATCGTCGTCGCCATCATGCGCCTCTCGCCCAATCCCGTCATGCGTGTCGTGAGCGGTCTGTTCGTCTGGGTCTTCCGCGGCACCCCGGTGCTCCTGCAGCTCATCTTCTGGGGCTTCATCGGCGCGTTCCTGCCGAAGATCGTGCTCGGCGTCCCCTTCACGAGCATCGAGTTCTGGTCGGTCGAGACGAGCGACCTGATCCCGGCGACGATCGCGGCCCTCCTCGCCCTGGGCCTGAACGAGATGGCGTACGCCTCCGAGATCGTGCGTGCCGGCATCCAGTCCGTCGACCACGGACAGACCGAGGCCGCGCACTCGCTCGGCATGACGCCGGGTCGGACCATGCGGCGGATCGTCCTGCCGCAGGCCATGCGGGTGATCGTGCCGCCGATGGGCAACGAGGTCATCACGATGCTCAAGACGACCGCACTCGTATCGGTCATCGCCGGCCGCGACCTCATGTCGAACCTGCAGGCCGCCTACGCGCAGAACTTCAAGATCATCCCGCTCCTCATCGTGGCGGCGATCTGGTACCTCGCTCTCACGAGCATCCTGGCCATCCCGCAGGCATGGCTCGAGCGCCGATTCGGCCGCGGCGTCGCAGGCGCCCGCGAGTCGGCCTTCAGCCGCGTGCTGCGCACCTGGAAGGGCGGAAAGAAGTGACCATCATGCTCCCCACAGACCCCAACCCGGCCCTGGCCACCGACACGACGGCGATCATCGACGCACGCGATGTGCACAAACGCTTCGGCTCGCTCGAGGTGCTCAAGGGCATCACGCTCCAGGTCGAGCGCGGGCAGGTCGCCTGCCTCCTCGGCCCGTCCGGCTCGGGCAAGTCGACGTTCCTCCGCTGCATCAACCACCTCGAGAAGATCGACGCGGGCATGATCCGGGTCGCCGGTCGCACGGTCGGCTACGAGGAGCGCAACGGCAAGCTGTACGAGCTACGGGAGAAGGATGTCGCGCGCCAGCGCCGCGGCGTCGGGATGGTCTTCCAGCGGTTCAATCTCTTCCCGCACATGACCGCGCTCGAGAACATCATCGAGGCGCCGATGCAGGTGCGGGGCACCTCGCGCGCCGCCGCCAGAGAGCGGGCCGCCGAGCTCCTCGACCGCGTCGGTCTCGGCGACAAGGCGGGCGCCTACCCGAGCGCGCTCTCGGGTGGTCAGCAGCAGCGGATCGCGATCGCGCGCGCTCTCGCGATGGACCCCGAGGTCATGCTCTTCGACGAGCCGACTTCGGCGCTCGACCCCGAGCTCGTCGGCGACGTGCTCGACGTCATGCGCGACCTGGCGGCATCCGGCATGACCATGATCGTCGTGACCCACGAGATCGGCTTCGCCCGCGAGGTCGGCGACGTGGCGGTCTTCATGGACGGAGGCGTCGTGGTCGAGCAGGGTCGCCCTGCGGATGTGCTGGTCAACCCGCGCGAGGCGCGGACTCAGGCGTTCCTCGCCAAGGTGCTGTGATGACGGCCGCTTCCCGCGCCGCGGCGGCGCCGTCCGCCGTCGCGCTCCGCGACCTCGCGCAATCGGCTCTCCCCGTCTTCCGGCGGGAGCTCGCCGAGCTCGTGTCGATCGACTCGGGCTCCGACTCGCCCGAGGGAGTCGACGCCGCCGGCGACTGGTGCGCGGCTCGACTCGCCTCCCTCGGGTTCGACGTCGAGCGGATCGCCACGCCGCCGGTCGACGGCAGGCGCTTCGGCGGCGTCGTGATCGGGCGACTGCGGGGAAGCGGCGCGCGACGCATCCTCCTCTTCGCGCACCTCGACACCGTGTTCGCCGAGGGCACCGCCGCGGCGCGCCCCTACCGCGAGGAGGGCGGGCGCGCCTACGGGCCCGGCGTCTGCGACGACAAGGGCGGCGCGCTGGCCGGGATCCACGCGGCGGAGCTGCTCATCGGCACGGGCTTCACCGACTTCGCCGAGCTCGTGATCGCACTGACCCCCGATGAGGAGGTGGGTTCCCCGGCATCCGGCAGCGTCCTGACAGCGCTCGCCGCAGAAGCCGATGCCGCGCTCTGCCTCGAGTGCGCGCGGGAGAACGGGGACCTCGTCGTCGCGCGGAAGGGCGTCGCCGACGTGCGCATCGACATCCGGGGTCGCGCTGCGCACTCAGGCGTCGAACCCCACCGCGGCCGCAATGCCGCCGTCGAGGCCGCCCACCTGCTGCTCGACGTGCAGGCGCTCAATGGGATCCGGCCGGACGTCGCGGTCAACATCGGCGTCGTGAGCGCGGGGGAGCGCACCAACGTCATCCCCGCCGCGGCGCTGCTCTCAGGCGAAGTGCGGTCGACGACGCTGGCCGACCTCGAATGGGCGCTCGACTCGATCGAGGAACGCGCGGCGGCCACCGTGGTCGACGGCGTCACCGTCGGCGTCGAGCGCCTCGCGGTCTGCCCTCCGCTCGAGACGGCGTCGACGCACGCGCTCTTCCGGAAGGCGATCGCGGCCGCCGACGAGCTCGGTATCGAGCTTTCCGGCGCCGCGACCGGCGGGGTATCCGACGCGAACTTCGTCGCCGCGACCGGCACGCCTGTGCTCGACGGCTTGGGCCCGATCGGCGGCGACGACCATGCGGATTCGGAGTGGCTCGACCTCGAGAGCGTCCCGGAGCGGCTCGCTCTGCTCGCCGCGCTCGTGGTGCGCATCGCGAGCGAGTGAGCGCGATACTGTCGACTCCGGAGGTGCTCGAGATGGCCGATGCCGGCATCGCGGAGTCGATTCGCCGCGGATTGAGCGACTGCTCTCCCGCCGAGCGCAAGGTCGCCCGGGTTCTGCTCGCCGCGTACCCCTCGGCGGGTTTCGAGACCGTCGCGCGCCTCGCCGACCGCGCCGGGGTGAGCGGGCCGACCGTCCTGCGTTTCGTGCAGCGGCTCGGCTACCGCGGGTTCCCGGACTTCCAGGAGGCCCTGCGCCGCGACCTCGATGAGCGCTCCGCCTCTCCGCTGAGGATCCACCAGACCCGCGTTCCCGGCGAGGAGCGGAGCGGGTCGCTTCACAGCCGGGCGTCGGCGATCTCGACGGCCACTCTGCAGCGCACGTTCGACGAGCTCAGCACGCACGACCTCGACAGATGCGTCGAGCTCATCTCGGGGGCATCCGGCTCCGTCATCATCGCCGGCGGCCGCTACAGCGGGCTGCTCGGACGCATCCTCGCACTCCACCTGGAGCAGCTGCGTCCCCGCGTGCGGGTGCTCCCCGACGAGCCGTCCGCGCGCGCCGCGATGGCGGCCGATCTCGGCCGGCGCGACGTCGTGGTGCTCTTCGACTACCGGCGCTACGAAGACCACACCCTGCGGCTCGCTCGCGTCGCCCGCGCCCAGCACGCACCCGTCGTGCTCTTCACGGATGCCTGGCTCTCGCCCATCTCGTCGGAGGCCGACGTCGTCCTCACGAGCGAGACGGCTGCTCCGTCGCCGTTCGACGCACTGACGCCGGCCATGGCGCTGATCGAGACCGTCGTGGCAGGATGCTTCGACCGGCTCGGCGACGCCGCCGTGGGCCGCATGGCCCAGGCCGACCAGCTTGCGGGCGAGCTCGGCCTCTACTGACCGGGACCTGAACTCCGACGCGGCGGACCCGCCGCAGCACAGCGCGGCCGCCTGGCCCCGGCAGGGCGTGCCGCAGCACAGCGATGCGCCCGGCCGTCGCAACGGCCGGGCGCATCGGTATCCGCGGGTCAGTCCGCCGGGGCGATGTCGACGCGAAGGTCGGAGAACGACACGAGCCCACCTGCCGTGGTCCAGGCTCGCGTGCTCTGGTCGCGAGTGAGGGTCGTCTGGAATTGCGGGTCGGTCTCGTAGGTCAGGCCCACGCCCGTGCCCGAGACCGAGGCCACCACGGCCTGCCCGAGATCGCGCATCGTGTACGTGCCGCCTGCGCCGTCGATCGAGTCCCAGACATCGGCGACGGACGCGGCATCCTGCGCACCGGCCTTCACCTTGGCCGCACCCTTGCCCTTCGCGATCGTCGCGCCGTGGCGCAGGTCGACCGTGTCGCCGGCATTGGCGTAGCTCCAGCGCACGCCCGTGACGGTGCGGTCGCTCTGGACCGCGCCGGAGACGTCGATGATCGAGGCGCCGTGCTCGCCGATGACACGTCCCTGTCCCGTCGTGCGGTCCAGGACGACAGCGGTCGTCTCGTCGACGCCGAGCACATACGGATGCTGAGTGGCGAGCGCGAGCTGGATCGCCCGGCCCTCGCGGCCCCACGTCGTGAAGTGGCTGTCGAGCAGAACGCCGTCGACGAAGCCGAAGCCGCCGTACGGAAGGTAGCCGAGCGCCGTCGCATCGTCGAGGTATCCGGCGGTCGCTCCGTCGCGCCACGCCTGGTACGACTCTCCGCCCGTGACCATGTAGGCCCCCTGCTGGATCGTGAGGCCGGCGCTGACGCCTGCTACGACTCCGCGCGCGGCGACGCTTCGGATGGCGGCCATCGCGGGGGTGTCGGCGCAATCCGTGAACGCCTCGAGCTCGGCATCCGTGCAGGCGAACAGCGTCCGGACGTACCGCATCTGGTCGCCTCCGCCGAAGAAGACGCCCGTGGAAGCCGCGATCTCCGCGGCCACGCCGGCGTCGAGAGCGTTCGCCGGGGTGTAGCCGTCGCCGGCGTAGTCGACGGCCTCGTCGACCGGCACGGAGTAGGTCTCGGCCCCGAAGCTCTGGAAGAGCGCGGAGTAGTAGAGGCCGTTGGCGGCCGCGTTGTTCTCGTCGGGGTTGGCGGCCTCCTCCGGGGTCGCGGCGGATGACGCGGCCGCCGTCACGATCGCGATGCGCGCCCGGAGAGGGCCGGAGCCGTCCGGGTCGGCGAGGTCGACGATCGCCTGCAGGATCTCGGCGTTCTCTTTGAGGTTGCCGCCGATGAGGACGGCGTGCGGCGCGGGCTTCTTCGCCGCATGAGCCGGGGGAGCAGCGCTCGCGGATGCCGCGGGGACGAGGACCAGCGCGGTGCCCAGGGCGAGGGCCCCGAGCGCGGAGGAGGGTCGGTGCACGGTTTCTCCTTTGAAACGTCAGATACAGAATGAGTAGTGTTATGCAGGAATCTAACGCACGTTACAGAACGAGGGAAGAGGCTGCGCAATGATGCGACTCGATTCGATGCTCGACGTCGAAAAGCAGGACGAACGGGCACCCGCCGATGTGCGCGCGATGGAGATGCACGCGGTCTCGCCCGAGACCGAGGCGCTCGTCGACGAGGTGCTGAGGTACGCGCGGGAGCGGATGCTGTTCACCGCCGTGCCTCTCGACCGGCCGATGCCGGTGGCCGAACTCGAACGGCTCGCCGGTGCCTCCGTTCGCCGGGAGGGCCTGGGTGCACGGCGGGCGCTCGGCGTCTTCGAGCATGTGCTCGCTCCCGCGTGCCTCTCGACCGACCACCCGGGGTATCTCTCCTTCATCCCGTCTGCACCGACCAAGGCGGCGCTCGCGTTCGACCTCGTCGTCTCGGCCTCGGCGATCTACGGAGGATCGTGGATGGAGGGCGCAGGTGCCGTCTACGCCGAGAACGAGGTGCTGCGCTGGCTCGCCGACGAGTTCGGCCTGCCCCGCACCGCCGGCGGGGTCTTCGTCCAGGGCGGGACCATCGGCAATCTCTCGGCCCTCGTGACCGCGCGCGACGAAGCCCGCCGGCGAGCGCACGCCCAGGGCCGCCCGTCGCCCGAGCGCTGGGCCGTGGTCTGCAGCGCCGAGGCGCACTCGTCGATCGCGTCCGCCGCAGCCGTGATGGACGTCGACGTCGTCGCCGCCCGTGTGGATGACCAGGGCCGACTGACCGGGGACGCCGTGGCCGAGGCGCTCGCCGGGCGCGAGGCATCCGTCTTCGCCATCGTCGCGACGGCCGGCACGACCAATTTCGGGATCGTCGACGACATCGCGACCATCGCCGAGGTGGCCGACGCCGCCGGGATCTGGCTTCATGTCGACGGCGCGTACGGGCTCGCCGCCATGCTCGCCCCGAGCACACGTCACCTCTTCGCCGGCGTCGAGCGTGCGGACTCGCTCATCGTCGACCCGCACAAGTGGCTCTTCGCCCCGTTCGACGCCTGCGCCCTCCTCTACCGTCGGCCCGCGACCGCCCTCGCCGCTCATACCCAGAAGGCCGAATACCTCGACACACTGACGGAGTCGGCGGACTGGAATCCGTCGGATCTCGGCATCCAGCTCACACGGCGTGCTCGAGGACTTCCGCTCTGGTTCTCGCTGGCCGTCCACGGGACGGACCACTACCGGCTGGCGATCGAGGATGCCGTGACGAAGGCTCGCCTCCTCGCGGCGGAGATCGACCGACGTCCGGGACTCTCGCTCGTGCGGGAGCCCGACCTCTCGGTCGTCGTCTTCCGGCGTGACGGATGGTCGCAGTCCGACTACGAGTCGTGGTCCGATGCTCTGCTCGACCAGCAGAAGGCGTTCGTGGTCCCGAGCTCGTGCGCCGGAGAGCCGGTGCTGCGGATCGCGATCATCTCGCCGCTGACGACGATCGAGCTGCTGTGGGAGATCCTCGACTCCCTGAGCTGACCGGAGACTTCAGCGGACCGCATCGCCCGGCACGACGCCGCCGCCACCGCCGGAGTCATCTGCACGGCGGTGCAGGACGGCCTCGATCCCGGCGATCACGCCCATCAGACCGACGGCGATGAGAAGGGCTCCCATCGACGGAACCATCGCGAGGACCGGGATCGCCGCGAGCAGCACGAGTGCCTCGACGATGCGCATGATCGGCCGTCGGACTCCGACGAAGAACGCGAACACCGCAGTGCCGACAGCGAACGCGGCGATGCCGGCGCCGAGCGCGATCGCGCCGAACCATCCGAACGGCTCGGGCTCGCTCACGTGCTTCATGGCGTCCTCGACGCCGAGAGCCGTGACGATGATGCCCGCGATGATGACGAAGTGCGCGTACGAGTAGGCGTCGGCGGCGAGCGTCGCGCGGGCGCGCTCGTCGGTCTCGGCGAGTCGTCGCTCTCCCTGGGCGTCCAGTCGCGCGAAGTACGACCACCAGAGCAGCAGCGACAGGACGATGGATGCCGCAGACCCCAGGATGATGGCGAGGTCGATCGGCTCCTGCGCGACGCCGACGCCGATCGCGACGATGGACTCGCCCAGGGCGAGGATGACGACGAGCCCGTACCGCTCCGCCCAGTGCTCGGCCGAGGAGACCCGCCATCCCTGGCCGACGGCCGATCCCACGCGGGTCGCCGCGAGGTCGTAGACCACGGCGATGATCCACAGCCATAGCTGCGCGGGACCGCCGACGAGGGCCCCGATCAGGATCAGCGCGATCGCCGGGACGAGGGCGATGAGGAAGATCATGAGCTGGCGGCGGAGTGCGGGATCCCCCGCCGAGAGCGCGGAGTAGATCGAGTAGTGCATCGTCCGCACGACCGTGTAGGCGAGAGCGAACACGAAGGGTCCGCTCAGGCCGCCCTCGAGGTCCTGCCATGCCTCGGGGATCGTGAGGGCGGCCACGAAGACGGCGATCATCGTGATCGTCATGCCGGCTCGGAGCAACGGCTGATCGACGGATGCCTGGTTCGAGATCCAGCTGAAGCCCACCCAGGTCCACCACATCAGCGCGAGCACGATGAGCGCCTGCAGGACGCCGAAGCCCGAATGGGTCTCGGCCATCAGGCGCGACACCTGCGTAAACGCGAAGACGTAGACGAGGTCGAAGAACAGCTCGAACGTCGTCACTCGGGCGGGGGAGTCGTCCGTGCTCGGAGTGGGAAGGGGGAGGCGCCGTCCCTTCCGCGTCGAGGCCGGCTCGTCAGCGGCGCTGCTCACGGTGCGAGTGTACGGCCCCCTGCAGGTGCTGGCTCCGCCCGGCGGGCAGAGTCAGACTGAGGCGGAGGGTGTGGGATTCGAACCCACGGGACATTGCTGCCCACTGGTTTTCAAGACCAGGTCCATCGGCCGCTCGGACAACCCTCCCGACGGCTGCCGAGGCATCCGTCGAACGGCGTCGAGTCTATCCGCTCGCGCTCGACGAACCGCGCCCCCGTCGGCAGACCTACGTCGCATCGCGGGCGTTGCGACGGCGTAGGTGCGGCGCCGTCGCCTCCTACGCCTACGCCACGTATCCTCCGGTCATCGCCTCGTGGATCTCGCGAGCCTTGACGGTGCGGTAGGTGGTCGCGGGCTTCGTCGCGAGGACGACTTTGCCGCGGGAGTGCAGGTGGGCGAGGTCGTCGTATGCCTCAACGATGTCGTTGAGCGGATACAGGCCCGAGATCAGCAGGCGGAAGGCGCCCGCGCGGGCGAGTTCGGCGAGGCGGGCGAGCTGCGTCGTGCCGTGCTCGACGGAGTCGGGATCGTCCTGGAGGAGGCTCAGCTCGACGTCTCGCCGGTCGGCGCTCGAACGGTACCGGGACTCGGGTACCCCGAGGTCCTCCGCGAGGTCGCGACCGTCTTTGCCGAAGTTGTCGATGAAGGCGGTCACCGGCCCCTCGGCGACACGGCGGATGCGGTCGGCCATGCCGTCGCCGTAACGCACCGGGATGATGCCGAGCTGGCGGAGGTAGTCGAAGTTGCGGTCGCCGCACGTCCCGATGACGCGAGCGCCGCGGTGCTTGGCCAGCTGCGTCTCGATGCTGCCGACGCCGCCGGCGGCGGCCGAGACGACGATCGTGTCACCCTGTCCGATGCGCAGCTGCTCGAGTGTGTCGAGGGCGGTGACCCCCGCCAGATACAGGGCGCCCGCGACCTCCCACATGACACTCGGCGGCTTGAGCACGAGCGCGCTCTCCGACACGTTGAGGTGCGACGCATGGGCTCCGGTCCGGACGTGCCCGATGACCTGGGAGCGCAACGGCAGCCGGCTTCCCGGGCCGGTCGCGACGACGATGCCCGCGAAATCGCTGCCGGATCGGCGCGGCCACGGATCGTCCGACCAGGTGGACTCCTTGCCGTTCCGCAGGAACGCCTCCATGTGGTTCAGCGAGGTGGTGATCACCTCCACGGTGACTTCGCCCTCGCCGGGCGGAGGGAGCGCTTCGCTGCGCTCGACGAGCACGTCGGCGTCGCCGTAGCGGTCGTACTCGAACCAGGTGGCCTGGATGACTCTGCTCTTCATGAGGATCCTTTCCTCGTGCGCCGGCAGCGCGGGCGAGGGGAGAAGCCCCGCTCACCGCCGGAGGTCGCAGCGGTGAGCGGGCTTCCCTGGGGGAGGTCAGGACGCGGGCACCAGCACCCGGTCGATCGTGTGGATGACGCCGTTCGACGCCTGGATGTTGATCTTCCACAGCACGAGCCGGGGGTCGGTGAGCGACGGCGTCTCGTCACGCAGCGTGATGAGGCGCGGCCGCACCGTCCCGCCGTTGGCCATCGTGAGCGAGCCCGCCGAGAGGACGCGAAGGGGTCCGAGCTTCTGGCCCGCGACGACGTGGTACAGCAGGATGTTCTTGATCTGGTCGACCGAGAACGTGGTCGTGATGGCGGTGAGGGCATCCGCCTCGGATGCCGGAGCCGAACCGGTGAGGTCCTGCACGAGCCGCAGGAACGCGCGGTCATTCGGGGCGAACACCGTGAACTGGGTGCTCGTGTCGGAGAGGGTCGGTGCGAGACCCGTCGCGAGGATGGCCTGCACGAGGATGTCGTAGTCCCACGGGTTGGCGTCGGGCGTTCCGCCGCCCGACGCGGCGACCGCGACGTCGACGATGGTTCCCGACGGGGCACTGCCGCCCGTTGCGTGGGCGGGAGTGGCGGCGAAGGCCAGCGCGGCCGCCGCGATCGCCGCGATGGAGGCGCGGGTGATCTTGTTCATCGTTCATCTCCTTCGATGGGGGAGGCGCTCGGAACCGTGCGCTGATGAGTTCTTCCGGACGGATGCCTCGGGCGGATGCACTTCGCGAAGAATCCGTTTCCATCACTTCACCTGGGGGCCTCGACAGGCTCATACGACGACTTTTCATGCAAGTGCATCCAAAACCGGAGAGGCCCGGGAAAGCACCTTCGAAGGGCGGTGACCGACCGCTCACGATTTGGAGGAAGACAGTGCGCAAGACAGCAGCCGCCGGCCTCGCGGTCGGCCTCATCGCCGCCCTCGGCTTCGCCGCTCCCGCATCTGCGAGCACGAGCGCCTCGGCGCAGCTCTCGGTGCTCCACGGCATCCCCGACACTCCCGTCGACGTCTACGTCAACGGGGAGCTGACGCTCGACGACTTCCAGCCGGGCGACCTCGCCGGCCCCCTCACGCTCCCCGCCGGCGACTACGAGGTCGCGCTGACGGCACCGGATGCCGCCGACGCCAGCACTCCGATCCTGGGGCCGGCGACCCTGACGCTCGCCGGCGGCGGCAACTACACCGCCGCCGCGTACCTCAGCGAGGGTGGTGACCCGTCGCTGAAGCTCTTCCAGAACGACACCGCGACGACGTCGGCCGGACAGGGGCGCCTGACCGTCCGGCACATCGCCGCGGCCCCCGCCGTCGACGTGCTCGCGGGCGGCACCCCGGTCATCGAAGACCTCACGAACCCGAACGAGGCGACGCTGAACCTGCCGGCCGGCACGGTCTCGGCATCCGTCGCCCTCGCAGGGACCACCGATCCGGTTCTCGGACCGACCGACGTGCCGATCCAGGACGGCGTCCTCACGATCGTCTACGCGTGGGGCAGCGCCGAGGACGAGAACCTGGCGCTCGCCGTCCAGACCGTCACGGTGTCGCACTCGAACCCCGGTGGCGTTCCCTCGGGGACGGCCGGATACCTCGCCCAGCGCGATGCCACGATGTCGTTCATCGGCCTCGCCGCTGCAGGCGCCCTCGCCATCGCCGCCGCGGCAGCCACCGCAGTGGCGATGCGCCGCCGTCAGGAGGCGCGCCGCTGATGCGCCGGGGCACGCCGCGAACACACGGCCGGGACGGGCTGGCGATGGCCACCCTCATCGGCGCGGTGCTCGCGGCGTGCCTCACCGGCTGTTCGACCGCGGGTGCGGGGGTGTCTGCGACATCCCCGGCGCCATCCACCCCCGCACCCGCACCCCCGCCCACCGCGGTCGTCGACGTCCCGGTCGCCCCGGCGCAGGTCGCGCCGGCTGCCGCTCCCGTCGCCCCGACCCGCCTCGTCATCGATTCGCTCGGCGTCGACATGCCCGTGACGGACGTCGGTGTCGAGTCCTCCGGGCAGATGCAGCTCCCGGTGGACCCCGCCGTCGCCGGCTGGTACCGCTACGGTCCGGATGCCGCGGCGACCGCCGGACACATCGTGCTGGCGGCCCACGTCGACGCCGTCGACTATCCGATCGGCCCGCTCGCCAACCTGCGCGACGTCGCTGTCGGCTCGCCCGTCGTGGTCACCGCCGCCGACGGCTCGGCGAGGACCTGGACGGTGGAATCCCTCACCTACTACGAGAAGGCCGCCCTCCCCACCGCCGAACTCTTCGCCCGGGAGGGCGATCCGGCGCTCGTGATCATCACGTGCGGTGGCCCCTTCGACAGCACGACCGGCCATTACCGGGATAACGTGGTCGCCATCGCAAGACCGCAATCATGAGAAGCGAGGAGACCGTGGAGCCGGATGCCGCTCCCGATGCCGCGGCGGACGCCGAGGCGGATCTCAACGCGCGCTTCGTCGCCGGCGACGAGCAAGCGCTCGCCGAGGTGTACCGGCGCTGGTCGCCGGTGGTCTTCACGCTCGCGCTCCGCTCGCTGGGCGACCGGGGCGATGCGGAGGACGTCACCCAGCGCACCTTCGTCTCGGCCTGGACCTCGCGGGCGACCTACGACGCGTCGAAAGCCCGCCTCTCGACCTGGCTCGTCGCGATCGCACGCCGGCGCATCGCCGACACGCACGAGTCACGGGCGAAGATCCGCGCCCTGCAGGCCGAGATGGAGCGGGTCACGAGCCCCGACGATCTCATCCGCGAGACCCCAGATCTCTCCGAAACGCTCCTCGTGGCCAACGAGATGCAGCAGCTCGAGCCGGACGCGCAGGTCGTCATGCGTCTCGCGTTCTTCGACGACCTGACCCACGAAGAGATCTCGCGCCGGCTCGGCATGCCGCTCGGTACCGTCAAGAGCCACATACGGCGAAGTCTCACCCGCATGCGCAACCGATTGGAGGTGACTCGTGTCACACCTTGACCCCGAACAGCTCGCCCTGATCGCGTTGGGCGAGCCCGTCGCCTCTGCCGCGGAGCGCGAGCACCTCGCCTCGTGTGACGTCTGCGCCGCCGACGTCGCCGAGATGAGCCATGCCGCCGTCGTCGCGCGATCGACGATGGACGACGCGGAGCTCGAGGCGCCGCCTGACCGCGTCTGGGCCCGCATCGCCGAGGAGCTTCGGCTGGGCGGCGACGTCACCTCCGACGCCGTCCCTTCGGTGGGCGCTGCCTCGCCCGCGCCCGCCTCGCCGGTGCCCGCGCAGACGATGACGGATGCCACGCCCCCGGCCGAGGCATCCGTCTCCTCCTCCTCTGCGCGGCCCCGCCGAGGCCGTTGGTCGCAGCGGGCATGGTGGGCGCTCGCAGCATCCGTCGCCCTCGTCCTCGTGATCGGCGGGGGAGTGTGGGTCGGCCTCGGGTCGCTCGCGCCGACCTCGATCGCATCGGCGTCGCTCGAGGCGTTCCCCGACCACCCGAAGGCCGTCGGAACGGCCGAGGTCGACGAGTCCAGGGACGGATCGCGCACGCTCACGGTCACGCTGGACGGGGCCGCCTCCTCGGGCGAATACCGCGAGGTGTGGCTCATCCGCAACGACGGCGGAGCGCTCATCAGCCTCGGGGTGCTCGACGGGAAGAAGGGCTCGTTCCCGATCCCGGAGGGCGTGGACCTCTCGGAGTACGACCTCGTCGACATCTCGTTCGAGCCCGTCGACGGTGACCCGGCGCACTCGGGCGACTCGATCGTGCGCGGTCAGCTGTCTTTCGCCTGAGGGCGGCGTTCAGCGGCGCCACAGGGGCGCGTGAGAATATGGACGGGTTTCTGACGAGAATCTGAGTACTCGTCCCTCAGGTCGAAGCCGACACCCGCCGTTGAACGACGGCGGGCGTGCGTGGGCTTGAGGGCGTGATCCACCCCGAGAGGACCCGAGTGAGCGAGACGACCAAGCCTGAGCGCGGCCGTCGCACGGTGGCCCGCCACGGCGCGCTGAAGTCGCCGCATCCGTTCGCGCAGATCATGAAGATCCTCGGGATCGTGATCGCCGTCGCGCTTGTCTCGGGAGCCGGCGTCGCGGCCTACGCCGCGATCGACATCACGTCGAACTTCACGAAGGACGCCGTCGAGCTCGAGGGCCAGGCGTCCGTTCCGCCCGACATCGGCGCGATCGAGGGCGGCGTCAACCTCTTCCTGGCGGGGACGGATGCCTGTGAAGAGGCGTACGCGCAGTACTTCGGCGATCGCTGCACGGGCAAGGACGCCGAGGGCGAACTGAACGACGTCAACATGCTCGTCCACATCTCGGACAACCCGCGTCGCGTCACGGTCATCTCGTTCCCGCGCGACCTGATGGTGCCGATCCCCTCCTGCACGAAGGAGGACGGGTCGACGACGTCTGCGATGAGCAAGCAGATGCTCAACTCGGCCTACATGTACGGCGGACTGGGATGCGTCGTCAAGACGGTCTCGCAGCTCACCGGGCTCGAGATCCAGTACGCCGCGAAGATCACGTGGGGCGGCGTCATCGAGGTGACGAACGCCGTCGGCGGCGTGGACGTGTGCCTCGCGAACGGCATCAAGGACCCGTACACCGGAATCAACTGGCCGGCGGGCACGCGGAACATCCAGGGGATCGAGGCACTGCAGTTCCTCCGCACGCGCCACGGCGTCGGCAACGGCGGTGACCTCGGCCGCATCTCCAACCAGCAGCAGTACATGTCCCGCCTCGCCCGCAAGCTCGTCAGCGAAGAGGTGCTCTCGAACCCGGCGACGCTCTACAAGCTCGCGACGACGGCGGTCGACAACATCACGCCTTCGCAGAGCCTCACGAACCCGCTGACGCTCGTGCAGATCGCGCTCGCGGTGAAGAACGTGCCGTTCGACGAGATCGTCTTCATCCAGTACCCCGTGAACGACGATCCGGCCGACGAGAACCGCGTCGTGCCGAACAAGTCAGCGGCCGATGCGCTGTGGGCGGCCCTTGCGGCGAACCAGCCCATCCAGCTGACCGGAGACGTCAGCCAGGGCGATGGCGTCGTTGTCGTCCAGCCGACGGATCCCGCCACCGAGCCGACGACGCCGGTGGAGCCCGCGCCCGAAGCCTCGGCGACGCCGGGTGAGACGCCCGCGCCGACCGAGACCGCGGTCGAGCTCCCGTCGACGATCGCCGGTCAGACTGCCGCGCAGGAGACCTGCTCGAACGGCAACGTCAAGAGCCGCTGAGGCTCGACCCCCCGAAGGAGTCGAGCCTCGAAGCCGGGGTTATCCGCCTTGCGTTCGGCGGGTCACTCCTCGTAGCCGAGGCCCACGCGGTCGACCCGTCGGTGGTAGCGCATGCCCGTGATTCCTCCGAGCAGCGCCCCGACGAGGGTGACGACGGCGGCGCCGACAGCGGTCAGGATGCCGGTGAGCGTGAGCTGATCGGACGTGACGGGGATGCGGGGGAAGCTGTTGAGGCTTCCGAAGATGTCCCACTGGCTGCCCGCGATCGCCGTGATGATCGCGACGACGATGGCGATGATGATCGCCCACAGCCACACGCCGAGACCCTGCATCAGACCGCTGAAGCGGGCCATGCGGCCGGCGACGTAGCCACCGGCGAAGTAGCCCACGAACAGCACGATCCCGATGACGATCGCCCCGATGATGGTGGCGGCGCCCATGTTCTGCTGGGCGGCGTTGGCCGCATCCTCGGCGGTCTGGGGTGAGGTCATGCCGATGGCGCCGCCGATCGCCGCGACGACCGCGGTCAGGAGGACGACGAGTCCCATCGCTGTCAGCCATCCGAAGAAGGCCGAGCCGAACTTCATGCCGCCGAAGCGCTCGCGCTCCCGCGCCACGACGGCGTCGCTGGCGACCACGGAGCTGGCATCGCCGGCATAGACGGGGCGGCCGTCGACCGTCCGGTCGGTGGCGACGGCGCGGTCAGCGGCGACGGTGCGATCGGCGTAGCCGTCACCGTTGGTGTCGATCCGCCGATCGGGGTAGCCGTCCGCGTTCGCGTCGCGGGTCGTGGCGGCGGCCGGGCGGTCGGCGTAGCCGTCGCCGTTCGTGTCTCGAGGGGTGGCGACCGTGCGATCGGCGTAGCCGTCATCGTCGGTGTCGCGCCGGTCGTATACCGGCTGATCCATCGCGACGGTGCGGTCAGGGTCGGTGGTGCCCGTGCGGTCGCCGGAGGCGGCGCGCTCGGCTGCCACCGTACGATCGGGATCAGTCTCCCGCGAGACGGGCTCCCGCGGGTCGGGGGGATTGTGCTCATGCCACAAAGCCTGGCCGCCGGGCGCCCGGCAGACACTGGGGTTGTCAGCGGGGGCTCATCGTCGTACTCTCTGGCGCGGCATCCCTTCTCGTTTAGCGTTTTCGTCTCGCGACCCGGCGTTTTCTGGCATCGCCGCGGGCAGGTTATGATTGCTGGGCGCATCCTCGCTTCGGCACGGATGCCTGGAGACGTCGCATAGTCAGGCCTAGTGCACCACCCTGCTAAGGTGGAGTCCCCTTACGGGGACCGAGGGTTCAAATCCCTCCGTCTCCGCGTGAAAACCCCCGGTAAATGGGGTTTTCTTTTGCAGCGAGCCGCATCTCGAACTGTGTGTGGAGTGCGTGGAGAGGACTGAGTGCGAACCGCCGGTTCGCCTCGGTTCGAGTCCGGTACGCGAAAAGGCGTCTCGAGTCTGGATGCAGGCGGCGAATGCCTGGTCAGAGGTAGGTTCTCCGTCGCGGTGCTCCACCTGATCGAGGTGGAGCACCGCCGCTGCATTGGGGCCTCCACGGCGTTCGACTTGTCCACTGGCTGAACTGCCGCGGGCGCCATCTCGTCGTCTGGCGCGAACGCGACGGCTGGCGCCATTCATGAACGCCTGCGAGCGGTCTCGGTCAGTGCTGCGCGGCGGGGTCTGGGCTCGTGACCGCGAGCCAGAGCAGGCCGGAGCCATGCACCGTCAGCGGGGACTCATCTGGCGAGATGAAGCCAGCGCCACCGCGGGGGAGGGTGAGCGAGGCGTCTGACGACTCCAGGGTCACGTCCGCTCCCTCGACGAGCGCGAGGGCGGCTCCCGTGAGAGGGATCTCCAGGCCGGGCTGGGCCGAGTCTGCGGCCCACAGGGCGAAGGGCGCTGGAGGTTCGTACGCGACGAGGCCGGGGGCTACGCGCCTGGCTTCGAGCAGCTCGGGAGGCTGCTGCTCGAAGGAGAGCAATCGAAGCAACTCGAGGGTGTCGATGTGTTTAGGGGTCAAGCCGCCCCGCACCACGTTATCGCTGGCGATCATGAGCTCCACACCGACGCCGCTGAGGTACGCGTGGAGCATCCCGGCGGGAGCGAAGAGCGCCTGTCCGCGCTGGAGCGACACGCGATTCATCACCAGCGCTACGACGATTCCGGGATCGCCCGGGTAGTGAGTCGCGATCTCGCGAACAGTTGCCCACGACGGAGCCGACGGCGAGGTCGCAGTTGCCTCCTTCTGCGCGAACGACTCGACGGAGACCGCACATTCAGCTGCCTCAGGCGCGCCGGAGAGCAACCATGCGAGGGCGTCGCCGATACGCGTCGGGTCGGCGAGGATCTCTCGCAGGGCGCGAGTGGCCGGCACGTCATGCTCCTCGAGTTCGGCCATTATCGCGGCAACCTCGTCCGCTGGTCGGAACCCGCAGAGCGCATCGAAGCGCCGGCTCACGGCGACGATGATCTCGGGCTTCGGGAACGGATCCTTGTAGTTGCGCGCGGGATCATCGACCGGGATCCCGCGCGCGTTCTCATCCTCGAATCCGGCGCGTGCCTGTTCGAGCGTGGGGTGCACCTGGAGCGAGAGCGGGGACTCCGCGGAGAGGAGCTTGAGCAGGATCGGGAGACCTGCGGCCGCGGCATCCGCTCCCGCCAGATGAGGGTGCGCGTGCAACCAATCCGAGAGCGTTGGGTGGCGTTCTTCGCGGTCGGGTGCGACGCGCACCGCGCGAGCCGGCGACCCCGCATGAGTGCCGAGCCACAGCTCGGCCTGGGGGCGCCCATCGGGCTCGATGCCTAGGAACTCCGGGATGCCGGTGGTCGATCCCCACGAATAGTCGCGCGGCGTGTTGGCCAATTCGATGATCATGGATTCCTCTCGGGGGGCGCGGCGACCATCATACATAAAGCGCTTTAGTGACTCGCGCACGCGAGCGGCGGGTAGGGTTCACTACGTGGTCTCCGAACCTCGGACGCCGGGTTCGCGCGTCACGATCAGCGATATCGCGGCGCGCGCGGGGGTGTCGATCGGCGCCGTTTCGTTCGCGCTCAACGGTCGTAAGGGCGTCTCCGAGGCGACGCGGAAGCGGGTGCTGGAAGTCGCCGACGAGCTGGGCTGGGCGCCGGCGAGTGCGGCGCGGTCGCTCGCCGGAGCGCGGACGGACACGTTCGGCATGGTGCTCGCCCGGGACCCGCAGAATCTCGGGGTCGAGTCGTTCTACATGAAGTTCCTCGCCGGGCTCGAGTCCGAGCTGGCGCAACGCGCCTACGGGCTGTTGCTGCAGGTAGTCCCCGGCGCCGAGCAGGAGCGGGCGACACATGAGGCCTGGCGGCGCGGTCGCCGCGTCGACGGCGTCATCCTCGTCGACCTACAGGTGGACGACCCGCGAGTCCGCGCCTTTCAGAAGCCGGCCGCCCTCCCCGTCGTGATCGTCGGCGATCCGAGCCTCGCCGGCGGACTGACGAGCGTATGGACGGATGACGCGGCATCGATGCGCGAGGCCGTGCGCGAGCTCGCCGACCGAGGTCATCGTCGGATCGCCCGCGTCGCCGGTCTGGAGCATCTCGCGCACACGCGCATCAGGGACGACGCCTTCCTCGACGAGATGGGTTCTCTCGGCCTTCAGGGCGTGCTGCTTCGCACGGACTACACGCCCGACGAAGGCGCACGGGCCACGCGCGCGGCGCTGGACGGCGATGCGCCGCCGACCGGATTCATCTACGACAACGACGTCATGGCAGTCGCCGGGCTCACCGTCGCGCTCGAGCGCGACCTGCGGGTTCCAGACGACCTCTCGATCATCGCGTGGGATGACTCCGTGCTTTGTGAGCACACCTACCCGGCGCTCAGTGCGCTGAGCCACGACATCGTCGCGTTCGGGGCACACGTGGCGAGGCGATTGTTCGACGTCGTCGACGGCGCCCAGCCGGGAGCCTTCCTCGACTCGACTCCTCGACTGCGTGCCCGCGCGTCGATCGGTCCCGCACCATCCACTCGGTGAAGCCGATCCTCGAGGCTGGCTGTGCGCTCCCGCGCATCACGAAGCCGGCGGTCGCTCTCCGCTCCCGCGTGCGAGGAGACGCGTAGGCAGCTCGATGCGGGTCGTGAAACCCGCGGGATCTGCCATCCGCTCGATCGCGAGCTGCGCCGCGCGCCGCCCGAGCTCGACCGGATCGTGGGTCACAACCGTCACCCCAAGGATGTCCGCCGTGTCGAAGTCATCGAAACCGATGAGCGAGGGAGTCGCCCCGACATCCCGCATCGCGCGCAGCGCGCCGACGCACATACGGTTGTTGCCCGCGAAGATCGCGGTCGGGGGGTCCTCGCGCTCGAGCAGCTGGCGCACGACGACGTCTGGCGGCACCGACGTGTCGTCGAGGAGGACCTCCAGCCGCGCATCGGTGAGCCCCGACTCGGCCATGGCCTCCCGATAGCCGCGGCAGCGCTCGGTCTGCGTGTAGACCGATGCGGGATTGCACACGTAGGCGATGCGGCGATGGCCGTGCCCCAGCAGGTGGCGCGTCGCCTCGTACGCGCCGGCGCGATTGTCGAGCACGACAGCATCCGCAACGAGGTTCCGCGCCGGACGGTCGATCGCGATGACGGGAGTGCCAAGCTGGCGCTCACCTTCCAGGTACGACTGGTCCTCGCCGACCGGCACGAGCATCAGCGCGCCCACCCGTTGGGCGAGGAGCGTGTCGGCGACGCGCTCCTCACCCTCTGCGGAATCGTCTGTCGTCGCGACGACGAGCGTGTAGCCCGCGCCGGCCAGTTCCTTCTCGATGCCCGCTGCGATCGTGTAGTAGAAGGGGTTGCGCAGCTCTCCCATGATGAACCCGACGGTCGACGAGGCACCTCCTCGGCGCAGCGTACGCGCGATGGTGTTGGGCCGGAAGCGAAGCCGCTTGCCGGCGCTCAGCACCCGCTCCACGGTCTGTGGGGCGACCTTGTCCCGGTGCGAATAGACGCGCGAAACGGTCTTCGCGCTCACGCCTGCCAGCCGCGCGACGTCGTCCAGGGTGGCGCGCTGCTGCACGGTCATGAGTCCTCCTCGTTGGGGTCGACGATCCGATGATATCGCCGATGACGACGTAGGACATTTCACCGACATCCGATCCACGGTGTGCTCACCGAAGTGCGCCCACAGCCGCGGATTGTCGCGCAGCACCGAGGTTGCGGGCCACCGGACATTTCGGGACATCGCGAACTAAAGCGCTTTACATCGCGCTCAACTTGTCCTACGCTGACATCCCGAACCCCGAGGCGCGGAACGTCCCGCGCCGAGCACCGGGGACAGATACAAGGGAGTAATCACATGGCACCTCGCAAGGCAGTGTTCGGCCTTGTCGCTCTGGCCGCGGTCTCGACGCTCGCGCTGACATCGTGCTCGGGCGCAGGATCCAGCGAGTCAGACTCGGGCGAGCCCAGCGGCGACATCACGTTCCTGACGAACCGCACGGACCTCGAGACGGACGGCACCTGGGAGACGTACGTCGCGGAGTTCAACAAGGAGTTCCCCGACGTCAACGTCAAGGTCGAGGCGATCACCAGCTACGCCGACGACGTCAAGACCCGCATGAGCAGCCCGAACGGGTACGGCGACGTCCTGATGATCCCGCCGAGCGTCTCGGCCGACCAGTTCCCCGACTTCTTCGAGTCGCTCGGCACCGTGGACGAGCTGGCCGAGACCTACCGATTCCAGGCTCCCGCGAGCTACGACGGCGAGCAGTACGGCATTGCTCTCGGCGGCAACGCGAATGGCGTCCTGTACAACACGGCCGTCTGGGAGGGCGCCGGCATCACCGAGCTGCCGAAGTCGGCCGATGAGTTCCTCGCCGACCTCGAGCTCATCGCCGACAACACCGACGCGACACCCCTCTACACGAACTACAAGGACGGCTGGCCTCTGGGTGGCCAGTGGTTCTCGAACGTCGGCGCCGTCTCCGGGAACGCCGAAGCGCAGAACGAGATGGCTCACGACGAGTCGCCGTGGACGGAGGGCAACGACGTCTACGCCATCGACGGGCTGCTGTACGACATCGTGCACGAAGGCCTGAGCGAAGAGGACCCGCTGACGACCAACTGGGAGCAGTCGAAGGGCGACTTCGCGACCGGGAAGATCGCGACCATGGTGCTCGGCTCGTGGGCGATCTCGCAGTTCCAGGCCGCCGCCGAGGACGCGGGTGTCGACCCCAGCGCGGTGGGCTTCATGGCCTGGCCGGCCACCGCGGACGACGGTACGCAGTACGCCACGATCGGCGGCGACTACAACATCGCGATCAACAAGAACTCGTCCAACAAGGCGGCGGCTGAGGCGTGGATGAACTGGCTGCTCGAGGACTCGGGCTTCACCGAGTCGCAGGGGATGATCTCGGCACTCCGTTCGGCGTCGCTTCCCGCCAACCTCGGGTCCCTCTCGGAGAACAGCGTCGAGCTTATCGAGGCCGCTCCTGCTCCTGAGGGTGAGGAGGGTCTGCTCAACAACATTGCCGACCAGTCGCAGGTCGACGTGTGGGGCAACATCTACCGCCAGAAGATCGTCGACATCGCCCGCGGTCAGGCCGACGGCGATAAGGACTCGTTCTTCGCCCAGCTCAACGAGCAGTGGGGCGCGGCCGTGAGCGAGCTCGCCGGCTGATCCCCTGCCCGCGTACGGCGCGGGCACATCGAATCACCATGACCCCTGAGGGGGTCGGAGTCCCATCAGAGGAGAAGTCCATGTCCGTCTCGACGAACGCACCACTTCGTGCGGGAATCTCCGGCCCCCCTCAGCGAGTCGATCGACGCCGGGGCGCGCAAGCGCCGCAAGAAGGGCGGGCGCGCCAGCGCCGGCGGGTCGGGTCCCGCTGGCCGCGGCCGGTTCGCCCGAGTCACGCCCTACCTGTTCATCGCAGCCGCCGTCGGGCTGCTCCTGCTGCTGACGTATGTGCCCGCTGTCAACATGATGTGGTACTCGGTCCACGAGTGGCGGGGCCTCGGCCCCATGGGCGACTTCGTGGGCCTGGACAACTACGTCGAGGTCTTCACCAACCCGCGCATCTTCGCGGTGTTCGGCGTCAGCCTGTACTACTTTGTCGGGTCCTTCGTCCAGATGGCGATCGCGCTGTACTTCGCAACCCTCCTCAGCTTCAGCACGCGCTTCTCGAACTTCTTCCGTGGCGTCATCTTCTTCCCCTACCTCATCAACGGCGTCGCGATCGGATTCGTGTTCCTCTACTTCTTCCAGCCGGGAGGCACGCTCGACACGCTCCTGTCGTGGGTCGGCGTGACCGATCCGCCGCAGTGGCTCGGCGACGCGTCGATCGCGAACTTCTCCCTCGCCGGCACGTCGGTGTGGCGCTACACCGGCCTCAACTTCGTGCTCTTCCTGGGTGCGATCCAGTCGATCCCCGCCGAGCTGTACGAAGCGGCGCAGATCGACGGCGCGAGCCGCTGGCAGCAGTTCGTCAACATCATCTTCCCCGGGATCCGCCGCATCATCGGTCTGTCGTTCATCCTCGCGGTCGCGGGTAGCCTCTCCGTGTTCGAGATCCCCTACATCATGACGACCGGCGCCAACGGCACGGCGACCTTCGTCATCCAGACGATGCAGACCGCATTCAACTTCCGCCAAGTGGGTCTCGCCTCGGCGATGGCCGTCGTGCTGCTCGTCATCGTGCTGCTCGTCACCTGGATCCAGCGGAAGGCATTCCCCGACGAGAAGGTCGACCTGTCATGAAACGCACACTGCCCGGAATCGGGAAGTACGCCTCGCTCATCCTCGCGACGATCGTCGTGCTGCTCCCACTCTCGGTGCTCCTGTTCGCGAGCTTCAAGACCAAGCAGGAGTATGCGACGACCGGCCCCCTGACGCTCCCGCAGAGTTGGTTCAACTTCGACAACTTCGTCACGGCGTTCCAGCAGGGCGACATGCTCTCCGGCTTCGTCAACACGACAATCGTCCTCGTGATCTCGCTCGTCGGCACGATCCTCATCGGGTCGATGGCGGCCTATGCGATCGACCGGTTCCACTTCCGGGGCAAGGCGCTCGTGATGGCGCTCTTCCTCATTGCGACGCTCATCCCGAGCGTCACCAGCCAGGTCGCGACCTTCCAGATCATCAACGGTCTTGGCCTGTTCAACACGAAGGCCGCGCTCATCCTGCTCTTCATGGGCACCGACATCATCGCGATCTACATCTTCATCCAGTTCATGCAGTCGATCCCCGTCTCGCTCGACGAAGCCGCCATGCTCGACGGCGCCAATCGCTGGACGATCTACTGGCGCGTCATCCTGCCGTTGCTCAAGCCCGCGATCGCGACCGTCGTCATCATCAAGGGCATCGCGATCTACAACGAGTTCTACCTGCCGTTCTTGTACCTGCAGTCGGAAAGTCTGATCTCGACGGCGCTGTTCCGCTTCAAGGGCCCGTTCGGTGCCCAATGGGAGGTCATCGCCGCCGCGACCATCCTCGTCATCGTCCCCACCGTCATCGCATTCGTCTTCCTTCAGCGCTGGATCTACAAGGGCCTCGTGGCCGGAGCCGTCAAATGACCCTCATCACAACCGACAACCCAACCCTTCTCGCTGCGCGCGACCTGACCGCGGGGTGGACCGTGACGGCCGCCGCGGGCCCGGTGCCCGGTGCGATCGCCGGCGCCGTCGTGACGGCATCCGTTCCCGGCACCGTGCACACCGACCTGCTCTCCGCGGGCCTGATCGCGGACCCCTACCTCGACGAGAATGAGGCGGCCCTCTCCTGGATCGGGCTCGTTGACTGGACGTACGAGACCACCTTCGATCTGACGCATGCCGAGATCGCCGCCGCCGAGCGCCACGATCTCGTCTTCGACGGCCTCGACACCGTCGCGACGGTGACGCTCAACGGCGTCGTGCTCGGCGACGTCGCGGATCAGCATCGCGTCCACCGCTTCGACGTCGCACCGCTGCTGCACGCCGGGGCGAACCGGCTCATCGTCGCGTTCCGCAGCCCCGTCCGCTACGCGAACGCGCAGAGCCTCGTGCTCGGCGCACGCGAGCGTCCCTATGCCCTGCCGTATGAGGCGATCCGCAAGTCCGCGTGCAGCTTCGGCTGGGACTGGGGGATCGCGGCCTACACGAGCGGCATCTGGAAGCCCGTGCGGCTCGAGTCATGGTCCGGCGCGCGGCTCGCGCGGGTCCTCGTGCACGCTGAGCCGGCGCACGGCGGCGGAGTCCTCACCGCTCGCGCGCTCGTCGAGCGCGCGAGCGCGGGAGAAGTCGAGATCGAAGTCGACGTTGCCGGCGTCACTGCGCGCACGACTCTCGCGGCCGACGACGAAGAAGCAGTCGTACGGGTCGACGTCGATGACGTCGAACTCTGGTGGCCCATCGGCTACGGGGCGCAGCCGCTGTACGACGTTGCGGTGCGGCTCTCCGCCGCCGAGCAGGCCGTGGATTCGACGGTGCGCCGTGTGGGCTTCCGGACCGCGCGATGGGACACCGAGAAGGATGCCGCCGGTCGGCCCTTCCAGCTGCTGGTCAACGAGGTACCGGTGTGGGTCAAGGGCGTCAACTGGATCCCTGACGACGCGCTCTTCACGCGTGTCGACCGCGTCCGCTACGAGCGTCGCCTTCGGCAGGCGGCACGCGCGAACATCAACCTCGTGCGGGTCTGGGGCGGCGGCATCTACGAATCCGACGACTTCTACGACCTGTGCGACGAGCTCGGGCTGCTCACGTGGCAGGACTTCCTCTTCGCGTGCGCGGCCTACCCCGAGGAGGAGCCGCTGCGCTCGGAGATCGAGGCCGAGGCCCGCGACAACGTTACGCGCCTTGCACACCACGCGTCGCTCGTGCTCTTCACGGGGAACAACGAGAACCTGTGGGGATATGAGGACTGGGGCTGGAAGGAACGGCTCGACGGCAAGACCTGGGGCGCTCACTACTATTACGACCTGCTCCCGGGGATCGTCGCCCAACTGTCGCCGCACGTGACCTACGCTCCCGGGAGCCCCTTCAGCCCCGGCGACGAGGGCGTGCACCCCAACGCCGAGACGCACGGGACCAACCACCTGTGGGAGCAGTGGAACCGCAAGGACTGGGCGACGTATCGCGAGCACACGCCGCGGTTCGTCGCCGAGTTCGGCTGGCAGGGGCCGCCGAACTGGTCGACCCTCGAGCGCGCGCTCCACGACGACCCGCTGACGCCGGAATCGCCCGGCATGATCGCGCATCAGAAGGCCATCGACGGCAACGTCAAGCTCACGGGTGGGCTCGTGCGGCACCACCGCGTGCCGAGCGACATGGCAACGTGGCACTGGGCGATGCAGCTCAACCAGGCCAACGCCGTCGGCTTCGCACTCGACCACTTCCGCTCGCACGCCCCGCACACGTCGGGTGCGATCGTGTGGCAGCTCAACGACTGCTGGCCTGTCACTTCCTGGGCGGCGATCGACGGCGATGGGCGCGAGAAGCCGCTGTACTTCGCGCTGCGCAACGCGTTCGCGTCGCGGGTCGTCACCATCCAGCCTCGCGACGACGGCGATGCCGTCATCGTCGGGAACGACACCGACGATCCGTGGACGGGCGAGCTCGTCGTCACGAGACGGCGATACGACGGCGGCATCCTCGACGTGTTCCGGACGGATGTCGCCATCCCGGCGCGCTCGTCGCTGACCATCGCCATCCCGGCCGAAATCGCGACCCCGAGCGATCCGGCGGACGAGCTGCTCGTCGCCGAGCTCAGCGGCGTGCGGGGTTTCTCGTTCTTCTCCGAGGCGCGTGACAGCGCCCTCGCGGCACCGCGACTGTCGGTCGCCGTCGCGCGAGACGGTCACGAGCACGTTGTGACGGTCACCAGCGAGGGCCTCACGCGCGACCTCGTGCTGAACGTCGATCGACTCGACCCAGACGCGACGGTCGACGAGGGCCTCGTGACGCTCCTGCCGGGGGAGTCGACGACGTTCCGCGTCCGCGGACTCGACAGCCTCGACGCCGACCAGGCGGCCCATCCTCTCGTCCTCCGCTCGGCCAACCAGCTGGTGGCCTCGTGACGGCCGTCGACGCGCTCGCGGAACCCGTCCTCGGCATGACGTGGGGCTGGGTCGGCACGCGCGGTACGTGGACGACCCCCGAGGCCGACGAGTCCATGCGCCTCATGGCCGAGCACGGCGTCACCTGGACGGCGCTCGCGTACGCCGCCGAGCAGGAGCACATCTTCTCAACCGACATCCCCTTCGAGGAAGGCCCCGCGGTCGGCGACGACGAGATCGTTCATGCTGTCCGCCGTGCCCATGCGTTGGGGCTCAAGGTGTGCCTCAAGCCCGTCGTCAACGTCTCGGACGGCACGTGGCGCGCCTACATCGGGTTCTTCGACCAGGACGTTCCGAACGAGCCGACCTGGACCGAATGGTTCGCTTCGTACCGGAGGTTCATCCTGCACGCCGCCCGGATCGCGCAGGCGGAAGGGTGCGAAATGCTCTGCATCGGCTGCGAGATGGTGCGCGCCGACGGGCAGGAGGCGCTGTGGCGGGCCCTCATCGCGGAGGTCCGCGGGGTTTACGACGGCCTCATCACGTACAACTGCGACAAGTACCAGGAAGACCGGCTCACATGGTGGGATGCCGTTGACGTCATGTCGTCGAGCGGTTACTACCCCGTCGACGACTGGGACGACCAGCTCGACCGCGTCGGCCGAGCCGTCGAGCGGGAAGGCAAGCCCTTCTTCTTCATGGAGGCCGGATGCCCCTCGCGCGTCGGGTCACCTGACCTTCCCAACGACTGGAACCTCGCCGGTGCCCCGTCCGGTGCCGAGCAGCTGCGCTACTACGAGGAGATGCTCCGCGCGTGCCGCGCCCGGCCGTGGCTCCGAGGGCTCATGCTGTGGGACTGGCCCGCGACGCTCTATTCACGCGAGGAGGCGCATCTGAACGACGACTACTGCCCCTACGGAAAGCCCGCGGGCTCATACATCGCAGAGGCATTCCGGGCATGGGAGCACGCAGCATGACGGGACGCCTGACGCTCGCGGTCGACGCGGGCCAGACCGGTACCAAGGTGCGCTCAGGCGGCATCGGCGAGCCCGTAGAGTTCGTCCTGCCGGGCGTGCGCACACACGAACCGCTCCTGCCACAGCTCGCAGAGTCTGTCCGGCACGTTGCGCGAGAGCTCGGCGGCCCGGTGTCGGTCGTCTCGACCGGCACCAGCGGCCTCACCGCCCCGGACGCAGACGCTTCGCTCCTGCGCGCGCTGCTCGACGACGTCGCCCCCGAACGTGTGCTCCTGGCCCACGACTCCGTGACGTCATTCCTCGGCACGCTCGGGGATCGCCGCGGCGCCGTCGTCGCGGCGGGCACGGGCGTCGTCACACTCGCCGTCGGCGCGAGCACCGTCGCGCGTGTCGACGGGTGGGGCAACATCATGGGCGATGCAGGCAGCGCGTACTGGATCGGCCGAGCCGGGCTGGATGCCGCGATGCGCGGCTACGACGGCCGCGGGCCTGCGACCCCCCTGACCGACCGGCTCCGTGAGCGCTGGACCGACATCGAGGACGCATACATGGCATTGCAGGGCGACGCCGACCGCGTGCGGATCGTCGCGTCGTTCTCCGAGACGGTCTCCGAGCTCGCCGGCGACGACGCAACGGCAGCGGACATCTGCCGCGCGGCAGCGGCGGAACTCGCCCTCTCGGTGACCACGGCCCTGCGACGCGTCGGCATCGAATCGACTGAGCGGCCCGCCGTGAGCGCGATCGGTGGAGTGTTCCGCTCGCCTCTCGTCCGCGACCGCTTCGAACAGATCATCAGCGCGTCGCACCCCGACACGATCTTCGAGGCGGCACACGGCACGGGACTCGACGGCGCGGCGGCGCTCGCAGCACTCGACGCCGCGCATCCGCTGATGGCGCACGTCTCGGAGGCGCGCTCGCATTGACCAGGGTCGCGGTCGGGCCACCGCGACTCGACCCCGGACGTCCGCACGGGCGCGCCGGCCCCAGCTCGCGGCATCCGTCGCGGGCTCCTGCATCAAGGAGATCGAAGATGACTCCCTCACGGAGTAGAGGCACCACACGCATCACCGCGGCGCTCATGGCCCTGGGCGTCGCAACAGCAGCACTCGTCGGCGTCGCCACGCCTGCGAGTGCGGCGCCCGCGTCGCAGTTCGTCAAGGCGAAAGGCTCTCAGCTGCAGCTCGCCGGCAAGACCTACGAGTTCGCGGGCACCAACAACTACTACCTCGGCTACAAGTCCCCTGCGATGGTCGACGCCGTGCTCGACGACGCCAAGGCCGCGGGCTTCGACGCCATCCGCACCTGGGGGTCGCAGGACTACCAGAACCCCGACGGCACGGGCTCCGTGCACCAGAACTTCGAGGGCGTCTGGTACCAGGCGTGGGATGCCGCGGCAGGGAAGCCCGTTGTCAACACCGGTGCCGACGGGCTGCAGAAGCTCGACTACGCGATCGCCGAGGCAGGCGAGCGCGGGCTCAAGCTCGTCATCCCGTTCACGAACAACTGGAACGCGTTCGGCGGCATGGACCAGTACGTCCGGTGGGCCGGACTCGACGAGCACGCCGACTTCTACACCGACCCGACGATCAAGTCGTGGTTCAAGAGCTGGATCGAGACGCTGCTCAACCGCACCAACTCGATCACAGGGGTCAAGTACAAGGACGACCCGACGATCCTCTCGTGGGAGTTGGCGAACGAGCCCCGCTGCACGAGCGCGGGCGTCTACCCGAACGGGACCTGCGACACGGCCACCATCACCGCGTGGGCGGACGAGATGAGCACG
The DNA here is from genome assembly GCF_011046485.1 of Microbacterium sp. 4R-513. Classification (NCBI taxonomy): domain Bacteria; kingdom Bacillati; phylum Actinomycetota; class Actinomycetes; order Micrococcales; family Microbacteriaceae; genus Microbacterium; species Microbacterium sp. 4R-513. Next base: position 1,764,329 of record NZ_CP049256.1, read on the forward strand.
TATGTGAAGTCCATCGACAAGAACCACCTTCTCTCCGCCGGTGACGAGGGCTTCTTCTGCCGGCCTGACTCGCAGTGGACGCTCACGCAAAAGTACGGCGCATCAGGCTACGGGCCGGGCTTCGGCGAGAACTGCGCGGACGGCGTCGACACCATCGCACTCGCCTCGCTCAAGAACATCGACTGGATGTCGATGCACCTGTACCCCGACCACTGGAAGACGACGGTCGACTGGGGCACGGGCTGGATCACCGAGCACGCACGCGCCGCCGCGAAGATCGGCAAGCCGGTGTACCTCGGCGAGTTCGGCGTCATGGACAAGGCCACCCGTATGCCCACGTACAAGAAATGGCTCGAGACGATCCGTCTCACGGGAGTCGACGGCACCCTGTACTGGATGCTGGCATCTCGACAGGACGACGGCACGCTGTACTCCGACTACGACGGATTCACCGTGTACTGTCCCAGCCCTGTCTGCACGCTCATGTCTGCGCAGGCCAAGCTCGTCCCGCTGACCGCAGCGGGAGCGAAGACCCTGCTCGACACGATCGCCGACGACGACACCCTCACGGTGGAGCGCGACACCACGGCGACTGTGGACATCCTCGCGAACGACGTGTCGCTGTCGATCCCGATCAGGAAGTCCACGCTCGACCTCGACCCCGCGGCGTCGGGACGCCAGACCTCGGCGACCGTCGCCGGTGGCTCGTTGGCGGTGAACGCGGACAGCACCGTTCTCTTCACCCCGACCCCCGGCTACACAGGCAAGGCGGCGTTCCCCTATGCCGTCGGCAACGGCGTGACGACCTCGACGGCGACGCTCACGATCACGGTGCGCCCCGCGCCCGGCGACCCCGTCGTGCTCGCGTCGTGGGAGTCGGGGGTTGAGGGCTGGGCGCCGGCGAACTGGCAGTCTGACCCTGGTGCGCTCTCGACAGGGCCCGCGGGCGCGACCGACGGCGAGTCCGCTCTGCAGGTGACCTCGAACGGCGCGTGGTTCGGCTCACCCGCCGACAACCCCACGCTGGATCTGTCTACCCGCGCGTCGATCGAGTTCGACATCACGACGGCATCCGCCGGGACCTCAGTCGCGGTCGCCGTCCGCTCCGGCGAGAGCTGGTCGTGGTGCCAGTCCGGGTGGACGTGGATCCCCGAGAACACGAGCCAGATCGTCGCGGTCCCGCTCGACACGTTCGGCTGCGACGCGTCGACGCTCACGAGCGTTCACGACGTCCTGGTCTATTTCAACGCCGGCACGTTCTCGATCGATCGGCTCACCGTCAAGTGATTGGCTGAGTTCACCGACTGGCCGGTGGGTGCGGAAGGCCCGTTCCGCACCCACCCGTCTCTGCGCGCGACGGCTCCGCCCCGAGCGCCGAACAAGCCCTACAGAGAGGCACCCCGTGGCACAGCACACCCCCTCCACCAGTGCATCGATCATCGGCAGGCCCGACGGTCCCTTCGTCCTGGAAAGGGACGGTGTCGCGGTCGTCATGGCGCACACTCCCACGGGGCTCCCGTCGGTGCTGCACTGGGGCCATGCGCTTGGAGCCCTCACCATCGACGACCTGGGGGCGATCCCCGCAGGCGTCGGACGGCAGACGCCCGGTGCGACCCTCGACGCGGCGTGGGAGCTGTCGATCGCACCGCAGGAAGGCGACGGCTGGTCGGGTCGCCCAGCGATGCAGCTGCGCAGAGACGGAGTCCTGCATCACACGCGCTGGCGCGAAGTCGAGCTCGACCGCGGAGATGACGCCTTCACCGTCACAGCCCTCGATCGGAGCTCGAGCCTGCGGCTCACGATTCGGATCGGGATCGAGGCGGGGGGTGTCGTCGCGGTCGACGCGGCGCTGCGCCACGAAGGCGCGGCCGATGCCGCTCCCGTCGAGATCGATTGGCTCGAGGCGACACTCCCCGTGCCGACGACCACCGACACTCTCACCACTTTCGACGGCCGCTGGACCCGTGAGAAGCGTCCCGTCACGATGGCCATGCCGCCCGGCTCGACTCTCAGACAGTCCCGGCGCGGACGGCCCGGGCACGACGCGCCGACGATGCTCATTGCATCCGAGCGTCCGCCCCTATGGCACAGCGGCCGTGCGTGGGCGGCCCACGTGGCCTGGTCGTCCGATGCCACGTATCGCATCGATCGCGTCACGGACGCCGTGACGCTCATTGGCGGCGGGGAACTTCTGCGACCCGGCGAGGTCGTGCTCGCACCGGGCGAGGAGTACTCCGCTCCGCGTGTGCTGTTCATGCAAACCGATGAGGGTCTCGACGGCCTCGCCGCTCGTACCCACACCTGGCTGAGAGCGCGGGAGCAGCATCCGTCGTCTCCTCGCCCCCTAGTCCTCAACACGTGGGAGGCGGTCTACTTCGATCACGACGAGGCTCGCCTGCTTGCACTCGCAGAGAGGGCCGCAGACGTCGGCGTCGAGCGATTCGTCCTCGACGACGGATGGTTCCAGGGGCGCCGCGACGACTCGACGAGCCTGGGCGACTGGGTCATCGACGCCGACGTCTGGCCAGACGGGCTCGCACCACTCTCCGGTCGCGTGCACGAACTGGGCATGCAGTTCGGGCTGTGGTTCGAGCCCGAGATGATCTCGCTCGACTCCAACCTGGCACGCGCCCACCCGGACTGGCTGCTCCACGACCCCGGTCACCTCGACCACGGGCCCGATCTCTCCTGGCGCACTCAATACGTGCTCGATCTCGCGAATCCCGAGGCCTACGCGCACGTGCTCAATCAGATCGACGCGGTCGTGCGCGAGGTCGGCGTCGACTTCATCAAATGGGACCACAACCGCGACCTCGTCGAGTCGACGCACAGCGGTCGGCCCGGTGGGCGCGAGCACACGCTCGCGGTGTACCGCCTGATCCGCGAACTCAAGGAACGGCATCCGTCGCTCGAGATCGAGTCGTGCTCGAGCGGGGGAGCGCGCACCGACCTCGGCATCCTCGACCTCTGCGACCGCGTCTGGGCCAGCGATTCGAACGACCCCGTCGAACGGCAGGACATCCAGCGCTGGACGGGACTGCTCCTGCCCCCCGAGCTGGTCGGCGCACACGTCGGCCCCACGACGTCTCACAGTTCGGGGCGTACGACCGCACTTTCGTACCGCATGGCCACAAGCCTCATGGGCTCGGCGGGATTCGAATGGAACATTCTGGAGTGCGACGAGGCCGAGACCGCCGCGATCCGGCGCTTCGCGACGCTCTACAAGGAGCTCCGCGCCGTAATCCACACGGGGAGGGTCGTGCACGCCGACCTTCGCGACCCCGCCTGGCGAGTCACCGGCTTCGCGACGGACGACGCCTCGGTCGTCATCGTCGCGACCGTGGCAAGTCTCGAGGACGCGCGGGCAGAACGGCTCCGGATGCCGTGGCTCGATCCCGACCGGCGATACATCGTGCGAGTGCGCCGCGAGATCGGCGACGCCGAGTACGGATGGATCGCACCGGAATGGTTCACCCCCGGCCAGATCGAAGTGTCGGGGCGGGTTCTCGCGGAGGTGGGCTTGCAGCTGCCGACGCTCTGGCCGGTCCAGGCGTTCGTTCTGCACCTGGTTCCCGCTGGGTGACCGCTCTGAGCGGGGTGGCTCGCGTGCGGCGAGAACTCGGCGGTGGTGTCGCATGACGGGGCCGCTGCTCGTCATCGGCGGCTCCATGATCGGCAAGGGCATCGGGAGCCTCTAGGCCCGGTGACCGGCGTTGACATTGCGGCCACGGCTACATCGTTGATTGCACAAGGGCTTCTACATCAGGTGTCCCCCAAGTGTCCCCGAGCATCCCGAGTGCGCCGATTCTGGGCAACTCCGGAGTGCATAAAGTGCGAGGCGTGCGGTCGGCCGAAGCGCGGGAGTCGCCTGGTGACGCTTGGAATCCGCGCGATTCCGCGGCAGAACGGCCCAGCGCCGTTGAGGCCGCGGATCCCTGAATCTACCCTGCTAAGGTGGAGTCCCCTCACGGGGACCGAGGGTTCAAATCCCTCCGTCTCCGCGTGAAAACCCCCGGTAAATGGGGTTTTTCTTTTGCAGCGAGCCGCATCTCGAACTGTGTGTGGAGTGCGTGGAGAGGACTGAGTGCGAACCGCCGGTTCGCCGGGGTTCGCGTCCAGTTCGCGCACGCGCCCTTTGGGTGCAATCGACGAATGCAAATACCAGGTGAGAAGCCAAATCCTGGCGGAAGTAGTCCACTCTTCCGCAGTGGAGCATTGCGACGCAGTCGGCGCCGGCAATCCGACTGTTCCGAAATGAGACCGCACAACGTGGTCTCAAGCGTCGTGATCGAGGCCCGTGGAGAGGTCGAGGTGCGCGTCGGCCTGCTCGATGAGCGTCTGCCCCTTCCCTTTCACGGCCCGCACCGCGTCCGCGCCGGCCACCCAGCGCGGGGGCGGGTCGTCCAGTTCGAGGATCTTCACGAGGCTGGCGGCGAGCTTCGCGGGGTCCCCGCTCTGCTTCCCGTTCATCGACTTCCACCCGTCGATCGTGGCGGCCGTATCGGCATAGTCGTCGATCGACAAGGCGGGCCAGAGTGTTGATGACCTCTCGACGAGCAGTTGGGTGCGGAAGAAGCCCGGTTCAACGGCGGTGACCCGGATGCCGAATTGCGCGACCTCTTCGCGGAGCGATTCCGTCCATCCCTCCAGTGCGAACTTCGATGCGCCGTACGCGCTGCCGAAGCCTCGTGAGACGATCCCGGCGGTAGAGGTGATGGTCACGATGTGACCTGAGCGCTGCCCACGCATCACACGCAGCACGGCGCGGGTGACATGCAGAGGTCCGAAGAAGTTCGTCTCCATCTGCGCCCGGAACTGCTCTGGGCTCATTTCCTCGAAATAGCCGGCCTGGAAGTTGCCCGCGTTGTTGACCAGCACGTCGATGCGACCGAACCGATCGATCGCCGCTTCGACGGCCGCGTCGATCGAATCGGTGTCGGTGATATCGAGGGACACGGCGAGCAGGTCGTCGTGCTCACCGACCGCCGCGATGACGTTCGCCGCGGCCCGTGCGGTGGCCAGAACACGGTAACCGGCCGCGAGCCCTGCCTGCGCGATGTCGACGCCCATGCCGCGGCCCGCACCAGTGATAAGCCAAACCTTGCTGTATGTCATTTCTTGCCTTCGCTGCCGACGGTACGTCGCGTCAGGCAAACGAGGGAGACCCTGTCGGTACACCCGCCGACCGCGAGGTCTGCATACTTGCCCCCAGGGCCCCGGACCAATCCGGGTGAGCGAGACGTCTCCGCCCCGATATCCCCTAGTACCAGTACGGATCCTGTGGGGTATAGGGGGCCTCGAGACGGGTGACTTCGTCGTCGGTGAGGATCACGTCGAGCGCGGCGACGGCGTCGGCCAAGTGCTTGTCCTTCGTCGCACCGACGATCGGGGCGGCGACGACTGGGTTGCGGAGCACCCAAGCCAGCGCGATCTGCGCCATGGGCAGGCCGCGTTCGCCGGCGATCCGCTCGACGACGTCGACGATGCGTCCGTCGGCGGGGGAGTCGAAGGTCTTGGCGACGGCGTCGGCTTCGGCTCGCTGCGTCTGTTGTCCCCATGGGCGGGTGAGGCGTCCCTTTCCGACCGGGAGTAGGGCGTGAGTCCGACTCCCATGTCGAGGCACATCGGGATCATCTCCCGTTCCTCCTCGCGCTTGAGCAGGTTGTACTGGTCCTCCATCGCCGAGAACGGCGTCCACCCGCCGACGGCGGCGGCGACTGCAACTTCGCGAACTGCCACGCGAACATCGAAGACGCGCCGAGGAAGCGGACCTTCCCGGCCTGGACGATGTCGTGGAGTGCTTCCATCGTCTCTTCGACCGGCACAGTGTCGTCGAACCGGTGGATGTAATAGACGTCGATGTAGTCGGTGCCGAGCCGCCGAAGGGATGCGTCGACTTGTTCCATGATGGCGCCGCGGGAGAGTCCCTGCCCGGTGGGTCCGTCGTGCATCTTGCCGAAGACTTTGGTGGCAAGGGTGATGTCTTCACGGTGTGCGTACTTCTTGATGGCGCGTCCGACGAATTCCTCGCTGCTGCCGGCCTGGTAGGTGTTCGCGGTGTCCCAGAACGTGACACCGAGTTCGACGGCCTGGCGGAAGAACGGCTGGGACGCATCCTCGTCGAGGGTCCATCGGTGCAATCCGGTCACGGGGTTGCCGTAGCTCATGCAGCCCAATGCGATGCGACTCACCGTCAGGTCGGTGCGGCCGAGGCGGGCGTGTTCCATGGTGATCCTTCGTCGTGGCGATCGTCATCCGCTGATCTGCCTCGCGGGGTGCGATCGTGTCGTAACTAATCCGCGGTCTCCGACCCTGTTGCGGCGGCGGCGGTGTGCTGGGCGCTCCACGACGCCAGGAGTCGGAGTCGCTCCGCGGAGGGTGAGCCCGGTTCGGCGGTGTAGATGAGGAGCACGTTGCCGGGTTCGGCGGTGATGGCGAGTTCTTCGTAGGCGAGGATGAGTTCGCCGACGACGGGGTGGTGGAATCGTTTCGTGCCCGCACCGTGGGTGCGCACGTTGTGCGCGGCCCAGAGCTCGCGGAAGGTGTCGCTGCGCAGGGAGAGTTCGCCGACCAGGTCTTGGAGTGCCTTGTCGTGCGGGTCTCGGCCGGCCTCGGCGCGCATGACGCCGACGCACATTTCGGCGAAGCGGTCCCAGTCGGGGTAGAAGTCGCGGGCGGCGGGGTCGAGGAACTGGAAGCGGGCGAGGTTCGGGGTGCGGCCGCCGTCGCCGATGACAGGTGAGTAGAAGGCGCGCCCGAGGTCGTTGACGGCGAGGATGTCCTGACGGGCATCGCGGACGAACGCGATGCCGTCGGTGATCGCGGCTAGTGCCCATTCCAGGCTGAGGCGCGAGCCGCCGGCTTTGCTCGCACGCCGGCGGGGGCGTCCGGAGGTGGGGATGCCGTCGGCGGCGCGCGCGAGGTCGAGGAGGTGGGCGCGCTCGGTGTCGTCCAGCTGCAGAGCGCGGGAGATCGCGTCGAGCACGGAGGCGGATGCGCCGGCGATCGCGCCGCGCTCGAGCTTCGCGTAGTACTCCACGCTCACCCCGGCGAGGGAGGCGACTTCGCTGCGCCGCAGTCCGACCACCCGACGATTAGGCCCGCTGGTGAGCCCCGCGTCGTCCGGGGACACCCTCGCGCGTCGGGTCATGAGGAACTCGCGCACCTCTGCCTTGTTGTCCATACGAGGAGGCTACGTCGCGGCAATTGCGTGGGGGAGACCCTGGCAGAGTACCCCTTGGCATCACGGGTGCCCTGTCAGTACACCCTCCATCAGAGACTCCCCCTCCGCGTGCCGTGCGCTCAGGCTGGACTCATGTGTGACACGACCCGGGAACGCCCCGCCTTCAGCAGGCTGCTTCCTAGCCTGCTGCTCTTGCTCACCGTCTTCGGTCCGATCTCGATGGACCTGTACCTGGCCGCGCTACCCGCGCTGACGGTCGAGCTCGGTGCCGCAACCTCGATCGCGCAGCTGACCATCACGGCGTGCCTGATCGGCCTCGCCGCCGGCCAGCTGGTCGCCGGGCCCCTCTCGGACCGGTTCGGACGGCGCGGCATCCTGCTCATCGGCATCGTCGCCTACATCCTCACTTCATTGCTGTGCGCGATCAGCCCGACGGTGGAGTTACTCATCGTGGCTCGCTTCGTTCAGGGTCTTGCCGGTGGGGTGGGCATCGTGATCGCTCAAGCTGCGGGCCGTGACATCTACACCGGCACGCACTTGATCCGCTTCTACGGCCGGCTGACGGTGATCGGCGGGTTCGCGGCGATCGTCGGGCCGCTCTTGGGGGGTGTGCTCAACACGGTGACCGACTGGCGGGGACTGTTCGTCTTCCTCGCCGCGATCGGCGCCGGCATCCTGACCATCACGCTCGCCGTGTTCCATGAGACTCTGCCCGCGGGTCAGCGGACCTCCGGCGGATTCGATCAGACGCTGCGAGACTTCCGCACGCTCCTGACCGACAGGCTGTTCCTCGGTGCAGTTCTGAATCAAGGCTTCCTGTACGCCGCACTGTTCGCCTACCTGGCGGGGGCGACGTTCGTGCTGCAGGACATATACGGACTGACGCCATTCGCCTACTCGCTCGCGTTCGGGCTGAACTCCGCCGGGTTCATGATGTTCGGATACCTCGCGGGCCGCGCCGCGGAGCGGTGGAGCATCCGCGGCACCCTCACGGTCGGAATCGCTGTGGCCGGGCTCGGCGCAGTCGGGCTGCTCATCGCGGGACTGACCGTGCTGCCGCTGTGGGTAGTCATCGTGTCGCTGTTCCTCCTCGCCAGCGGGGTGGCGATCTCGTCTCCTCCGGCTACGACGCTCGCCCTCGCCGATTACCCGCAGATCGCCGGGACCGCCTCGTCGCTGCTCGGAATGGTGCGGTTCGGGTTCGGCGGCGTCGCCGCACCCCTCGTCGGCATCGCCGGCGCCACCAGCATCCTGCCCCTCGGGCTCGTCACCGTCATCGCCGTGATCCTCGCCGGCGCCGCCTACTTCCGCCTCGCCCGCACCGCCTCGCCGGTCCAGCCGTTCCCGGTAGCCCTCACCCACTAAGGAGCCCACCATGCGTGGAGTCATCATGTACGCACCCGGCGACGTCCGCGTCGAAGACCGCGACGACCCGACGATCATCGAATCCACCGACGCGATCATCCGGATCACCGCGACCTGCATCTGCGGGTCCGACCTGTGGCCCTACCGCGGCGCGGAACCCGTCGACCACGCCCCGATGGGACACGAGTATGTCGGCGTCGTCACCCAGATCGGCGAGGACGTCAAAACGATCAACGTCGATGACTTCGTAGTCGGGTCGTTCTGGTCCTCCGACAACACATGCGAGATCTGCCGGGCCGGCTACCAGTCTTACTGTGTGCACCGCACCCTGATGGGCACGATCGGGACTCAGGCCGAATACGCCCGGATCCCCCTCGCCGACGGGACCCTCGTCGCGACCCCCGAACATCCGGATGCGGACCTCATCCCGTCGCTGCTCGCCGCGTCCGACGTGCTGGGCACGGGATGGTTCGCAGCCGTAGCCGCGGAAGCCGGCCCAGGCAAGACCGTCGCTGTCGTCGGCGACGGCGCGGTCGGACTGCTCGGCATCCTCGCCGCGAAGGAACTCGGAGCAGAGCGCATCATCGCGATGTCGCGTCACGCCGACCGTCAAGCGCTCGCCCGCCGATTCGGCGCGACCGACATCGTCGAGCAGCGCGGAGACGCCGGCGTCGCAAAGATCAAAGAGCTCACGAATGGGCTGGGCGCTCACAGTGTGATCGAGGCCGTCGGCACCCAGGAGTCGATCGAACAGGCCATGGGCGCGACCCGCCCCGGCGGTCACGTCGGATTCGTCGGCGTCTCGCATGACGTCTCGATCGACGGCCTCGAGCTGTTCGGCGCCGGCATCCACTTGCACGGCGGCGCCGCGCCCGTGCGGAAGTACCTCCCCGAGTTCATCCGACTCATCTGCGAGCGCAAGATCGACCCGGGTGTCGTCTTCGACCTCACCCTCCCACTCGAGGACGCGGCAGAAGGCTATCGAGCGATGGATGAGCGTCGCGCGACGAAGGTGCTCCTCACCGTCTGACCCATGCACGCACGAGAACGTTTGGAACCCTCCATGAATCGTCGCTCCCTGACCGGCCTCGGTGCCCTGCTGCTTGCCGCGACCATCACCGCGTGCGCCCCGCACCGCAGGCGTCGTCACCGAGCCCCGCGGCCTCGACGAGGGCTCCGGCTATTTCCCCAACGGCCGCAGAGACAGCACGCATCGACACGGCGAGCGGCCAGATCGTCGGGATCATGCCCCTCGACACGATCGATGACATCTCCGAACTGCGCGCAGCGACGGAGAGCTTCCCCGCCACCATCCGACGCGCCCGAGAAACAGAAGGACAGAGATGACCACGAAGAAGCAGCCGCAATCCCAGACGGTGAAAGGTCCGGCGGAGTGGTTCACCGGCGACGTCTACTTCAACGCCTACTACGCCGGTGAAACCCCTTCGCGCACGCGACTGAACCTCGTTCGGTTTACCCCCGGCGCGCACACTGGATGGCATCGACATGCTGTCGGCCAGACGCTGCACGTGACCGAAGGGTTCGGCTACGTCCAATCCCGCGGCGAACCCGTCATCGAACTGCGTCCCGGCGACACCGTGTACACCCCGCCCGGGGAATGGCACTGGCACGGTGCCCAGGCCGATCAATTCATGTGCCACCTCGCGCTCTGGGAAGCATCCGGTCCTGACTCTGCTGAGCCGGAGACCGTGTGGGGGGACAAGCTCACTGCAGAAGAGTACGCATCGGCGGCACAAGGCTAACCATCGCGTCGAGCCGCGTCGGGGCCGTGCGTACTCAGGGCGAACCGTTGGTCGCGGAGGATGCGGTGTTTTGAGTGCGCAACCGGCAGCGAGAGTGCGCATTTTCGCTTGTGATGGGCAGAATATGGCCCTGCTAAGGTGGAGTCCCCTCACGGGGACCGAGGGTTCAAATCCCTCCGTCTCCGCGGAAAAACCCCCGGTAAAGCGGGGGTTTTCTTGTGCCGATCAAAACAGGGTCGTGCCATTGTCGGGGTCGAAATCGGACCCAGGGGTCCACCAGGGGTCCCGGACAAAATCGGGACCTGCGGGAGCGAGGGATCCGCGTCTTCCGCACCCGGGGAATCCGGGTCTTCCGCCGTGCCATCCGATCGGCGTGCGCCCCCGTGCGCCCGCGATGCATGCACCCAAATGGCCGATTTGCGCCGCGCCGCGGCATGTGATGAGGTGTCATGAAACGTTCCATGGGAGGCGATGATGCTCACGCGTGAAAAGGTGCTGGGATGCTGGCTCGGTAAGGCCGTGGGGGGAACTCTCGGCCAGAACTTCGAGGGCCTGGAAGGTCCACTCGAGGTCGACTTCTACACGCCCGTCCCGACGGAGATGATTCCCAACGACGACCTGGATCTTCAGGTTCTGTACGCGGTGAAGCTCGCGGAGCAGGCGAATCCGAGTGTCGATCGGCATTGGATTGCCGACGCGTGGCGCCGGCATGTTGAGTTCCCGTGGAACGAGTACGGCGTCGGTCTGCGAAACCTCGCCGAAGGCCTGACGCCGCCTCACACCGGTTCGTTCGACAACTGGTTCAGCTGCGGCGAAGGCGCTGCGATCAGGAGCGAACTCTGGGCATGCTTGGCGGCTGGCGACCCTGACCGCGCGGCTGCCTACGCGTACGAAGACGCTTGCTTCGACCACGCCGGCGACGGCATCCACGCTGCGGTGTTCCTGGCCAGGATGCAGGCGCTGGCCTTCGTCGTGTCCGACTTGGATGCCCTTATCGACTGCGGTCTCGAGGGTGTGCCGAGGGACTCGGAGTTGCGCCGAGCCGTGGAGATGGTTCGATCCCTCATCGCCTCGGGGGCGAACTGGATCGCGGCGAAGGAGAAGGTCGACGCCGAGTTCGCACGCGATGACTTCACGGACGTGCGGGTCAACACGGCCTACGTCATCCTCGGCTTGCTCGCCGGCGCCGACTTCTCCGAACGCATACTGATCACGAACAACTGCGGCGCTGACACGGACAGCACCACGGCCTCGTTGGGCGCCCTCTTGGGAATCATGGACCCCAGCTGTATCGATGAGAGGTGGCTCGCGCCAATCGGGCGTGATCTCGTGCTGAGTGAAGAAGTCGTTGGCATTCTGGCGCCCCCAACCTTGGATGACTTCACCGACCTGGTTCTCGACCTGTCCAAGCGGCTGGACGGAGCGTATCCGCCCCCGGTGGACGATTCATCACCCGCCGGCCTTCCCATTCCCGTCCGGCTCAACTGGACTAACACGATTGGCGGCCGATGGGACATCCGCGACCTGTCAGAGCTCCCGCCCGAGGGTGCTCCGCCGCCCGCCGAAGAAGATGAGCCCATTCCGTGCGAGATTCCGGGCACATGGATGCAATTGCACCAAGAACGGTTCGAGGACCGGATCCTACTCCTCCGTTACAGCCTCTTCAGCCGCGGGCGCGCCCGCATCCGTCTGATGATCAACAGCACTGTCGAATACAGAGTGTGGATCGACGGAAACTACGTGCACGGCGCGCAAGGCAGCCGCATCATGATGCCGGCTCCTCATGCTGCGCCTTTCGGGCAGGCGGTCGACCTGGATGCGCCTCGCGAGGGCGCCGAACTGCTTGTCGCCTTCAAGCGACCGCCCCGGCATGAGCCGATCGCCGAATGGGTCGTCGCCGTCGCGGAGCCGGGAACCGGACAGTGGATTCCGCACGCGCTTCGACCGTGACCGGCTCGTTATCAGCGCTGCTTGCACAGCCGCAGGCAACTGTGTTTGACTTCGTGAAACGTTCCATCACCCGAGGCGTTACGGTGCCCGGCACCATCCCGAGAATCATGCAAAGGAGCAAGATGATGAGCAAGACCCGGACGTCGCTCAAAGCCCTGGCCGGATTGACCCTACTGTCGACGGCCGTGCTCGCCGGATGCAGCGCTGGCACGGAGGCATCGAACGACGACAATGAGAAGGTCACCTTGACGTGGTGGTCATGGGACATCGCCGATCCCAAGGCGGTTGCTTCTCAGTACGAGGAAGCGCACCCCAACGTCACGATCGAGGTGTCACAGCCGCAATACAACGACTATCTGACCACGCTTCGCCCCGCCCTGACTTCAGGGGAGGGTCCGGACGTCTTCCAGGTCGCCCCCGGGACGCTTCTCGCGAATTACGGACCTCTCGCAGACGACCTCGCGCCGCTCGCGGAGTCAGCCTGGGGGGCGGATTGGCGCGACAACTACAGCGAGGTTGCCGTCAGCCAGCTCTCCGACGGCGACAAGGTGGTGGCTCTGCCGAACTACATGAGCGGCGCGGGCCTCATGTACTACAACGCGTCCCTCGTTGAGGAGCTGGGCATTGAGATCCCGACAACCGTTTCGGAGTTCGTTGACGCATGCAGCACGGTGACCGCGGCCGGATACGACTGCCTGGCGCACGGCGCAAAAGATGCGTGGGTGAACACCGATGTGTTCCAGGCGCTCGCGATCAGCGCGGACGGCGACGCGCTGCAGGCCGCGATCGCCGGCGAAGGCGAATGGACTGATCCCGCTCTGGTAAAGGCCATGACCGCTTGGCAACGCCTGTTCACCGACGGAGTCATCCCATCAGGCGCTTCCGCGCTCAGCGAGTATCCCGACGCGAACACCAACTGGCTTTCGAACAAGGCCGTGTTCATCGCGCTGGGGACATGGAACACGCCGTACACGCAGATCGCCAGTGGGGTGGAGAGCCAGCAAGAAGCTGTGACCACCCCGATCGATGGGGTCTTCCTCTCGGCACCGTTCCCCGCTGTGGACGGCAACGAGCCCGCCGGCCTCTTCGGCGGAGTGGCAAACGGGTGGGCGCTCAATTCCGCGAGTGCATCGAAGGACGCGGCCTTCGAGTTCATCTCCTGGCTCTCCGGCAAGGATGGACAGCAGTATCTGGCCGACAATGCGATCTTCCCCGCCTATCTCGGCCTGTCTATCGACACCTCCGACGTGGTGGACCCCCGCCAGCTGGATGACATCGCCAATCAGCAGACCTTGCTTAGTGAGATCACCTATCCGCGCGAGATCCCCTACCCCGACCTCGCAACGGCAATCGGACAGGCGCTGTCCGAAGTGGCCGCTGGGACTGCCACTCCTGCCGCCGCTCTGGAGACCCTTCAGGCCGCATCCGAGAGCATCGCACGCGGATAGCCGCAGACTGACAAGGGGCGGGGACGCTTGGCTCCCCGCCCCGCCTGAAGTGAGAGATGCAATGACCACCGAAGCAACGGCGCGGAGCGTGCCCTTCCAGCGCCGCAACCAGACCACCGAGAAGTCATCGATGACCCGCCGCAGATCCGCGCTCATGGCCACGGTGGAGGGTTACGCGTTTCTGCTTCCTTCCTTGGTGCTCGTGGTCGGACTCATCTACGTGAGCATTGCGGCGAACATCGTGTACTCCACCTGGCAGTGGAACGGCGTGTCGCCGACGCACCAGACCATTGGTTTCGACAATTACATCCGGCTCGCCGCAGATCCGACGTTCTGGCGCGCCCTCGCCAACACCCTTCTCTTCGGACTGATCGCCGTCTTCACTCAGCTGCTGCTCGGTTTCGCGTTAGCCGTACTGGTGAGGACGAGATCGTATGGAACCGGACTGCTGCGCACCCTCCTGTTCGTCCCGGTGGTCCTGTCGCCAGCGGTCGTTGCGACTTCCTTCCGGCTCCTGCTTACACCGGATGGACAGTTCAACGAGTTGCTCCGACTGATCGGTGTCCCTGCAGAGGTGCCGTGGGTCGCGGATCCGAACATCGCACTGTTCTCCTTGGCAGTGATCAACATCTGGCAGTACACCGGCTACAGCTTCGTCATCTATGACGCGGCGCTTGGACAGCTTGACGCGTCAGTACTCGAAGCCGCCCGCGTCGACGGAGCATCAACGGGACAACTCATCCGCCACATCGTCTTCCCGCTCCTGCGCGGATCGCACCTGATCCTGATCGTGCTGGGCTTCATCGGAGCTCTGAAGACCTTCGAGCTCGTATTCCTCATCACCGGGGGAGGACCGGGCACGTCCACCGAGTTCCTGACCACGTACATCTACCGTCAAGTCGTAACCCAGTTCAATGCCGGGTACGGTGCAGCGCTGTCTATGGCGCTGGTTGGCGTGGCTCTGCTCTTCGCGGTCCTGCAGGTCCGCCTCACGCGAGCGAATAACAGCTGATGTTCATACGCCAGACATTCATCGGGCGGGCCCTCTCGCAGATCGCCGTCCTTCTTTCGATCGTCCTCGTCGCGCTTCCGCTTGTCATGATCGGATGGCAATCATTGCAGGGGCAGGGGGGCTTGAACTATCTAGTTGTGCTCACCGGCACGCCGTTTGTCACCTTCATCGGCAACAGCCTTGTGATCGCCGTCGCCACCGTCGCCATCGTGCTGGTCTGCTCGCTCGCCGGTGCCTTTGCGATAGAACTCCTACGTCCGCGCGGCTCTCGCCTGATGCTCGCCCTGTTGCTGGGCGGACTCACGCTGCCGGCCGTTGCTCTCATCGCCCCGCTGTTCACGATCATCCAGTCGCTGCAACTCGACAACACGCATTGGGCCGTCATCCTGCCACAGGCGGCGATCGCGCTTCCGTTCGGAGTGCTGCTGTGCTCCAACTACATCCGCGGGCTGCCTATCGAGGTCTGGGAGGCCGCTCGAATCGACGGCGCCGGCACCGTTCGATTCTTCGTGAGCATCCTTGTCCCGTTGGCACGGCCGATTCTTTTCGTGATAGCCGTTTTCACCTTCCTCGGGGCATGGAACGAGTACGTGCTCCCTTTGCTTTTCCTCCAGGCCCCCGACCTGAGAGTGGCCACACAAGTACCTACCTATTTTGCGAGTGAGAGACGAATGGACCTTCCCAAGATATTCGCGGCAAACATACTCATCAGTATCCCGGTCGTCGTGCTGTACCTGCTGACGCAGTCGCAGTTCAGGCGCGGCCTTTCGGGCGGAGCGGTCAAGTAGATGCGTCCTACCCCCAAAGTCCTCGCCTACTACTTTCCGAATTACCATGTCGATCCCCGTAACGAACGGTGGTTCGGGCAAGGGTGGACGGAGTGGGACATCGTCGCCGCGGCGACGCCCCGGTTCCAGGGACATCAGCAGCCGAAACGGCCTATGCTCGGCGCGTTCGACGAGAGCGATCCCTCGACAGCCGAGGCGCAGATCGAGCTCGCACGACGCGGCGGCTTGGACGGCTTCATCTTCGACCACTACTGGTATGAAGATGGTCCATTCCTCAACGGCGCCCTGGAGAAGGGCTTCTTCGGCGCCCGGAATTTCACGGACATCGAGTTCTCCATCATGTGGGCGAATCATGACTACGTGAACATCTTCCCCTCGTCGGCCCCACACGAGCCCGCGCCGCTCCTGGCCCGAGGCGAGATCTCGGCAGATGCCTTCAGACAGTTCTTCCGCTATGTAATAGCCAACTACTTCTCGCGACCGAATCACACGCGCATTGAAGGTCGCCCGCGATTCTCGATCTATGAGCCGTCCCGCTTCATTCGCGGCGTCGGGGGACGCGACGTCGCGCGACACTTGCTGCGCGAGTTCGACGATGAGACGCGACGCGCCGGTCATGAAGGGGTCCATATAGATTTCCTGATCTGGGACTCAGCGATTCTTCCCACAGATCTCAGCGGTTCGATCGCCCCCACGGATCTCGAGTACCTCGGCGTGGCGAGCGCCAGCTCTTACGTCTGGATCCATCACATGGACCACGACGACACCGCGTTTCCTGTCGGCGGATCGTGGACCGAACAGGCGGACCGTGTGTACGACGTATACGAGCGATACGCTCAGCGTCTGCCCGTTCCGTTCTTCCCCAATGTGACCGTCGGATGGGACAGCTCACCTCGGACTAATCAGGCCCGGGCTTTCCAGCAAGGCGACTACCCGTGGATCTCGGCATGGCGATCAACCCCAGCCGAATTCGAGGCCGCGCTGAAGAAGGCAATCGAGTTCGCTCGCCGACACCACGACCGGTACTCGGAGATCTCGATCAACGCGTGGAACGAATGGACCGAGGGGTCCTACTTGCTTCCGGACTCAGAGCACGGCTACGCGTACCTCGATGCTATTGCGGCACTTCGCGCGACCGTGTGATCGCTCGGCACATGTGAGGGGCGGGCGAGGCCCCGCCAATGAGCCCAGGAGCAACTGCGCTGACGGCCACCGGCACGCGAACATCCGTCCCCCTGCCGGCGCACTCACATGTCACAAGGACGACGATGACACCCGCCGTCGGTACGTACTGGTACGACAATTGGCACGTAGACCCGCGGTAAGAGACGTGGATGGCGGAGGGATACTCCGAGTGGCGGGTGGTGAGGCAGGCCACCAAGCGATTCGAGGACCACCAGCAGCCCGTCGCTCCGCTGTGGGGATTCACCAACGACTGCGACGTGCATGCCGCCCACCGATCCGCGCGGTTGGCTGCTGCAGCCGGTGTCAGCGCTTTCATCGTGGACTGGTATCGGGGCGAACGAGCACCCTTCCAGGACCGTCAGCTCGATGAGGTGATTGCCCGCCCCGGCTTTCCGTTGCCCTTCTCCCTCATGTGGGGCAATCACCACTTGGTCGACGTCTGTCCCGCACCAGCCAACGAAATCCCCCCGCCCTCTGGCCTCCGCGACGGTAGACCCATACGACTTCAACCTCCTCACCGAACGCGTCCTGAGCCGATACATGTCTCTGAACCATTACTGGCGCGATGAGGGTGGGGCATACTCCTCGATCCTCGAGCCAGCCCACCTCATGGATCATCTCGGCGCGCCTGGCGCCCTCCGCAACGCGCCCTCGTCCTTCCGAGAGCGGGCGCGCGAGGTCGGCGTGGGGGACCTGCACATCGCTGGCATCTGCCCGCCGGACGGCGAGGCCGTGCCTCCCGGCGCCTCGGACGCGGGTTTCGACAGCTTCACCGACTACACCTGGGACCGCCCACACGTGGTTCCGACGATGGCCTACAGCCGATGGTTCTCCGAGGCCCGCTCCCGGTGCAGTAAAGATGCAGCGTCCCTGCCGCTTCCATTTGCGCCCACAGTGGCAGCCGGATGGGACTCCACACCCCGCACGGAGAGAGGCGAGCCGATCCGCTGCGACAAATGGCACCACTTTCCCGTCGTGGTGGACAACTCACCGCAACTGTTCGGGAAGCGATCATGACTGCGATCACCTAGGCGGCGACGCGCGAAGTGCCCCATATCACCGCCAACGCTTGGAACGAGTCGACCGAGAGAAGCTTTGTCGAACCGGATCATATCCACGGGTTCGCACGGGTGCAGGCGCTCACCGAGGCCCTGGGACGCGATCGCCTCGACGAGGAAGCCTTCGCAGCGCCGCCCAACTCGTGACTCGCTCATCGGCTGAGGAGGAAGTGACTACCCTCTCCGCCGATCGCTCGTCATGTCCTCGTAGTGCTGGCTCTGACGACGACCTTCGGTGAGTACACCAGCTGCCTGGGTGCGCCACGCCGACCCTCGATGGCATCCATCAGCAGGCCCGTGGCGGTCACCCCGAAGTCGACGCTCGCCTGGCTCACCGAAGTGATGGGGACTGCCGCGCCCGCGGTATAAGGCGTGTCGTCGTAGCCCACGATCGCGAGATCGGCGGGCACACGCGTGCCTCGGACCGTGGACGCCTGCAGAGCCCCCAGAGCAAGCAGGTGGTTCGCGCCGAATACCGCCGACGGGGCATTGGGCGAGTTCAGGAGTTCGAGTGTGGCGGC
This sequence comes from Microbacterium sp. 4R-513, assembly GCF_011046485.1. Lineage (NCBI taxonomy): Bacteria > Bacillati > Actinomycetota > Actinomycetes > Micrococcales > Microbacteriaceae > Microbacterium > Microbacterium sp. 4R-513. The sequence continues at coordinate 1,782,602 of NZ_CP049256.1, forward strand.
GTAGCCGGCCTGGATGCTGTCCTCCGCTACTCGCTGCACCTGCAGGACGGCACTATGTCCGAATTCCGAGATCGCCGCGTGCGCGCCCGATGAGCGCGCCTTGTACGCCTCGAGGGTGTCGGGCCTACTGATCAGGGCAATTCTTCGGTGTCCTTGCTCCAGAAGGTGCTGGACAGCCATCCGACCCCCGGCGTAATTGTCGCCCGTCACCGAGTCCAACTCCGGACTGTCGAACAGGTGGCCGATGACCACTACCGGCGTGCCTCGCTGCTCGATCTCGTTGAGCTGCGCCTGCCGCTCAGCGCTCAGGCGCGTACTGACGAAGACGATCCCGTCAACCCTGCTTTGCTCGAGCGTCGCAAGATAGGCGCTCTCCCGATCGTCGCGACCGTTCGCGTTGCACGTCAGCACGGTGTATCCGGCACTGTTGGCCGCCTCTTCGACTCCCGCTGCAACGTCTACGAAGAACGGATCTCCGGCGTCCGGGAGCACTACCCCGAGAGTGGAGCTGCGACCAGACTTGAGCTGTCGGGCGGACTCATTCCGAACGTAGCCGATGCGTGCTATCGCTGACATCACGCGCTCACGCAGATCTGGGTCGACGGTTGGCAAGCCGTTCAAGACATTGGAAACTGTGCCGGTCGATACGCCCGCCGCACGGGCAACGTCACGCATCGTAAGACTGCGTATGCCGCTGCCTGACATCGCCTTCCAATCGTCCGGCCGTTCGAGGTGTCGCCGCGCATAGCCCCGCATGACGACCCGGCTCTCATCCGGGCGCCGAGTCAGCAAGCGGAATCAGCAGTGCTGGGCCTGGCTCCATGTAACCACGTTGACAACCACATGCTATCGTGAAACGTTCCATGACTATCCTTCCCTACGTCGCAGAGGACTGATGACACCCACTCTTCGAGATGACCTGCTGCGCACGCGACCCCGACGCAAGCCCAAGATTGGGCTGGTCGCAGGCGGCCTCGGAACCTACTGGCCCCAATTCCCGAGTCTCTTGCCGCAATTGAGGGAATCGGCTCGGTACGTTTCCGAGCGCTTCGCGGCCATGAATGCAGATGTCGAGGACGCCGGCTTCATCTCGGATGCCATCGACGGTGCCGTCGCAGCAGAGAAGCTGCGCCGCGCTGATTGCGACCTGATCGTCCTCTTCCTCACGACCTATCTCACAAGCTCGATGGTCCTTCCAATCGCAAAGCGTTCCGGGGCGCCCGTTCTGGTGATCGATCTCCAACCGAGCGAAAAGATGGATCACGCGGCCTTCGATACCGGGGCGTGGCTGGCCTACTGCGGGCAATGCCCGGTCCCAGAGCTCGGGAACGTATTTCGGCGCGCGGGCATTGAGTTCCGCTCGGTCTCGGGTTGGTTACGACAGGAGTCGGCTTGGCGGCGGATAGAGGAATGGATCGACGCGGCGCACATCCGCGCCGCTCTGCGGCATGCGCGCCACGGCTTGATGGGACACCTCTATCCAGGCATGTTGGACGTGTCCACCGATCTCACTCTGCTGCCTGCTCACTTCGGATCACACATTGAGGTACTTGAGTTCGACGATCTTCGGGTTCGTGTCGATGCCGTCAGCGATGCAGACGCTCGGGAGAGGATGCGGTTCGCACGGGAGATCTTCACGATCGACCAATCGGTGAACGAGGAAGATTTCGCTTGGGGCGCGAAAGTATCCGTTGGTTTGGATCGGCTGGTCGAGGATTTCCAGCTGGACTCGCTGGCCTACTATCACAGGGGCTTGGGGGGTGAGCTGCATGAGCGGCTCGGGGCAGGTATGATCCTCGGCGCTTCGCTCTTGACCGCGCGGGGCATCCCGACCACCGGGGAGTACGAATTGCGTACAACCTTGGCTCAGCTCACCACCCAGGTCGTCGGGGCTGGCGGCTCCTTTTGCGAGATCCAGGCGCTCAACTTCGCCGACGGAGTCGTGGAGATGGGGCACGACGGGCCCGCTCACCTTGCGGTGTCATCGAAGTCTCCCCTGTTGCGCGGGTTGGGCGTCTATCACGGCAAACGTGGGTGGGGAGTATCGGTGGAGTTCGACGTTCGCCACGGACCGGTCACGCTTCTCGGCCTCGGCCAAGATCGCGACGGCCGGTTATCCTTCGTGGCTTCTGAGGGCGAGGTGGTGCCGGGACCGTTGCTCGAGATCGGCAACACCACCAGCCGCGTGAGCTTCCGGCGCGACCCCGGCGAATGGGTCGACGAGTGGTCCGGTACGGGCGTCGGTCATCACTGGAGCCTCTCCCTTGGATATCGCGCGTCCACCTATCGGGCGGCGGCATCTCTCCTGGGCATCGACTTTCGGTCAGTATGACCGGCGGGTCAACGAAGTTCGGTCCGTCCCGAGCTCATCGCCTATTCAGGCGGACGGCTCGAGAGGAGTGAGGACGCTCATGAGACCTGAGACCCCCGGTTCAACGAAGCGGCCCAGCATCTACGATGTCGCGAAACTCGCTGGCGTCTCGCACATGACAGTGTCGCGGGTGCTCAACAAGTCCGCGAATATCAAACCCGCGACCCGCGAGCGTGTGCAGGCGGCGATAGACGAGATCCACTACCGCCCCAGCTCGGCTGCTCGCACCTTGGCCACGCAGCGCACTCTCCGCATCGGGGCGATGGTCAATGCACCGACCGAGTTCGGCCCGAAGAGCACACTTCTCGCGCTGGAGCAGGCGGCCCGATCCTCACGATTGTCAGTGGTGGCATTTTCGCACCGGGGGAGTGATGACGAGTTCGCCGAAGGCATCATGCAGCTGGAAGATCAGGGCGTCGATGCACTGTGCGTGATCGGACCGCCGCTGAAGACTCCGGCAATTCTCACGGAGATGGCGAACCGGATGCCGGTGGTCCTCGTCGGCGGCGAGCCGGTTGACGGTCTCCTGCACGTGGATATCGACCAGGCGCGAGGAGCGCGCGCCGTGGTCGACTATCTCGTCGGACTGGGCCACCGCTCGGTGCTGCACATCGCCGGCCCTTCGAGCAGCACCGTTGGGGTGGCGCGGCGGAGGGCGGCTGTCGCCGCGGCCGCCCGAGCGGGCGTACGTGTCGGCGTTGTGGTCGGCGACTGGTCATCCGAGAGCGGGTTCCAGGTGGGAGCGGACCGGCAGATCATGGGAGATGCGACGGCCGTGTTCGCGGGGAACGATCAGATGGCGCTCGGAGTGATCCATGGCCTGTCGACCCGCCGCTTGCACGTTCCCGACGACATCAGCGTGGTCGGGTTCGACGACATGCCGGGTGCGGCGCACCTCATGCCGCCGCTCACCACGGTTCGTCAGGACTTCGACGAGCTCGGCGAAGCGGTCATGTCGGCGATCATTCTGGCCCTCCGTCACGAACCGGTCAGCTCGACCACGATCCCGCCGAATCTCGTGATCCGGAACTCCGCAGCGCCCGTCGCCGCCGAGGCATCCCGATTCATTGACCGAGCCGGGCTCGAGACGACCCACGGCAGTTCCTCCGCCTCATCCGGCAGCGAACGCGCTGGCGACCCAGGGGGACCGAGGGTTCAAATCCCTCCGTCTGCGCAGAAAAATCCCCGGTAAGCCGGGGTGTTCCTATTAGATGAATTCCGACTTATGCCTCCACCTAGGGCATTTTCGGTGTCCAAGGGTCCCCCAAGGGGACCCTTGGGGGAGCCCTGCGGTGCACTACCCGAACTGCATGGCGCGTTGGAGCAGCAGGAGCCGCGTGATTCCGCGGTTGTGCAGGTCGCGGGCCGCCGCAGTGCGACACCCTTCCACAGGTGGTGTACGTAAGGGGCCCAGTCGGCAACGCCGTCAAATGCTAACGCTGGGCTGAGGTGTTCCCTCGGAGGGCAGCTGTCTTCTAGCGGTTGACGAATCCCATGTGCTGAGCGTTGTAGCGGTCGCCCGCGACGCCGATGCGGCGGGCGAGGGAGTCGAGGTCGGCGTGTTCGTCGGCGGAGAGGCCGACGGTGGTGGCTTCGGCGTTCTCCTGGATGCGGGCGGTGCGCCGGGTGCCCGGAATCGGAACGATGAAGGGATGCTGCGCCAGCAGCCACGCGAGCGCGATCTGGCCAGGCGTGGCCCCTTTGTCCGCGGCGAGAGTCTTGACGTGGTCGATGAGCGCCTGGTTGGCGGCGAGGTTGTCCTGCTCGAATCGGGGGATGCGGCGGCGGATGTCGTCATCGGCGAAGGCCGTGCTGGTGTCGACGGTGCCGGTGAGGAAGCCCTTTCCGAGTGGGCTGAACGGCACGAACCCGATGCCGAGCTCCGCAAGTGTCGGGAGGACCTCGTCTTCGGGGTCACGGGTCCACAGCGAGTACTCGGATTGCACGGCCCTGACCGGGAATGTCGCGTGGGCCGCGCGGATGGTGGCGGCGGATGCTTCCGAGAGACCGAAGTGGCGGACCTTGCCCTCCGCGACGAGGTCGCCGACGGTTCCCGCGACGTCCTCGATAGGCACGTCCGGATCGACGCGGTGCTGGTAGAAGAGGTCGATCACGTCGGTGCGCAGTCGCCGCAGCGACGCCTCGGCGACCGCCCGGATCTGTGCCGGGCTGCTGTTCAGCCCGGCCATCCTGCCGTTCTGGATGTCCCAGCCGAACTTCGTGGCGATCACGACCTGGTCGCGGAGGGGGGCGAGTGCTTCGCCTACGAGTTCTTCGTTGACGTAGGGGCCGTAGACCTCCGCGGTGTCGAAGAATGTGACGCCGAGCTCAACGGCTGAGCGGAGCACGGCGATCATCTCGGCGCGGGTGCCGGGGTTGGGGCCGTAGCTCTGGGACATTCCCATGCAGCCGAGTCCGACCGCCGAGACCTCGAGTCCCTGTCCGAGAGTGCGGGTGTGCATGGTTCAGTCCTTTCCGGCCGTGGCGTCGGCGTTGTGCGTCGTCGGGTCGGAGCCTGCAGCATCCTGTGTCGCCTGCCAGCTGGCGAGCAGGCGGAAGCGCTCTTCGCTCTCGGATCCGTACTGCGGCACGTAGATGAGGAACGTGAGCCCGGGATGCTGTACGAACTGCAGGTCTTCGTAACGCAGCTCGAGCGCGCCGACGATGGGGTGGGTGAAGTGTTTGACCCCGGCGCCATGCTGGCGCACGTTGTGCGCGCCCCAGCGCACGCGGAATTCGTCGCTGCGGGTGGAGAGTTCGCCGACGAGGTCTTGGAGGCCCCGGTCGTAGGGGTCGCGGCCGGCCTCGGTGCGGAGGATCGCGACGGTGATGTCGGCGGCCTTGCCCCAATGCGGGTGGAAGTCGTGCGAGCGGGGGTCGAGGAAGGTATAGCGGGCGAGGTTGCCGCCGGCCGGGGATTCGAGAACTTCGGCGTACACGGCGCGCCCGAGCACGTTGGCGGCGAGGATGTCCATTCGGCCGTTGCGCACCACTGCCGCGCCTCCCGTTATCGCGTCGAGCATCAGCTGCATGTCGGACCGGATGGATGTTGTCAGGCCGCGCGTGCGCCGCGATCGCGCGGGCACAGATCCCGCGGCGCGGGCCAAGTCGGCGAGGTGCTCGCGCTCGGCGTCATCGAGCTGCAGGGCCTGCGCGATCGCGTGTAGCACGGACTCGGAGGCGCCCGCGATCTGACCGCGTTCGAGCTTGGCGTAGTACTCGATACTGACACCGGCGAGCATCGCGACCTCGCTTCGCCGCAGACCCGGCACGCGACGGTTGCTGCCACCCGGGATTCCCGCCTTGTCGGGGGTGAGCTTCGCACGACGCGAGGTGAGGAACTCACGCACCTCTGCCTTGTTGTCCATGCCGTCACGCTACGCGCGGTACCGGGCCAGGGGGGTGCTCTACGAGTACACGTTCCGCAAGGGACTCCCTCGATCATGCGGGCAGGGGTTGGGTGGAGTCTGGCGAAGGAGGACACCATGGCGGATGAGCAGAGCGGATGGACCGGCGGGCAGCGTGCGTTCGGAGAGTTCGCACCGGGATTGGTGCATTACACCGACGATGTGCTGTTCGACGAGGTGTGGGAGCGGGATGACCTGTCCAAGCGCGACCGAGGCCTCGTCACGGTCGCCGCGCTGACAGCGCTGGGCAAGACGGATCAACTGCGATTCCACCTCGACTTCGCCCGTCAGAACGGGGTCACCGACCAGGAGCTGAAGGAAGCCATCCTGCACCTCGCGTTCTACACCGGCTGGCCCAACGGCATGGCTGCGATGACCGTCTTGAAGGACATCACGACCAATGAGAACAACTGAGATGAGCTTCGACAGCCTGTTCCCGCGGGGGGAGAAGAACGATGCGTTCGGGCAGTACTTCATCGGGCAGAGCTATCTCCAGCCGCTGGCGAGCCTCGGGATGAGCGTCTCCAACGTGACGTTCGAGCCCGGATGCCGCAACAACTGGCACCGTCACAATGCGACCTCCGGCGGTGGCCAGATCCTGCTCGCGACCGTCGGGAGCGGCTGGTTCCAGGCGGAGGGGGAGGAGCCGCTCAGCCTCGAACCCGGGACTGTGGTCGAGATCCCCGCCGGGCAGAAGCATTGGCATGGTGCGAAAGCCGACTCGTGGTTCAGCCATGTCGCCATCGCAGTCCCTGGCGAGGACACCGCCAACGAGTGGCTTGAACCCGTCACCGACGAGTACTACGAGACCCTGAACGAGAAGCGGAGCAACGCGTGAGCATCCTCACCGAGAGATACAACCTGGCGAACGGTGTCGAAATCCCGAGACTCGGGCTGGGCACCTGGTTCATCGACGACGACAAGGCGGCGGATGCGGTGCGCAGTGCCGTCGAGATCGGCTACCGGCACATCGACACCGCGCAGGCGTACGGTAACGAGCGCGGGGTCGGCCAGGGCATCCGCACCGCCGGCGTGCCCCGATCCGACCTGTTCGTGTCGACCAAGCTCGCCGCGGAGATCAAGGACTACGACACGGCCGCCGCTTCGATCGACGAGTCGCTCGACCGGCTGGGTCTGGAGTATGTGGACCTCATGCTGATCCACAGCCCGCAGCCCTGGGCGGACTTCCGCGGCGGAGACTACGCCGACGGCAACCGCGCGGCATGGCGTGCTCTTGAAGAAGCGCACACTGCCGAGAAGCTCCGCGCGATCGGCGTCTCGAACTTCCTCGAGGCGGACCTCGAGAACATCATCGACAGCGGCACCGTCGTGCCGCACGTGAACCAATTGCTCGTGCACGTCGGCAACACCCCCACCGACCTGCTGAAGTCCTGCGACGACCGCGGCATCCGTGTGCAGGCGTACTCGCCAATCGCACACGGGCAGATGCTGAAGAACAGTTTCGTTGCCGAAATGGCGAAGACCTACGGTGTGACCGTGCCGCAGCTCTGCATCCGATACACCCTCCAACTGGGCACCGTCTCACTACCGAAGACCGCGAACCCCGACCACATGCGGGCAAACGCCGACGTCGACTTCGAGATCTCCGACGTCGACATGGCCGATCTGCGGAACATGGAGGCGCGGGACTACGGCGACGACAGCCGGTTCCCCGTCTACAGCGGGAAGTGAGAGCGGAAGGACGACCCGCGAGCGAGGGCATGATGGCCGGCTGGGATGCCGTTCAGGACGGCACCACCTATGGCACGCCGACGGGGATCTGGTCTGTCGTCGTCGACGGGGAGCTGTACGTGCGCGCCTGGCATGGCACCGGCTCCCGCTGGTATCAGGCAGCAGTGACCCAGCACCGCGGACGAATTCGAGTTGCCGGACACGTGCGCAAGGTGCGGTTCGAACAAGCCGACGCATCCGTCGGCGATGCGGTCGATGACGCCTACCGGACCAAATATGCGGGGAGTCTCTACCTGCCCCCGATAATCGGCTCTGGTCCTCAGGCTGCGACCGTGCCCACCAGCCCTTCGCGCGGATGACGTCGCCGATATTGTTTGTGGGCCGGTTCCCGCGTCCACCTAGTCGAGCGACATCCACGTCCGTGGCGGCTGGCGCGGACGGCCCGAGACCAGGGGTCCCCCAGGGGTCCCCGAGCATCCCGAGCACGCCGAGTCCCGGTGACTGTGAAGTGTGCGGAGTGTGTGGAGTGCGGCCGGCCTCAGGACGGGAATCACCCGGTGAAGCACCAAATCCGCGTGATTCGGCGGCAGAACGCTAGCGCGCCACCGAGGCCGCGGATGGCTGAATCTACCCTGCTAAGGTGGAATCCCCTTACGGGGACCGAGGGTTCAAATCCCTCCGTCTCCGCATGAAAACCCCAGGTTATCCAGGTTTTTTCGCTTTGTGTGCCGTCGGTCGCATGCCCCTCATCGAAGGCACTTTGGGCGCCCAGGGGTCCCCCAGGGGGACTCTTCGGGGACCCCTGCGGTGCGCCGCCCTCACTACGCTGACACCTCGGAGCGTCAGGAGCCGCGTGATTCCGCGGTAGTTCCCGTCGGAGGCGGCTGCAAGCGCAACACCCCTCCAGAGGTGGAGCACCCTCGCTTGGTTATGGCAGCTGACTAGCGATTGTCCGCTCGCATCAGTGCCGGCGGCGACGCGTTCTTCGGAGCTCGCCGGGTCGGACACTTGGTCTAACGTGTCCAGTTCCGCAGCGGCGGCTCGCACCCGGGCAGCCGCGTCTTCGGAGGGGCGAGTTCCCTGGCGATTGTTCATGACGAGGGAGACCGCGTACCCGTCAGGCCGGATCACCCTTCCCGGGCTCGACCCGGCACGAAAGTACCGGGTCGAGCCTTTCGGGATGCAGGACACCCACGGGTCGGGGCTTTCCGACCTGGAATGGATGAGGGCGCCGCTCGTCGCCAGCGGACGAGAACTCGCGGTCGTCGGCCTGCGCCCGATGACGGATGTGCCACAACGCTGACTGGTGCTCAGCGTGACGGCCGCGGACTGACCCGTCCGAGATCCCGCCCGACCTCGGTTGCGCTGCAAAGGGCCGTCCGCGGCTGAGTCATGTGAGGGTGATGACGGTCTTGCCGCGCGTGCCTGCCACGCTGAGGGAAGCGAGCGCCTCAGGTGTCTGCGCGAAGGGGAAGGTCCTCCCGACGACCGGGCGAATCGCGCGGGCGTCCACCAGTTCGGCGATCTGGCGAAGCTGCTCACCCGAGGCCTGCATGAACAGGAACTCGTAGCTGACTCCCGCCTGTGCCGCCTGTGCCCGGACCTTCCTGCTGAGGCCCCTGATCGCGAGGCGAAGAATCGGATTCAGTCCCGCCTTCTTGGCGAATGCCGGGGTCGGCGGCCCGGAGATCCCGATGGCCTTCCCGCCGCGCTTGAGCACTCGCAGAGACTTCGCCAGGTTCTCGCCGCCGAGACTGTCGAGGACGAAGTCGTAGTCCGACAGTTCCTGCGTGAAGTCTTGCGTGCGGTGGTCGATCACGACATCCGATCCCAGATCTCGCAGGAAGTCGGCGTTCCTGCCGGATGCTGTCGTCGCGACGAAAGCCCCGAGATGCTTGGCGAGCTGGATGGCGATCGTGCCCACGCCTCCGCTGCCGGCGTGGATGAGCACCTTCTGACCGGGTTGCACGTCGCCGAGCACCACGAGAGCCTGCCATGCGGTCAGCGAGACCAGTGGTAGCGACGCGGCCTCTGCCAGGCTGACCGAAGTGGGGCTGGGGGCGAGATCGGACTCGTGCACGGCGATGCGCTCAGCGAAGGTTCCGATCCGGTGATCGCGGAGGCGGGCGTACACGGCGTCGCCCGCTTGGAATCCCCGGACTTTACTGCCCGTTCGGATAACCGTCCCGGCCAGGTCGTGGCCGAGCGTCAGCGGGAGACTGTAGTGGAGGATCCGCTTGAACTCGCCGAAACGGATCTTCTCGTCGAGCTGGTTCACTCCCGCCGCTGCCACCTGGACGAGAACGTCGTGGTCGCCCACGGTCGGCTCAGCGACATCCGCCTCATGCAGGGGATGCTTGTACGAATCGAAGACGAACGCTCTCATGACTCGCCCCGACCTTCACGCGCCCGCTGCAAGCTGCGGGTACACAGCCTCGAGCGGTGCCGACAAGCCCGCCTTCGCGCGGCGAGAGGTGTCATCCGCCAGCAGTTCGATCCCGCCCGCCTCCAGCGTGTCGAACACCATGACGGCCAACTCGGCCGGGTCGAGCTTCGGGTCTGCGCTGTGCGCCGCCATGGCCGTGTCGACGTAGCCGACGTGCACGCCCAGAACCTGCACGCCCGCAGGCTGCAGCTCTAGGCGAAGGGAGTTCGTTACCGACCACAGCCCCGCCTTCGTCGCCGAATAGATGCCCGCCACGGCGTACCAGGACAGGGCGGAGTGGATGTTGACGATCGCCGTGTTGCCACCCCGGGCCGCGAGCGCCGGAGCGTACGCACGCGACAGCATCAGCGGTCCGACGAGATTGGTCTCGACATTGCCGCGGATCTCCTCGTCGCTCTGAGAGAGGATGCGGCCCGTGGATGCCGAGGCGCCCGCGTTGTTGATGAGCACCGTGACGTCGGGAGCCGCCTCGAGGACGCCCCGGATGGAAGCCGGAGCGGTGACGTCGAGCACCACGGGAACGACCCGGTCGTCGCCCCACGCGCGCGGTGTGCGCGCGGTGGCATACACCTTGGAAGCGCCGCGAGCGAGGGCCTGATCCACGAGCCGGGTGCCGATCCCGCCGTTCGCGCCCGTGATGAGCACGACGGCTCCGTCGAGAGAGGTCATCTGATTCCGCTTTCTGTCGATTTCGATGGGTCGCAGACTCTCCCCGCTTGTCACGCGTGGCATGGGAAGATCGTGGAGAGGCCGAGTTTTGTCATTACTGACTCCACTCATAACTGAGTTTGGTCACCAGCTATTCCCGAGAGGCGGAGAATGACGGAGACATCGATTCCGGCCGGCCGCCGGGAACGCAACAAGCAGGCGAAGCTCGAACGGATCATCGCCGCAGCCAGCACTCTGTTCGCCGAGCGCGGCGTGGACGACGTGACCACGCAGCAGATCGCGGATGCCGCCGACATCGGCACCGGAACACTCTTCCTCTACGCCAAGACGAAGGGCGAGCTGCTCCTGCTCGTGCAGAATGCCCACTACGAAGAAGCGCTCGGTCGCGGACGAGCCGCCGCCGACGGTATGGAGGACCTGGTCGACGCGCTGATGGCGATAATCGGGCCGATCGTGGAGTGCAACCGCGTGCACATCGACAACGGACGCAGCTACCTGCGCGAAATGGTCTTCGGAGACCCCGGTGAGCCGCGGCACGCGGAGGCGCTCGCGATTGCCGCGAAGACCGAAGCCGCTCTCGCGGCCGTGATCGCACGCGGGGCCGAGATCAGCGCGGCGGAAGCGGCCGCACTGGCGCGGGCGGTGTCGTCGGTGATGTTCCTCACCATGGCCGCGGGCATCAATGCGACTGCAGACACGGAGGCGCTCCTCGACGACATCCGCACCCAAGTGAGCGTGCTCACGCCGCGTGCGGAGTAGCGCGACGCCTTCTGCCTCAAGGGTCCCCCAGGGGTCCCCGAGCATCCGTGCCGGTCCCGGCGCGTCCGCATGGGGGTCCTCAACCGGGCGGGGACCTGTTAGGCCAGCGTGTCTAGGATGGTCGCGTGGTCCCACTCGTTGCTGATGACGGCGGCCAGCGTGGTGTCTGGACTGGCGACGTAGTACGGAGTGTGGTCATCGTCAAGCACGCGCAATGAGACCCGCAAGCCGTAGAGGCCCCAGGGTTCCACGACGTTTGCGAGGGTGCCCTCGAGTTGCAGCTCGGCGTATTCCGGCTTCCACCACACGTCGATGACATGGGGCAAGTCGGCGGCGTCGATCGCGACCCAGACACCGTAGGTCACCGCGTAGCCGCCGGTCAGTTGCACGGGGAGCAGAGCGCGGACGAATGCGCCGAGCCCCTGAACCTGCATGAGCACGGACTCGGCGGCGTCCTTCCCGGTCATCCAGATGTCCGAGGGACTGATGTCCAGAGCACGAAGGACCGGCTCAGGATGAGTGAAGCGGAGATCGCGGTCGTGAAGGTCGATCGGAGCGCCGCAGTGCACGCACGTCTCGATACTCATGCTGCCCGAGCTAGCAATGGGGATCACCTGGTTCTGCTGTCTCTACAGTCCTAGAGGGAGGGTCGCTCGGCGCGCGTTGTTACGTACGATCCGGGGCCGGTTGACGGGGCGCGCGGGCCGAGCGTCCGAATTCGGGTGTCAGTGTCCGCCGATCGCGCCGGTGCCGCCGTGCCGGCGGGAGTCGGTCGCCTCGTACTTCTGCGTTTCGAGCCCGGGTGCGGGTTCACCGGCACGCGGGCGACGCGTGTCGTAGGTCTCCGGCTCGGGGCGAAAGAACCTCTTCACACGAGTCCACGTTGATGACTTCTGGGTCACGATCGCTCCTTTGGTCGTCCCACCACCGTAGACGAGCCGACCACGCTCACAAGGGGTCCTCACTCGGGCATGCCTGCCCGTAGGCCGGAGCCTGATCCGGTACACCTAGCCGTCCGGTAGAGCGGCACCGGTCGCGATAACGTTCGCCATGTGGCAACCATCCCGAGATCCTCGAGCGATTGGGCTTGACGTCGTGACTGACCTCGTGCAGCTGAAGTTCAAACGCAATCGCGGCTGGCCGTGGCCCGAAGTGTCGTTCGGTCTAACGCCGATGTATGGCGAGGACGGGTGGTGCCACGCTTGCGGCGTACCAAACGGGCCTCAGACCGGGTCGCTCGTCCTGCAACGAAAATCGATGCGGCCCGAGGGCGGGTGGGTTCCGTACTGGCATTACGACAGCCCCTGTGTGGGCGAGAAGGCCGCTGACGCTATTCGTGGCCGCTTCGCTGTCGAGTTGCGCGAAGTTCAGTGGCACGCATCTTCACCTGGGCGGGCATTCCAGATCCTGATCCCTGTGGTGGGCGAGCGGTGGTTCGCGCCTGAGGGGCTCGAGAAGAAGGGCCTTGAACACCATGGGCGAGCAGGGGCGCAGTGTGCCGACTGCGGAGTGTGGAGATGGGTGCCATTGGATTTCGGCATCTTGCCGCCCATGATCGATCCGGGGATCCTGGCGGGGCACGACGTGGCGGCGAGCCCCGAGTGGTTCGGTGACGGGCTGATGGCGTTCCGCCAGTGGCTCATGAACCCCGAACTGGCGGCAATCATCGCGGAGGCTAGCCCCCGGGACTTCGTCGTAAAGAAGCCAGTGGAACTGACAGGAGCCGAGGGAACGGATCCTGTATGGCACCCCGGAGGAGGGTCATCCTGACGGCTACCCCCGACCGATGCTCATCGGCTACCGAACGGTGAATGGCGATGAACGATGATTGCGATGACGCAGCCGCCCGCGCCGGCAGGAGCACCTGCAACACCGACCACATCCTCAGCGTGCACGCGAACGGTCTATTGCGGACGGGATTCAGCATGGACCGCGAACACTTCACCCGCATCGCAGGTGAGCTATACGACCGTTAGGGTGGCCGATTGAGAACTGAGCTGCCAGATTGGTCGCTCCCCGGAATATCTGCAGTGCTTCCGGCCGCTACCGGACCGGCGTCTGCTTTCCCGCATCCGGGCCGTGTTCAGCTTCGGAATTGAAGCGGAGCCTGGTGTCCAACTCGACCGTGCGGAAGCGTTCTTCATCCGTCAGGCGGGCGGCCCGGCAAACCCCAGCAATTCGGACGGTGGACTCCAGGACGCTCGGCACCAGATGAATGATGCGAGGTACTGGGATGTGGGAGGAGACGTGTGGTGAGACGGAAGACCGAGGTTGGCGATGTATTCATCGTGCCGGTGGGTGACGGGCGTGCCGGTGTCGGGCAAGTCGTCGCTAACTACCGCTCTAGCGCGCTCTATTTCGCCATCCTGGAAGACCTTGTGCCCGTGGACGCGACGGAAGCTCAGGCTGTCAAGGCGACAGGGTCGCCTGTGGTGCTACTTGCCCTCTCGCTGGACGCAAAGCTTCACGTTGGTGACTGGGTGACAGTCGGCAATGCCCCGGTGGCTGCCGGCATGCCGTTGCCGGCCTATAAGGAGCTCGTTGCGGTGCCGGACCAATTCGACGTGGTCGACTACTCAGGGAACCGTCGAAGAAGAGCAACCCCTGCGGAGGTAGAGCTCCTGTCGAATCGGAGGGTGCTCGCCCCGATCCTCGTCGAGGAGGCCTTGAGAGCTTTGATCGGGGTGGGAACGTGGCTCGATATCTTCGACGATCTCCGCCCGCATGCGGGCCTCACCACGGCGGACTTGTTCACTTGAGGCCGGGGTCCCCTGACGCCGGTCAGCACTCTCGAGCGCGATCGGTACGTGTCGACGAGCGTCGGTGGATACAGCGCCCACGTGACGTCCAAGCCGCGTACGCTGCCACCGCGGCCCGGATTCCGGCTCAGACGTTCCGCGCTTTGTCGACGACGTGAGCGACGATTCGTGACCCTGACAAGTGTCCGACCCATGAGGCCAACGCCAATCGAACGCGTCAGCGCCGCACGCCAGGGACGGCTGTTGGGCGCGGCACGTTCATGGGTCCTTGATCGAGCGCTGGTGCTGCGGCTGGACCTGTCCGCGGGCACGCCTGGCTTCGTGTCAGGTGACACTCGTGGCTTCCACGTTGTCTGCCTCTGCGGGGTGGGCGCCGTCGGGCCATGCCGCCAAGCACACCTTGTTGCCTGACCGATCCGCGAGGATCCACGCGCTCGGGGCTTCCGAGTCGTCGACGATTCGTCCCCCGGCGGCGACCGCCTGAGCAAGACGTTCTTCGATCTGGTCGCGGGCGAGCGAAACGTCCAGATGCATGGCGTGGCGGAGCGGTTTGGACGGGGGGAGATCTTGCATCCAGACGGTCGAACCTTGGCCGAGCGGATCAATGCAGTTGTCTTCGTGCAACGGCGCGTAGCCAAGCACGGCACGCCAGAACGGCAGGTCGATCGCCGTGGGCTTCGCGGCGATCGCAATTTGGATCTCCTGCACCGCCTGCCGATCCGCGATCGCACCCTGCCGACGCGCGAGTGCGGAGATCATGCGGGCGACCTCGAGATGATCGCGCTCTGTTCCCCACATCTCACGAGTGAGCTTTACTGTCAGGCGATCCGAGGTCGCCGTGAGCAGTGTGCGCGGCCCAAGGCCGGGCACTTCCGACACGGCCGCCGCTAAGCGGACAGCGTCGCCTAGCGATGCCACCTTGAACACCGCCGTCGGCCCACCGTGCAGAATCACCCAGTCCTCGACACCGTCGCCGGACAGGAAAGCGCGCCACCCGTCTTCGCCCATGGCGATCACCCTACGCACGGCGCCACTTTCTGGATAGAACAACCACCAGCGCTCAACACTCATGCCCTGCTCATGCACCGCCTCGAGGTAAGGGGGAACCGGACCGGGACCCGCAACTCAGCGTCCGCTGACCGGTGCTCATACGCGCTGCGCGTTCAGCGCCAATTTGCATGGTCGCTGGCGGCTGACGCGCCACTCGACATATCACCCTCCATGGAGCAGACCCAGGTCGATGGACGGGTCATCCCATTCGCCCTGACGGGCAAGCGCCACTTCCTCGTCAGTGGCACCGGGGCCAAGACGCCTGCGGACGAACTCGACGCGGTCCCGTTCCGTCAACGTGCGTTCGGCGGTCTCGAACCAGTCGCCGTCATGCCAGTTCCAGAACTGAAACTCGATGTCGTGGTTCCTCAGCCAGGTCACGAACCCGGGGGTGTTGATCGTCTGGATCTGCGCCGCCCAGGCGTCCGGTATTCCGTCGACGTCCGTTGCGAGCGCCTCCGCCAGCTTCACCAACGCCTCACCACGAACCGTGGCGGCGTACTCGTATTGGGCGTCACCCGGCTTTGTGTCCTCGCCCATTACCCGGAAGGTGTCGTCCTTCCACTCCCAATGGACAGTGCTGGTGATCCCGGACGGGTAGCGCGACTGATGCTCACGCGGAGCGCTGGGCTCATCCCCATCGTCGGGGACGAAGTCTCGGGTTTCGACGTCTGCGTCTGATGGGTCAACGGGCCACGGCTGCGCGAGGAACAGTTCAAGCCCCTGCACGACCTCCGTAGCCTTGGCGGCGAGCTCGTCGTCGACACCGGCGAGCGACGCGGCGGCGGCTTCGAAATGATCAGCGGCGACGCGCGCGTAGTGCATGTAGTCCGGGGACAGGAACGGGGCCTTGTCGGCTCGCTCCAGAGCAGCGACGCCGGCGGCGAACTGATCCTTGCCGCTGCGAGCCGCGGCCTGTTCCGACGCCTCCGCGTGGGGGTCGAAGTCGTCGGGCTCCTCCCAGACGGTACCGCCCCAAGGCTCGCCGGGCTGAATCTCCAACGACGCCAGAGCCTCAGCTTCCGACTCGAACGGCCCCTTCCATGTCGGGTCTACATCGAACGGATCTGGTTGCCTCGACCACCACTTCGTCACGTCTTCGCCTCCTCGGATGCAACGCGATGCGCTCGGACCGTCGAGCAACGCCAGGCTAGCGTTTGCGACCCGCTCAGAAATGGCAACTACGACCCCCGCCGCCCGGTGGCCCGAGTGTGCGCTGGTCGTCTCCGCGCACGGTAACCCGCGCCCCGATAGGGGGTCCCTCGCCGAGCACCCCGCCGGCTACGTGGGTGCCGTGATACAACATCGGGATGACCGTCCCCCTGGCTGAGCTATTCAACACTTCCAAGGGTGAGCCCATAGAGCTCGACGGGGAGCTAGTGCATCTGTGGGTTGAGGTAGGTCCACTGCCGCAGTCGCGGTTCACAATTGAACTGTCCGCGGGGACCGACCGTCCCCAAGCGCTATGCATTGAAGCGCGCGGCGGGACACTGGAAGTTGCGGGACAGCGGTCCACGAGCATCGTCTTATGGACGGATACCGCACCACCCGTCATCGATCTTGATGCGGTGCCGACGACAGCGCAGGCAGTGGTGCTCCGGTTCTGGAACGCTTGGCGGGGTACCCGCGACGTCATGCACACCGGCATGGGCAATGTCGGTATTCGCAAGGTCGCGCCTACCGCAAACCGCCTGACACTCATGTGTAGCAACGGCTGGGGACCTGTCAACTTTCAGGACCTTCACGTTGGGATGACCTGGAAGACATCCGCGACCGATGCGGGCATGCGCTAGTCGCTGAGCGCGCACGGATCTGTGCCCCGGGTTGAGCGTCTGGCGGTTCGGGGCTGATAGCGCGGCCCAACTCATGTCAGTGTATTGACGGCTGCAGGTGCGCGTTGAGTTCGGCGGCCATTGCCGCGACATCGGACGGACGGGCCTTGTCGTACGCGCCCACGAGGGGAGTCAGCGGCACGGTGAGTTCAGTTGTGCCTCGCCGGACGGTGACCCACAAGGACGGGTAAGTTCGCGATAGGAAGGTGCCCTTCGGTCTGAGCGATGCATCCCGCGCTTCGATCGATGCGATGTCTTCCAGCGGGATGACGAGGATCTCGCCGATCTTCTTGTCGCGAATGATCAGTGATCGATTGTCCACCGTCACGACCGGGATTGTGTACCTGGTGATGCGGGGTGCGGGCGTGGGCTGGCCGAGCAGCGCCCGGAGGCGTGCCACATCGGCGGGGAATGGCGGCGCGGGTGCGATTCTGATGGCTGCGCCGGCGGTCGCGCCGGGCACTGTGCTGGCCACGCTCGCCTTGGCGCGCCGGGCGAAGATCGCCTTGCCCACGATTGCGGCGATTGCCACCGACGCGAAAACGATGATGTAGGAGGAGAAGTCGACGGTCGCCCCGGACGGGGTGCCGGACTGTGCGATGACGTCAGCGACGTTGGTCATGGGTGCTCCGCTCGTGCGCGGATCCCGGTCCGCCGAGCCATTGTGCCTGAACCAGGGGTCCCCGCCTCACCGTTTCTCCACAGGGAACGTCACGGAGCTCGCGCACGCTCGCGGCCACCGAAGTGGGCCGGTCCGGTCGCCGCAGCCCGCCTCGCCCGGCATCAATCACCGGTCCTCTATCGCGCCGCCGCGGCCGCGGTGTCGCGTGCGGGCGATTGGCGTTCAACGCAGGGGCAGTCATCCGTGCGTGGTGGCTACTCAACGGCGCGAGTGCAATAGGGCGATCTGATTGGCGACAATCATGAAGATGGCGCAGCTGATTCCAGCGATCAGCCCGGACGCGACAGCAAAGATGATCGCGAGGGGCAGGATGGAGAGTCCTCCCATCAGCGCGAAGAACAACCCAAATAGAAGCCATATAGAGGCCGCACCCGCGCTGGCGCCGACGGAGCCGGCCACGACGAGCATGTTGGGATCGTCAGCGGACCGGCTGCTCCGCACCTGCACCCCGACCGTCACTCCGGCGGCTGCGAAAACAGCATCGATGGCTCCAAGAACCGCCCCGTATTCCGCCAGCGCATTGGCCGATCCCCATCCCAACTGCGCCGAAGAGATCAGGTGGGCGGCGCCGAGACCCAGCAGAACACCCAGCGGTACGGCTATGACCAGGCCAGTCCAGTACCTCTTCCACGGCATGGCGCCACAGTACCGCTCACCGCAGCCTGCGCCGAGCAGCTGCATGAGGCTCGATGCTTCATCGCTGGAAGCCGGGTGCTGAGAGCGCCTTCATTTCCAGTACCAGCGGCAGCCCGCGTGCGGTCCTCGAACGTGCCGGCCAACTGCTCGTGGGACGATGGCGTGATGACCGAGCCAGTGCGATATGTCGTCGATGGCGAAGATTTTGATGTGGTGAGAGAGGGCGCCTCTGTCCACCACACGTGGGTCAGCGGACCGAACGCCGGCTACGGGTTCTCGGTCGGAGGACCAGCGGCGACACCGTTCACGGCCGAGGAGGTCCGCGCCCACATCCGCGCCTTTCTATCCGCGGTCGATCCGCGCACCGGTTACCTGGCCGAATGACGGTCCGTCACCGTGCCGTAGCCAGTCTGCGTTAGGGCGTCATCGGGCCGCGCCCGTGAGCGCGAGACCCGTTGTCCTTTCGGCCCGTCCCGAACGCTACGATGAGCGGGAACCGTGACCAAGGGCGTGCTTTGGGGGAGCAGTTACTTCCGGTAAGGGGCTCGTGTGGGGGCTGAAGGGTGGGCTGTCACAGTAGCGACTACCCTGTTCGACGCTCCGCAGCCGGTCCTATGCGGTCTCGAATCCTTCATCGGTGCGGTCTTCCTTACTGCAGCCGTTCTGTGTGCGGTGACGGGCGATTGGCTGACAGTCTGGATCACGCGTGGGATGGCCGACCAAGGCGAGTTTCAAACTCGGTTCGCCCAAGCAACGCCGCGGTGGGCGATGTATGCGCCGGCATTGCCATCTTTCGCGATCGCACTGTGGCAGCTCTTTGTCGGAAGGGAGTCCTGCGGCGGTGTGCCTGCAATGGAGCCACTGTCGCTTGGGATCGCACTGATCGGAGTTTCGATCGCTCTGACAGGCACGGCCCTTCTCATCCGAGGACATCAATCGGTCAACTGGCGACACTCCGCTCCCTCACTCGAGTCGACAACCAACCCAGCGCACTCCGATGCGCAGATTCGATCGATGAGATCGGAGCAAGTCCGCGTCATATGGCGAGCGGTTCCGCTACTCGCCGCTGGATCTGTCACCCTGATGTTCGCGACGACGTGAACTGCGTCGGCTCACGTGGGGTTCCGCCGAGGAGCTGGGCTCGCCCCGGACGCCTCTCGCGTATGGGCGAGGGTGGCTAACTGCGCCATCGTGAAGGTCTGGCAGATGGGTGAGCCGACACCGCCGTTCGCCGATGGGTGCGCAAGTCGGTCCCTCAACGCGCGGCTTTGCTATTTCCCCGTCCAGTCGACATCTGCGGTCAGATCCCGAAGGATATGGGTCCCCAGCCGTCACGATGGTGATCTCGCGCGATCGGCCGGAGGGATCCGTTTACAGGCACTGCGCACTAGGGGAGCGGTCGCGGCAGCTGCTGAGACGCACCCGCGCGATCCTTCCGTGGACGGTGCCATCTACCGGTCCCTGACTGCTCGTTCGCAGCGACTTAGTTTCGGGGCTCGACGGGTTGAGTTACTCCGTCCTGTTGTCGGTGATTTTCATGGTGATGTAGGCCCCGTCTCCCCATGTGAAGGTCACACGTTGATCGAGAGTCATACTCGGTGGCCGTTGCTGTGCAGCGAGCTTGTCGTACGCGAGCGACACTTCAAGCGCTCCGTTCGCCGTGGCATCGCGAGGAATGCATTTCGCTTCGGTCGCGGAACCGTTGGTCAGCAGCAGGCAGTTCTTCTGTCCTTGCCCGCTTGATGTTCCGGCGGCCCACGCCGCCCATCCAAAGTGGACGCCGAGAGGTTGCGCCCAGCTCGTCACGCCGTTGACGATGGATACGGGCATCTCAGGCGGAGGCCGGACGTCGATGAACTTACCGCTGCGACTGTCGACGAGCAGGGGAATGGTCACGGGGTGACTTGCGGTGAGCTCAGTCGTGGCAGACACTACGGGCGAGGATGCGGTCGCTGCCTCCGCGAGGGTCGGGTTTGGAACCGCCGGCGGCTCGCGGGCCGCGCCGAAGGCGGCCGCAATCACCGCGACCGAAGCGAGGGCGGCGACGATCAGCCGATGGCGGGGCGAGAGCGGGCCCGCGAGCGTACGCCCGGTAGCCGTCCGGCCTGCAGGCGCGACGGAATCGGGTCTCGACCCAGCCAGCGGGGCGCCCGGCGTGCAAGACGCCGCGGGCGCTGCCCACCGCCCAGCTGAGCGGGCGAGCTCTTCAAGCTCTGTGAGACGCTTCAGCGCGACCGAGTCGCCGGCGATGTCAGCGCCCCGATCGTACGCGCGGCGACGTAACGCTGCCAGCTCGGCCCGGGCCGCGGCATCCATCAGCCGATCCCGCCCGCGCGGTATCCACCGGCCTGTGAGCTCGCCACGCAATCACGCTACGCCCCGGCCGCGGCCACCGGGCGGACTTCACTAGGCGGCGCCAGCGACCCGTGATCGGGCACTGCTCGTACGACGGGCCGCGAGTCGTGGCACGGCGGTCGACGAGAACGGCGAGACCTCGCTGAATCCACGAGGACCACAAGCCGGCGGGCCAGCGTTCGGTGCGCGCCCTGGTAGCTGTCGGCTCGAGCCGTTGGCCTGCACGAAACGCAGGATGCTCGAATAGCCGGCGCGATGATCGGCCCGATGGGTGTCCGCTATACGGGGGGGGGGGGCACGTCATTGATCTGGCTGCGCCTGCACTCGTCGATGAGCCTTGAAGGAGAGCCACTTCCCGCACAGGAGGACATCCTGAGGTGACACCGGCGAGGAGTGGCACGCAGGTGGCACGAATTGACGGCCGTGCCGCAGAGTCCGCCAAATTCCGGGCTTCCCAGGTCAGCGGGCGAGTCCTGGGACTTCTAGGGTGTCCGCCCTCCGACCGGCACGCATGGGGCTGAACGGGGGAGAGCCGGCATCTGCCTGGCTCCTATCGGCGAGCGACCCGGCCACGCCTACTGACTTGGAACTCTCGCGCGCTCGGTGGAGCCTCGATGCTCTTGACGCCAGCGCAGGGGCGAACTACCGCACTCGGCCAGGAACACTTGGTGAAACGAGCTCGCGGAGCCGAAACCCGCTCGACTCCCGACGGCCTCCGATGACAGGTCTGTCGTAAGCAGAAGTCGTTGAGCCTCCGCCACTCGCAGTTGGGAGAGATAGCGCACGATGCCGACGCCGAAGACATGGCGGAATATGGCTGCAGCGCGATTCGGATGAAGATGGACGACGTCTGCAACGTCGGTCACTCGCACCGGGCGAGCCATGTTCTCAGTGAGATAGGTAGCCATGTCGGCCGCTCTCCGTAGGTCTAGAGACGGTCGCGGATGCTCAGACGTCGCGGAGGCCCATTCGCCGAGCGTCATCCTCAATATCAACGCCTCGACCTCGAGTTCCACCGCGCGCACGGCAGGGTCTCGCCGATCGGACAAGTCACGCGTCCACCGGTCGAATGCGAAGGGCAAGTCGGCCCAGCTCACGTCGCGCGGTCCGACCAGGATCAATCCCTGGAGCAGCATCTTCTTCACCCCAGCCGGAACGCCCCACGACATGAACTGTGCAAGAGGAACCGTGACGAAGTTGTGCGGCTCCTCAGCGCTGATCTCGACGAGCTGGTGGGGCCGGGATCCCCAGAACGCCACCGGGATATCCGCCGGCGCCTCGTAGACACCTCCGGCTGCGTCATACGTCAGCGGAGCGGCGCAGAAATTGATCTCAATGTCGTTATGAGCGTGCGGCGCCGTCATCGCCTCGCTCTGCCCTCGCCAAGCGACGA